>CATYJC010000008.1 GCA_958407555.1 uncultured Collinsella sp. | reverse complement strand
CCTATGACGTTCTGATTCGTAGTCAGACCCTCTATCCAGCTGAGGTAACGCCGCAGCGCAAGACATATAAAACCACTTTAGCTTATTGGAGTCAAGCACAATCTCAAACTTTTTTGTGGAACGCAGTTTTGTCATGCTGCTCCGCATATACCGCCGTTCCCCGTACGATCGATTGGCTTTTCGATCACGTCAAACTTAGCATCAAGTTCCCTCAGGAGCGATCTCACCCGCTGGGCACAATCATAATCGGCAAACGAGATACTCAACATGCGAGCAACCTGGTTAGATGTCCGGACCCCATAGAAATGCTCCAGGGCCACAAGCCCCTCGTGCGTCACAAAGGTCTCGACCACATGCGGCGACTCCTCAAAGCACCATTGGGTCAACGGTCCCTCGCTCGTCTGTCGAACCACTAGGCCACCCATGCCAGACGGCTCACACGTTACAAGTAGGTACTCCCCGCCCTCGTCGCTCTCAAACAAAACCACCCGATCATCAAACAGCTCCATCGCGTCCCCTTTCTCTCGCTCTTATTTAGCAAAAGCATAGCAGGTAGATGGCTGTATACAGAACAGCTGTTCGTGTGTTTTCTATTGAGCTGTCCGCACGGCATGGTATGGACCTACGCACAAAATAGGGCGCCCCCCAAAGGAGCGCCCTTGCATATCCCCTATGCAGCCAAGTTACGCGACCGGCTCGATCTTCTCGAGGCCGCCCATGTAAGGACGAAGAACCTCGGGGATCGTGATGGTGCCGTCGGCGTTCTGGTAGTTCTCCAGAATGGCGGCCATGGTGCGGCCGGCCGGCAGACCGGAACCGTTGAGGGTGTGCAGGTAGCGCGAGCCCTTGAAGTTCTCGGGGTCGCGATACTTGATGTTGGCGCGGCGAGCCTGGAAGTCACCGCAGTTGGAGCAGGAGCTGATCTCCTTGTAGGCGTTGTAGCTCGGCAGCCAGACCTCGATGTCGTAGGTCTGACGGGCAGAGAAGCCCAAGTCGCCGGTGCACAGGCTAATCACGCGATACGGAAGGCCCAGCTGCTGCAGCAGGTACTCGGCCTCGGCGGTCATGCTCTCGAGCTCCTCGTCGGACTCCTCCGGCTTAGCGAACTTGACCATCTCGACCTTGTCGAACTCGTGCTGACGGATGATGCCGCGGGTGTCGCGACCGGCGGAACCGGCCTCCTCGCGGAAGCAGGGGGTGAAGGCGGTGTAGCGGCGCGGCAGGGTGTCGGCATCGAGGACCTCGCCGGCGTGCAGGTTGGTGAGCACGACCTCGGCGGTAGGGATCAGGAAGTTGTCGCCCGAGACGTGATAGGCGTCGTCCTCGAACTTGGGCAGCTGACCCGTGCCGAACATGGTCTGACGCTTGACGACGATGGGCGGCCACCACTCCTTAAAGCCGCGGCTGGTGTGCGTATCGAGGAAGAAGTTGATGAGGGCACGCTCCAGGCGGGCGCCGGCGCCACCGAGAACGGTGAAGCGGCTGCCGGAAAGCTTGTTGCCACGCTCGAAGTCGAGGATGTCCAGATCGGTGCCCAGATCCCAGTGCGGCTTAAAGTCGAAGTCGAACTCGCGCGGGGTGCCCCAACGACGGCGCTCAATGTTCTCGTCCTCGTCCTTGCCGTACGGCGTGGCCTCGCAAGGAATGTTGGGCAGGTGAGCCATGAAGTCGTACTGCTCCTGCTCGAGAGCAGTGCGGCGCTCGGCCAGGCCGTCAATCTTCTCGTTGACGGCGCGCACGGCCTCCTTGGCGGCCTCGGCCTCGTCCTTCTTGCCCTCCTTCATCAGGGCGCCGATCTTCTTGGACTCGGCATTGCGCGTAGCCTGGAGCTCCTCGACCTCGGTGATGACGGCACGACGCTCGTCGTCGAGCTCAAAGAACTTCTCGCGATCCCAAGACGTCTGGCGGTTAGCCATGGCGACATCGATGGCATCGGGGTTCTCGCGAACAAACTTGATATCAAGCATTAGATCCTCCGGCGATATACATTCCATTTAGGTTGCAACCTTGTACATGTATGGGCAAGTATATACTTATGAGCGTTTACGACCCAACTCAACTACGCAAGAAGGCACCCAATGGACGCAGTTTTTTCCTTTTTGTTTGGCACCCGCACCGGTTTTGCCATCCTTTTCGCCGGCGGCATCCTGTTATTTGCGATTCTTGCCTTTGTAATGGAGAAGCGTACCCATAAGATGTACGTCGACCGCGGACCCAAGTCCGAGGATGAGGAAGACAGCTTCTGGGACTAACCTGCCAAAAAGGGACAGGTTTATTTTGGTCGGTTTTATCTGGGCAAACGCAAGCGCCCCGCAACTGGAATTGAGCCAGTTGCGGGGCGCTTTTCGCTAAAAGGACAAAACTGCAGAAAATACCTGCCAAAAATAAACCTGTCCTTTTTTGGTCGGTTTTACTGGAGAGTTGCGTCGATTGCCTTGACCAGGGCACTGCGCATGCCGGCGTCCTCGAGCGCAACGACGCCCTTGATGGTGGCACCACCGGGCGAGCATACGGCATCCTTCATCGCCGCAGGATGCTGGCCAGTTGCAAGCTGCAGCTTTGCCGTACCCAGCACCATCTGGCTCACAATGCGATAGGCATCGGCACGCGGGATACCGTGCTTGACCGCCGCATCGCCCAGGGCCTCGATTGCCATAGCGACAAATGCCGGAGCGCAACCACCCACCGTGCCGCCCACGAACAGCAGACTCGTGTCGAGCTCGACGACGGTGCCAAGCTTACCGAGCAGGTCGAGCACCACGGCACGCTGCTCGCCGTTGAGCGTAGAGGACTTCTCGCAGGCGATGACGCCCTCGCCCACCGAAACCGGCGTGTTGGGCACCGTCGAGATGTGTGCGACACCCGGCAGGACCTGCTCCCACTTGGCGCTATCCCAGGTCCAGGCGACCGAAAGGACAACCTTGTCGGCAAGGGTTTCTTTGAGCGGAGCGAAGACCTTCTCAATCATGTATGGCTTGACCGCAGCAACCACGATATCGGATGCGGCGACAACCTCCGCCGCATCACGACAGGCAACCATCCCACGTGCCTCACAACGCTCGACCAAGGCGTCGTAGTGGCCCGCGCAGGCGCACATATCGCTCGCAGCCACACCGGCGGCGATCCAGCCATCGGCCATAGCGCTCGCCATATTGCCAAAACCGACAAATCCGATCTTCATATCTCATAGTCCTCTCAGACACGCTCTTCAAAACGAAGGCTATTGTCCCACGGCATTGTTTCGTATTGCCGACCTATTTGTGATACGGCTCGCCACGGCTGATCTTGCAGGCGCGGTAGATTTGCTCCAGCAGCACCACGCGCGCCAAGTTGTGCGGCAAGGTAATACGTCCAAAGCTGAGCATCTCGTCGGCTCGTGTGCGCACGTCATCGGTCACGCCGTCCGATCCACCAATCACAAAGGCGATGTCGCTGTTACCACGCAGCATAAGATCGTCGAGCCGCGCCGAAAGCTCCTCGCTCGAGCGCTCTTTGCCCTCAATGGCAAGCAGGATCACATGCGCTCGAGGCGGCAGGGCTGCAAGAATCGCCGCACCCTCCTTGTCGCGTGCGGCATCCACGCCGCCCGCCTTAGCCGGGTCGATATCGGCCACCTCGCGGATATCCACCTTGGCATAGGCACCTAGGCGCTTGGTGTACTCAGCGCACGCGTCCTTCCAAAAGCGCTCCTTGAGCTTACCGACGCAAACGACGGTGTATTTCACGCGCGTCTACTCCTTCGAATCGTTTTGAACTTTGCTGGCGGTCAGCATCTGCTCGAACATCGAGGCCGACTGCGAGAAATCGCTCGGCAGTACGACCGTCGATGTTTTACCCGTGCGAGCGAACTCTGTCATCATCTCGGACCACTGCGTAAACATGAACAGCTGGTTGGCCTCGTCGTTACCGACACCCGTCTCCTGGATGATCTCGAGCGAATCCTTGATGCCCAGCGCGATGGCCTTGCGCTGGTTGGCGATGCCTTCGCCCGCCTTTTCCATCGCCTCGGCCTCGGCGGTCGCCTCGGTGACGCGCTTGATGCGGTCGGCCTCGGCGAGCTCCTGCGCAGCAGCGCGCTTTCGCTGGGCAGCATTGATGTCGTTCATGGAGTTCTCGACCTCGGTCGGCAGCGCGATCTTGGTGATGAGTGTCGACACGAGGGTAAAGCCGTAGGCAGCCATCTGCTCGGACACGGTGGCATTAACGTCCTTGGCGATGTCATCCTTCTTGGCAAAGACCTCATCGAGCGTATAGACAGGGATGGAAGAGCGCAGGGCGTCGGTGATGAAATCACGCATCTGGTCGACGGGCTCCTGCAGCATGTAGTAGCTCTTGTAGATGCCCGAATCTGCCGGGCCGGCGCCCATGTCATAGCTCACGTGGTACTGAGCAGAGACCTCAAGGCCGATGGTCACGTTGTCCTGGGTCTTAACGTCGATGCCAAAACCGTTTTTCATGGTGCGCAGACTCACCGTGGCGGCCTTGCGGTCGATCACGGGCACCTTCATGTGGAAGCCCGCGTTGACGATGCGATTGAACTTGCCCAGACGCTCGATGATCACGGCATGCTGCTGTTCAACGACATAGCAGGCGTTGGGGAGCAGCAGCAACAAAATGATGATGGGAAGTAGAAAGCTCGTAAGAGCAGCGATGATACCGGACAACAGCATGGTCTCTCCTCTGATAGGCACACGTTGGCATTAGGATACCCGCACGAAGCAGCCACGTGACACCAACAGGAGGCCCATAACAAAAAAGCCCCCATTACTGGGAGCTCTTTCATTTAGTGGTGCGGGCGAAAGGACGTCCGCGTATCTGCTTCGCGGATCCGCGCCGGCTTCGGCCGCCTGCCGGCGTCCTCGCCAGCTCGCTAAAAACGCTCCGCGTTTTCTTGGCGCTCGCTCCTTCGCAGGTTCAAGTCCCCGCGATGGGCCCATAACAAAAAAGCCCCCATTACTGGGAGCTCTTTCATTTAATGGTGCGGGCGAAAGGACTTGAACCTTCATGGGGTTGCCCCCATACGGACCTGAACCGTACGCGTCTGCCAATTCCGCCACGCCCGCGTGCAGGAATTAGAATAACGGAGCACCATCGCGAACGCAAGAACTATTTTTGAAAAAGTTTGCAGGCATTTTCCCAAGCTGCTCGCGCGATTGCCTCAGCATCCTCGCCGGTACGATCGACACGGTCGTTGACCAGCGTGTTTGCCGTGATAGAAATCATTGCCGGCTCGCACTCAAGACCACGAATGGGCTCCGGCGCCATATAGGGACAATCCGTCTCGAACAAAATGCGATCGAGC
This sequence comes from uncultured Collinsella sp., assembly GCA_958407555.1. GTDB lineage: Bacteria > Actinomycetota > Coriobacteriia > Coriobacteriales > Coriobacteriaceae > Collinsella. The sequence goes on along the minus strand of CATYJC010000008.1, from coordinate 22,525 downwards.
GGGGTCGCCGCAAATGCCTCGCGCACGTCGTCGTTGCGCTTAAAGGTGGCCGCGCCGCCATAGGCGATATAGCAGCCCAAACCCACAAAGCGCTCCATCGTGGCTCGATCCTCGCCAAAGCAGTGCAGCACGCAACCGGCCTGAGGCACACCTACCTCGCGCAGCACGTTGTACGCATCAACGTGCGAAGTGCGCTCCCCATCCGAGTCCTCGTGCCGCAGGTGCAGCTCCACCGGCACATTGCGGCGCACGGCAACTTCGAGCTGACGTGCCATGCAATCAATCTGCACGCTATGGGGCGCCGGCGCGATGTCGTCATCGTAATCCATGTGGTAGTCCAGGCCGATCTCGCCGATACCGGCGCACAAAGGATTATCGAGCGCGGCAACGACCTGCGCGTGAATGTCGTCGGTATAATCCGGCGCGCCATAGGGATGAACGCCAGCGAGATACTTGATCTGCGGAATATCCCGCATCGGTAGAATTTCGCGCACCAGCCAGTCGCTATAGTCCGTCACGCTGCGCTTGTCGGCGATGGGGTCGAGCATCGTCACCAACAGGTCGACGCCCGCGGCTTTCGCGCGCACGAGCGTCTCGGGCACTTCTTTGCCCCAAAACGAAAGCAGATGCGCATGCGTGTCGGCAAGCGGTGCCAAGGGCACGGGGCAGGCAACCGTCTTCTTTTTCTTGGTAAACGTCACGCGTTCGGCATTAGGCGTCATGGATTAGCTCCTGGGCCAGGCGGACAAAGTCAGCAACATCGAGCGTCTCGGCGCGCGTGGTGGGTGAGATACCGCAAGCCTCAAAGGCGGCATCGAGCACGTCCTTGGCAAAGCCGTTGGCGCTCATGGAATTGCGGATGGTCTTGCGACGCTGAGCAAATGCGGCGTCAATCACGCGGGCCACAAACTCGCGATTGAGTCCTTCGGGCACCACGCCGTCAACACGGTCGATACGCACGACGGCCGAGTCCACGTGCGGTGCCGGCATAAAGCAACGCGGCGGCACCTCAAAGCGACCCGTCACCTGCGCATACAGGCCGAGCTTTGCCGTATAGCCGCCATAGGTCTTATTGCCCGGCACTGCGGCAATGCGATCGGCAACCTCCTTTTGAACCATGACGACGGCGCGCTTGAGCGCGGGCATCGTCTGGAAGAACTGCAGGATGATCGTCGCCGCCACGTTATAGGGCAGGTTCGCGACAAATACCGTCGGCTCACCGCCCGCAACCTGCTCAATCTGCTCCGGCGTCACCCTGAGCGCGTCGCCCATGATAAAGCGGAAGTTGGCGTAGTCAGCGGCATGGGCATCGAGCACCGGCTCGAGCTCGGGGTCGGCCTCGATCGACGTGACGCACGCCGCCTCCTGCAGCAGCGCAAGCGTGAGCGTACCAACGCCCGGACCGACCTCGAGCACGCGCTCATCGCCCGCAAGCTCGGAAAGCTCGCAAATGCGCTCAATTACATGGTTGTCGATCAGGAAGTTCTGGCCCAGGCGATGCTTGGTCGCAAGGCCAAACTCCTCCAGCAGCTCCCTTGTTGCCGCGGGGTTTGCCAAAGGCGAAGTTGTCATAGTTGCCTCCTTAGCATGGTGGCGGCGTCTTGAAACAAAAGGGCATGGACCGTTGCGGCCATGCCCTTACATCTAAACAGCAAATTGCCGATATGGCGCGCGGCGGCTTAGCCCAGACGCGGGAACAGCGGCTCGCCCTTCTCGACGGGCTGACCACCGGCAAGCAAGCCCCAAGCGCAAATGCCCTTGAGGTCGTCGCTCGCGGCCTCGTCCTCGCACGACAGGCGGCGCAGGGCCTCGGCAGAAGTCCGGGGCATGAGCGGCATCAGCAGGTGAGCGGCAATGCGGATAGCCTCGAGCAGGTTGTAGATCACAAATGCCAGCTCGTCAGCCTTGGTCTCGTCCTTGGCAAGCGCCCAGGGCTCGGAGTCCTCGATGTAGTGGTTGGCGGCATGGATGAGCTCCATGACCTCGTCCTTAGCTCCACCGTAATCGAGCACGTCCATCTTGGCCATGTAGCGCTCGACCAGGCCATCGGCGATCTTTGCCAGCGGGTTTTCGAACGCATCGAACGACGCGGGCTTGGCGGGCGCGCAACCGTCAAAGTACTTGCCGCTCATGTTGAGCGAACGCGAGATAAGGTTGCCCCAGCTGTTGGCCAGGTCGGCGTTGTAGACCTGCTCCATGCGATCGAAGCTGATGGCACCGTCGGTGCCGGGGACGACGTCGGTCATGAAGTAATAGCGATAGCCCTCGACGCCCAGCATGTCGATAACGTCCTGCGGAGCGATGGCGTTGCCGCGGCTCTTGGACATCTTTTCGGCCTTGCCGGTCTCGGCATTGCGCACGGTCAGGAAGCCGTGGGCAAAGACGTGCTCGGGCAGGGCCTCGCCGATGGCCATGAGCATGGCGGGCCAAATGACGCAGTGGAAGCGGATGATGTCCTTACCCACGATGTGGAACTGCGCGGGCCAACGATAGGCCAGCTCGGCACGCGCCTCGTCGGTGTCGACGCCGTAGCCGACGGCCGTCATATAGTTGAGCAGCGCATCGAACCACACGTAGGTCACGTGGCCCTCGTCAAACGGGACCTGAATGCCCCAGTCAAAGCTCGTGCGGCTCACGGAAAGGTCGTTAAGGCCGCCCTCGACAAAGCTGCGCACCTCGTTCATGCGGAACGCAGGCTCGACAAAGTCGGGGTGCTCGTCGTAAATCTTGAGCAGCTTGTCCTGGAAGGCGGAAAGCTTAAAGAAGTAGGACTCCTCCTGCACGCGCTCAAGCGGACGGTGGCAGTCGGGGCACAGGTGCTGGCCGACGCTGCCGTACTCCTCGTCGCCCTTCTGGACCTGCGTATCGGTGAAGTAGGTCTCGTCAGGCACGCAATACCAGCCGTCGTAGCTGCCCTTATACAGGTAACCGGACTCCTTCATGCGCTCCCACAGGTACTGCACGGCATGATGCTGGCGCGGCTCGGTGGTGCGGATGAAGTCGTCGTTGGAAATCTCGAGCTTGCTCCAAAGCTCCTTGAAGTGCGGAGCCTGGCTGTCGGTCCACTCCTGCGGCGTCATACCATGCTTGGCTGCGGCCTCGGCGACCTTCTCGCCGTGCTCGTCCATGCCGGTCAGGAACTTGACGTTATAGCCGGTGGAGCGGCGATAGCGAGCCTGAACGTCGGCGATGATGGTGGAATAAGCCGTGCCCAGGTGCGGATCGGCGTTGACGTAGTAGATGGGCGTCGTGATAAAGAACGAAGGCTTGCTTTGATCCATGGGGTTTGTCCTCCAGAAAAACGTTGCATACAGGGGATGATTCTAGCGCAAGGGCTGGATATCCTCCATCTATTGCATATCGAGCACCATGGCATAGACATCGCGCTTGCGGCGCGAATACTTCTGAGACAGGCGCTTGGCCACCGCAGAGGCGGGCTCCCCCTCCTCGAGCGCGGCGCGGATATCCTCGCGCAGGGCCTCGTCGGGATCCGCTGCCGCGGCGTCAACCGGCACGATACCGGCCTCCTCATCCTCGCTCGGCGGCGCGATGACCAGCGCAATCTCGCCCTTTACCTCGCCGCGAGCACGCAGTTCCTCGGCGAGCTGGGCAGCGGGCCCGCGCAAGACCTCCTCGTGCAGCTTGGTGAGTTCGCGGCAGACGGCAACCTCACGCTGGGGAAAGACCTCCGCCACGGCCTCGAGCGTAGCCACGATGCGATGTGGAGACTCGTAGAAGATGAGTGCGCCGGGCACCACGGCAAGGCGCTGCAAACGGCGCACGCGGTCGCCGTGCTTTCGGCCCAAAAAGCCCTCGAAGAAAAAATGCTCGCAGGGAATGCCGGACGAAACGAGCGCCGTGACGCAAGCAGAAGGCCCGGGAATAACTTCGACGGGCACATCGGCCTCACGTGCCGCCTCAACCAGCGCCTGGCCGGGATCGGACACGCTCGGCATGCCGGCGTCCGAGGCAAAGGCGAGGGTCTCCCCCGCCAGCAGACGGTCGACCAGGCCGGCGGCGCGGCTGGCGATCACATTCTCGTCGCAACGGACAAGCGGCTTGGAAATGCCCAGGTGCATCAGCAGCTTTGACGTCACACGCGTGTCTTCGCAGCAGATGGCATCGGCGGCGGCAAACGCCTCGCCAACGCGCGGGGACAGGTCGCCCAGGTTGCCGATGGGCGTGCCGACCACATAGAGTTTGCCCGTATGGGCGCTGTTTTGCGTCATATCAACCTATTCAATCATGCCGCGCTCGAGCGTACCGAGCGCCGCGCGGGCGTCCCATGCCGCAATGCGCTTCTCGGTCTTCCACGTTTGGAAGAACCAACCGGCAGCCGGCGCAAACGAAGCCAGCTGGTTGGCGATAAACACGCGCTCGTAGGCATTGCGGCCCTCGGGCGTAACCGACGAGTTGGCAAAGATCGCCGCGCCCGACCATTCGCCCACCAGCACGGGGAACCCTGTCGAGATCGCTTCTTTAAGCTCGCGCTTGTTACGCGAAATCGCCGTCGTCAGCCCGCGGGGGCTCGTGATGTCGAGCGCATACTCGTCGCGGTAATGGTACAGGTGAAGGTCCATGTAGACGTTCTTGTACTTGGCACCGCGCATAAAATGCTTCCACTCGCTGGGATGCCCCGAAGACGAGAAGACGACGATCTTATCCTCGGGCATATACGAACGGACGAGCTCGTAGGCATCGCGATAGAAATTGCGCAAGTAGTGGGCCGGAATTCCATCCGTCATGGTAAAGAGGCTCTTGCGGACGCTCATCTGCGGCGTGTCCAGCAGCTCAATGCCCAGCAGGCTCTCGGCCTCGCCGTAGCGATCGGCCAAGCGCTCGAGCACGTCGAGTGCGACATGACGGCCGTTGGTGGACGAATGCCACTCGGCAACAGCCTCCGGCGTAGTGGGCGAATCGTTGGAATCGCCCTGGCCACCGGGCACCGTCGCCAGATCGAGCAGCACGCGGATGTCGTACTTGGCAGCCCACTCAATTGCACGGTCGATGTAGTCGACAACCGAGATGTAGGACGCATCGGCCTCCTGCGAACCAAAGGCATACCAGGGCACCGGCAGACGCACGGCATTGAGACCGATCTGCGCCATGCGGCGAAAATCGTCCTCACTCACAAACGTCTCGTAATGACGGCGCATGCGCTCGTTATAGGCGGCGGTGCCCATGGCCTCCTGCAGCTCGGCCGCGTTGGATGCACCGGTCGCCGCGTATAGCGACGGGGTCACCCAAGGCTCGGGAATAAACCAGCCAGAGAGATTAACGCCGAGTATCCTCTCCATCACTGCCCCCTTCGGATCGTGCAGGCCAAACCTGCATCGTATTGCATAGGAAAAGTATCGTTTTGAGTATACCCGCGCGTGCGGACAGACGACCGAACGGTCTGTAAAGTGGCGCAAAAGCGGGAGGAATGTCTGGGGCGAGCGGGGTCAAGATGACGTACCGAGATGCGCATACACGCCGAGGGCAGGCGCCGGAAAGCGCATTCCATTCTTTCGCTCATTAATGGGATGCGCTTTCCGCGGGTCCACATAAAAGAAAAGGACCCCTTTGCAGAGGTCCTAGTCAATTCAAGGTGGCGGGGAAGGGAATCGAACCCCTGACACGAGGATTTTCAGTCCTCTGCTCTACCAACTGAGCTACCCAGCCATTTGAGGTGTGCCTTGTTTCAAGGCTTGATTAGTATAACCAAGGACGCGCTCCGGTCAACCGAGAATTTGAAAAAAGTTTTTGAGCACAGCGCCAGCCACAAGGCCGACCCTATAGAACAGCACGTTAGAGACATCAACCCACCGCAAGAAGTTTTTCGCTCAAGGCTGCACGGGCAAACTCACTTGGCGTCATTCCTTCAGCCGCCGCCCGACGACGAATCGCCTCCTTCATCCCTAGGGGAATCTTGACCGATAGCGTTGCCGTCCCTTCGCTTGAGAGCGGAGGCCGCCCGTGCACGATCCCCCCAACGGTATGCTCGCCGTCCGGAAACTCGCCATGCTCGTACGACTCGCACCACGCGTCAATCATTTCATCCGTTACAACCTGACCATTGGCAGCCGTATACGCCTTGCTCATCATCGACCCCTCTGCCGAGCTTGCTCGATCTCTTGCCAGAATGTTTTCTGAACCGGAGACAGGGCATGAATAATGAGCCATCCACGAATTAGTTCGACTGCAACAAGTTCCACACTTCGACCATCTGGAAGCCATCCAATGGCAAGCCATCTCGGCGGCTCGTCCTCCGACTCGCGGCGAATGCACTCAGTAACCGCAAACCAAGCACCAAGCACTTGCTTTTCCGTCAAGTGTTTTTTGGCGTTGGGATGGATCTCAACATCCATGCATCTTCTCCTCCATCTTACCCAATTTCGTATGACGAAAGTCCGCTGTCGCCAATTCTTACGCCGGCACTTGTTGAAAGGCGGGAGGTGTAGCGAGGATTGAAGGGCGTTCCAGCACCGCCCAGGCACCGGGACAGGAACGCATGCGCCAAGGACGGACGTTTTCGTAGCATGCGAGGATGCTGCCGTTGCGGTCGATAAAAGCAATGTCGATGGGGTAGGCCATAAAGCAGGTGTGGACCGAAGAGCAGCGTGGGAACGCCATGACGAGCGGCAACCCGTTGGCGGCAATCGGAGACCGTCCCAGCATGCCGCGCAGGCGCACGGCAAACGACTCCGCCACCACAAACTCGGCAGGCGTCCAACCCAGCCTGTTGAGCGCCCGCGCGTAGGCAATGTAGGATGAGGCCGCGGTCACATAACCACCCCCGGACGCCACGGATCGACCGTCACTGCGCGCTCGTGCGACAACTTTGCCGGTGCCCCCAGCGAAACGCCGGCGATGCTGAGCGAGCTCGGCCACGGCTCGTAGCGCATGGTACAGGTATAGGTCCTAAACGTGCCGGAGAGCGAAAGCAGACCGCCATCCGATGTCGTCGCACCCTGCTCGCTCGAGACCTCAATCTGCAAGTCATAGCCTTCCATGGCATGTTGGATCTGAGCCTGAACGGTCGCGGAGGCATCGATGGAGCTGTCATCGCCCTCCCCGCTCGGCGCCACGGCATGCGCTAGCACGATATCGGGCACCACGCGATCGAAGCGCGCGACCGCGCCGGCAAAGACCATGACGTTGTACACGATGAGCGCCAGAACCAGCAGGACGGGCGTGACCACGGCCATCTCGACCGTCGCCTGGGCGCGCTCCTCGCGCAGGCGCTTGCGGATGCTCATTACGACCCACCGCCCAGGGCACCCGCCAGCGTGGCGACATCGACGGTGAGTGGAATGGAACCGCCGCCGGGCAGCGGAATCTCCGCAAGCGTGAACACCGTGCCGCTGATGGTGCGCTCGACTTGATATTCCAGCGCCTCGCAAAGCGCCTTGGGGTCGCTCACGCCCAGCGGAATACTTCGTAGCTTGTCCTGCACTTTAGAAAGACCTGTGATGTCAGACCCCGGGCTCTTGATGACGTTGGCGGTGTCGGTCAGCACCGGCTTTCGTAGGCGCAAGTCGCACGGCTCCAAGCCCAGCGCCGCCACGGACGCCGAAACGGTATCGCCGAGCCACGATGCAATGGAGCCCAGCGCGCCACTGCTCCCTCCCAGGCCATCGATCATCTCATCCATAAGCTCGTCGGCCGAGCCCTGGATGTCTCCGTATCCCACAAGTAGCCGTCCCCAAACATCCATGACGCCATCGAGTACGCCGGCAACGCCACCCGAACGTTCCTCCAACGTCGAGAAAAACCGCGAGAGAACGTTGTTCTGCGCCGTCGCGTCATCGGGTGCCAGCACCGCAGCAGAGATCGCACCGCGCTCACCAAGTCTGACTGTCGTGTTAAACGAAGAGTTGAGCTCATCGGGGCTCGAGATGGCACCCGAAACCGCAAAGGCGACCACGCCGTTGCGACCGGGCGGGGCGATACGCGGACGCTCGCCCGAAAGCGCTTTAATAGCCTCGTCAAACGCATTGCCCGCACGGTCAGCCTCGTCCTCGGTCTGGCGCATGAGCTCAAGCTCTTTGTTGCGGCATTCGACGTAGTCTTCCAGAGCGTCTTTGAATCGATCAAAGTGGTACTCGAAGCCGTTTTCGATTGAAGTCGAAGGAGCCGCAACGGCGCCGAGCGACGAAACACCAAAATGGCATCTGTTGCATTTGTCCTGCCCGTCATAAGCAGCGACCGAGGCTAGCCCGCCTGGCGTCCCTTTCTTATAGTTGGGGCAACTCGTTCCATAATGCAGATACGTTTTGCCATCGTTGGTACTAGTTGGCCACGCCGCATCGGTATAGAGTTCCGTCGCTCGCACCTCGTCAGTGTTGCGCGGCAACAACGGAATATAGGAAGTGGCCCGGTCTCCGTCTTCGGTTATATATGCGCGATTGACCTCTGCGCTCGCATAGGTATAGAACGCCTTGCGCGCCGCCGACTCCGCCTTCGTCTCGACGCTTGAGCCTTGAGGCGCCTCGTTTGCAAGGCGCAAGCGGTAATAGGCCTTCGCGCGATCGAGCGCCACTTGCGGCTCCCATGTGACGCTCGAGGAATAGTGCGGATTCTCAATATCCGAAAGCTTCGCCAAACTCCTCGCGCGTTCCCACATGCATGAGCAACTGCCGACCGAAGCCGGATCCGACCCGCCGCAATCCGCAAGCCAGGCGCGCTCTTTTGCTTTCGCCGTCTCCTCCGAGGCCTTCTGCAGCTCATCTGCTGCGCGTTCCAGATCTTTCGATGTGTCTTTAATGACATCGGTCGAGATCTCGGAACCCTCGAGCGCAACGAAATCCGACTCGGACGTCCTGGGCACAGCAAGCGCCGTACCGGTATAGGTCGCGCCCTCGGTTTCCTGCGCCGACACGGCCTGCGTAGCTCGCGCAGCGACCAGATACGGTAGAGCCGTCTCGATTTTCTGCAGGCCCTTGGAGGCGCTTTTGGCAAACTTGTTGCGCGTTTTAATGATCTCAATTCCCGTGTCGACCATATCGCCCGCGGCAAGCTCGGCACCCGGAATAAGGATGGCGACCAAGCCGGTGCCGATCGTGGCAAACCCCGCCAGGCCCAAACTCAAAATGCTCGCATCCACCACCGTCGCAGCCGTGTGGTAGGACGACACCACATTGGCGCCTGCCAGCGCGCCGCTATCGGCAGCCACCTGGGTGTCCCCCGCGCGCGACATGCTCCATATCGCCGCCGTTGACGAAAACAGCAGCGTGAGCACCACCAAGATGACCACCGCAGAGGAGAGCGTGGTATAGGCACCGTCTTCGATAAACAGGTCGATCCCGGCTCGACCCATAAAGCCGCCTCGCTTGCAGCGAGCACGCGGTCGGCAACGGCCCGCAAGCCCCCTCGTCACCTTCAACAGGCAGCGCTTAATCCCATGCAGCAATCCATGAATCATAATCTCCCTCCAGCCACTCGGGACGCGATTGGTACGAGACGTCGACCTTAAGCTCGACATAGCCGTTTTTGCCTGCGCTACCCATAGCCTGCGCAAACGCACCGATCACGGGCAGCGGTTTAACCTCGCCGGTAACGGAAACGGACGAGACGCCGCCCGCATCGGCCCGACCAAGCTCGATATCCCACGACAGGGGCCCGCCGGCATGGAAAATCGAAACGTCGGGAACCGCGGCAAGACAGCGGCGGGCAAACTCCTTAATATCCTCGTCATCCCCCACCGTCGTCGTGGTCATGAGCCGCGCGGTCTCGGCGGCGGCAGACTCCATGACCGCGCGTGTATAGAGCAGGCACACCGGCTGCAGCGCCAACAGGACGAGCGTCAGAAACGTCGGCAGTAGGAATGCCGCCTCGACCGTAGACTGAGCCCGGTCCTCGCGCGCAACATCAATACAGCACGATGTCCTTAGCACCCGCAGCAGCGTCGACAACCGATGTCGAGGTGACGCCGTGAGATGCCGTCCGCTCGACCAGCGCCGCCAAGCGTCCATCGGCACCGGCACGCCAAAGCCCTGCGATCGCCAGCGCGATGGAAAGCAGTGCCACCGTGACGATGGCGTATTCGACCGTTGCCTGGGCAGATTCCTCGCGCAGGACATCATGCATTTCACGACCCCTCCTTTGAGTTCGTTGTCTGCGGGGTCAGGCGGACCACGCGCAGGCAACACGAAGTATCACCAGCATCCGCGGCAACCGTCACCATATCGACCCAGCCGCGTCCGTCACGCACGATGGCGCCCCACACGTTGCCCTTGATGTCGAGATAGCCGCTCAGAGCAAGTTGCGCCGTGGGCACCTCGCGATAGGCACGCAGCATATCCGCCGCCGCCTCGGTCATCGGTCGGCACTCGGACCATGCGAGACGAACAGCGACGGCATTGTTTGCAGATGAACCCGTTGCAGCGTCCGCTCGCTCGTCGAGTGCTTGCAAGAACGTTTGCGCCGTAACGGCGGCATTCGCATCGGCCGCGTCTCGCGCATCGTCTATTTGAGACGCCGCAGCCGAACCCGATCCCACATCCGCGGCAGCCCCTAAACGTTGTTGCCGTGCTGTGTTAAGCCCCCAAACCGCCACTGCCACCGCCACGACCGCACAGGCGAGCACCAGCAACGCGCCGACGGGACGGGCGCCCTCTACAGGCTGTTGATGCCCTCGCTGATAGCGCTCCATAAATCTTGGACCTTGCCCTTAAATGCGACGATGGCAATGATGGCAATCACCACGAGCACACCGACTAGGATGGCGTACTCGGTGGTGCCCTGCGCGCTCTCTTCCCGCAGCAGTTCTTCGGCACGCTGGCGAGCGTGAATTGACTGGCAAAACGCCAAGCTCCAGACCTTGTCAACAACGTCAGTCATCGTATTCATGTATTCCTCCCTACATCATCCCGCCTGCTCCCAGCAGCGGGCCCAATATGGACAGAAGCAACGCCGGCAAGATGAGCGTGCCGGTGGGAATCAGCAGCTTGACCGGCGCACGCTCAATCTCGCGCTCGACCGCGGCGCGATGGGCCGCGCGAATCTCGCGACTTTGGGCCGCCAGCGTCTCGGCAAGCGGGGCACCGAGAGCAAGCGCCTGCCCCGCTGTGATGGCAAAGGTCTCGAGCGCCCGCACATCCAGGTCGCGCGCGGCCGCCAGAAGCTCATCCTCTCGCGTCCCTACGCCCACCCGCCATGCCATGCAGGCTCGCTCAAGGCGGAGCGCCAACGTCGATCGGCGATTGGCGCAAAAAACCTCAAGCGCCGCATCGAACGAAAGGCCGGCCGAAAGCCCCAGACGCACCACGTCGATCATCTCGGACACCTCGCCGAGCGACACCTGCACCGTACCACCCGTGCCGAGCATGCCCCTCAACCGTGCTACCAGGACATCGGTCACCGATCGGGCAGCCGCAACAACCAGCAGCGCCTCGCGTTTGCAGACCTGGGCGATCTTGCATGCGTCCGCACGATTGAGCCCTGTCACGATAAACACGCTGAGCGCGCACAGGCATGCCGCGACCCCGACCAGGGCGCTCATAGCTCCACCCGCATAATGCGTCGGATGACCACCAGGGCGACGGCGTTGAGGGCAAGTCCCAGTACCACGGCACCGGCACCCGCCGGCGTTGCAAGGCCGCGGCGAAAGTCGGCCGAAAGCAGCGCCAGCACCGCGCACATACCCGCCGGCATCGCCGAGACCATGTGTGCCGACATACGAGCCTGCGATGTCTTGACGTCCAAGCGGCGCTTGAGCTCAATGCGCTCCCCCACCATGCTCGACGCCTCGGACAACAGGTCGGCAAGCGGGGCACCGGTTCGCTGCGACACCTTGAGCGCCAAGGTGACAAGCGAAAGGCCGGGGGCATCGATACGGTCGAGTAGGTCATCCAACGCATCAGTCGCCGAGACGCCGCAGTCGATCGCCGTCGCCACGCGCAAAAACTCGGTATGCACCGGCTCTTGCGCGTGAGTTCCCACAAACCTCATGCCCTGGGCCAGCGAATGACCCGAGGCGAGCGACATAGAGAGCGCCGTAAAGGCCTCGGGCATGGCTTCTTCCACATCGTGTTGCTCGCGGCGACGGTCGAAGGTGTCGCGAGCGGCGCCTACGCCAAACGGTGCGAGCAGCCCCAGGACAAAGCCGATGGGCGACAGCGATACGACAGTCAGGGCAATGCCGCAGACACCACTCGATAGCAGCAAGCATGCCAGGCGCGCCTCGTCATCCTCGATAACAAGGCCAAGGCGATGTGCTGGAACCAGCGCCGCCCAGGAGCGGGCAATCTTTTTTAGCAGGTCGTTTTCTACCAACTCGCGCGGCAGCCTCTCGGCAACCGACTCAAGCGCATGGCTGACCAGTTCCGCCGGCGGCACGCGCGACACACGAGGCTCCGCCCCGCACGCCACCGCGGCAGAAAGCCCTGTCAAGCCCCCTACGACGAGGGGCACAACGATCTCCATTCGTCCACCTCCTCTTGTGTGAGCGTTCCCGAGCGCAGGCCCTCCGCGATAAACGGAGGCTCGCGATCGAGCGTCCAGGTGCGCGTGGCGGCATCGAACGTCACGTAGCGCTCAAGCTCCACGCCGCCTGACGTGCCGCGTCGCACCCCCGAATAGGAGGACACGAAACGTCTGCCGTCCGCATGGCGCTCGGACATCACGATGCCGTCGAGCGCCATGGCAATCTGCTCCTCGATAAGCTCGCTCGGCAGGTCGATGCCATAGCGCGCAAGCAGCGTCAAACGCACCACGGTCTCCTGCTCGGTACCCGCATGAAGCGTGGTGAGCGACCCATCGTGCCCGGTGTTCATGGCCTGTAGCATGTCGCAACATTCCGCACCGCGCACCTCGCCCACCACAATACGGTCGGGACGCATACGCAGAGCGTTGGTCACCAGGTCGCGGATTGTCACCGCGCCCTCGCCCTCAATTGAAGCCTCGCGCGCCTCCAGGCGAACCACATGCGGGTGATGCGCAAACTTGAGCTCGGCGGAGTCCTCGATCGTCACGATGCGCTCGCCGGTGGATATCTCGCACGATAGCGCATTGAGCAGCGTGGTCTTGCCCGACCCCGTGCCACCTGCAACCGCCAAATCCTGGCGCAGCGATACCGCGCACGAAAGCAGCTGTGCATACCAAAGCGGTAGCGACCCCAGGCTCACAAGCTCGTTCAGCGAACAGATGCGGTCCGAGAACTTGCGGATGGTGAGGATCGGCCCATCAATCGCCACGGGCGGGATCACCGCGTTGACGCGATAACCCGTCTTGAGGCGTGCGTTGACGATGGGGCTGCGCTCGTCGATGCGCCTGCCTAGCGGCGAGATGATGCGGTCGATGAGCACGCGGATCTGCTCGTCGTCCTCAAACGCATGCTCGATGGGATATAAGACGCCGCCGCGCTCAAAGAAAGCCGAGCGACAACCGTTAACCATGATCTCGGTGACGGTGTCGTCCTCGATGAGCGGCTGCAGCGGGCCCAGGCCCACCACGTCGTCCAAGATCTCGTCGATGATGGTCTCGCGCTCGGGCATCGCCAGGTCGCCCGGCTCCTCCACGTTGAGCGCCGCCTCTACCGCAGGACGCAATTCCGAGCGGGCGCGCGCCGGATCGATGTATGCGCTGATACGCGCCACCTCGTCATAGCCCATGCGGTCCATCACGGCGCGCTTGGTGCGGCGCTTGACGGCACGGTGGCGCCCCGCATCAACAGGCGCCGCCGCGGCCGCACCGGCTTCCTTAATCCTTGTTTGCAAGCTCATCGCGAATCACCCTCGCGCGACCAGGGAAGACGGATACGTGGGCGCTCGGTGCGCGTCGCGCGGTCGGTGACCATGTCACTCCAGGGACCGACGGCGCAGCCCAGCTCCACGAGCATCTCGCGCGTGGCTTCGCGCACGCTGGTGGCAAAAGCGCTGGTCTGGCCCACCGCCTCGTCAGCACGGCCGAATGCCATGAGCGCCGTCAAGTCCTGCCCGCCGTCGGCAATGCGAATCTTGGAGCTCAACGCGCAGGCAATCTCAAAGCGCATGGCGACATCCTCGTCGGCGCCGCGCGCGCCAAACCGGTTGAATACGGCGCTCATGCGCGTACGCGGCACGCCCACACGGCTCGCCAGTTCGATAACGCGTGCCGCGGACGTCGCAGATGACACCGATTGATCGCCCACGACCAGGCAGCGGTCGCTTGCCGCCACCGCGGCCGCCACGGCGTCACCCCAAAAGACCGAGGTGTCGACAAGCACCACGTCGGATTCGCGGCGCAAGACGTCAAGCAGCAGCTCCACCGGACGCGCCATGAGCTCGGCCTGTTCGGGCGCGGCGACCGGGCCCCAAAGCGTGACGCCCGGGGCCACGCGCATCGAGGCGGCCACGATGTCCGATTCGGCGAGTGCGCCCGCAGCCGATGGCTCGATAAGCGTCGCCATGTCATGCGGGGCATCGGCGCCCAACAGGTCGTAGAGGTTTCCAAACATCAGGTCCAAGTCGAGCACGGCAGCACGCAGGCCCAGCAGCGACGCCGCGTGCGACATGGCGGCGACGATCGTCGACTTGCCGCAACCGCCCGAACCCGAGACGGCGCAGACAACCGGAGCTCGATGCGACGGAGCGGCGGCATCCGCCGGCGGCGCGGGGGCAGGCGACGCGGGCACGGACGGCAACGTCCCCGTCTCCCCGGCAGCGCTCATATGCTGCGCCCAAGCCGGCATGGCAGGTTGCTCGGTCTGCGGGACCGAGTCTGGAGACTTCACGGTCGCATCGACACGCACGCTGTCGCTCTCGGCAAGCCCCTCCACCTCGTCGAGCTCATCGACCAGGCTCACGCCATGCACGTATCCCATATCAGCATCCAAAAGATCCTCGCCATACGGCACCGGCTCTCCGACTTCATCGTATGCAAGGGGATCCCGGGGACACCGACCATGCTCGGCTTCCGCTTTTCCATAATCATCAACACGCGGGCCTCTTGTAGCGCGAGGCGCCCCGGGTTCCCTATCAACAAAAGCATCGGGCTCAATCGTCATACACCGGTCGTAATCAACCGTTCCCTCGCCCGCGCGCCCGTTGCCGCATATGCTACGCGCAGCGATAACCTCGGTCGCCCCCGCGCGAAACAGCCCCTCGATATCCGAAGGATCGAGCGTCTCTATCAGTACGACCACGCGGCTCACGCGGCCCTCGGCCGTCAGGCGCGCAACAGTCTTTCGCACGTCTTCGGCATCGAACAGGGTCGCCGCGATAATCGCCGCCCCGCGACGCGACGGAAACGCCCGCGCCATGGACACCAGCCCATCCAGGTCGCCCACGCGAAGCACCTGCGCGCCCGCATCGCGGCCCTCGACTTCCCGCTGCAGCAATCCGTAATCACCGCACGCGCAGCATGCAAGCCAGATCGCTTTCATCACTCGTCGCCTCCGCTCTTTTTGCCGCGCACCGTGGCGGGAATCGTCAAACTGACCGTCCCCTTACCCGAGGCCCCCAGCAATTCCTTAACGTCTTCGGGGTCGGCCGCCAGCGTCACCCATTCGATCTTGCCTTCACGCGTGGCGCCGGCATCTTCGCTGGTATCGATTACGCGCGCGCCGCACAGCCGATCGGTTACGCCGTCCTTTTGCACGTACACGTCCACGTAGCTGCCCACGCCTGTGGCGCCCCCGACCGAATGCTCGGCATCGACCGCCACCGAAACGGCGACCTTGCCTTTGGGCACCTCGAGCGTGTGGGTTTCGGCCTTGGTGTAGACATCGCAAATCACGGCATTTTTAGGGATGCGCGAGGTCGTCACGTCGCCGCGCACCTGGCGCAGCTCGGTCGCCGCATCGCGCGGCAGCAGGCTCGCCAGCCATTCCTGGGTTATGACATTGGTCTCGTCGAGGGTCTCGCCCACATCGATATCACGCGCCGCGACGCACACCTCGACGCGATCGCCGCCATACTTGGCCAGCGTCTCGGCCTGGACCTGCTCAGCCTGCGAGCGAATCGACGATGCGTAGACCATGCAGAGCAGCGCGGCGAGCACACCCGCGATTAGACTGATGGCGATGCGCTTGCTCTTGTTCACGGCCGCTCCTCTCAAGGTAGCACCGGGCGGATGCCCGTAGCACCATTGTCCGAGCGGGCAAGCAGCAAAACGGTGCGATCGCGATCTTGGTTTTGAGTGTCAAACCAATTGCCGACCAAAAGCTGACCGGCCCGTCAAGCTCGTGGCAAGGTTTTGGTCAGCACGTCAGCAAAACGCACGTTTAGGGGCGCATCGGCAATAAAAAAGCCGCCTCCCGTACCATTGGGAGACGGCTGTCATAGGTAGATTCAATTACAGATGGACATCGGGATCGAGCATCTGAGCACTCACACGCATGGATGACGCCAGGTTTTGGAACGTCTCCAGGCGCAGGCTGTCGATTTGCCCGGCATCCTCGGCCTCGCGAACGGCGCAGCCCGGTTCGTGGGTATGCGTGCAGTCGCCAAACCGGCACGCACGCGACGCCTCGACGATCTCGGGAAACGCGCGTGCCAAGCCCCGATCATGCCCCACGAGCGGCAGACTGCGCAGGCCCGGCGCGTCAGCAATAACGCCGGCTTCGCCCGGCAGCGCCACCATCACGCGCGCGACCGTGGTGTGGCGACCCTGGTCATCGCGCTCACGTACGCCGCCGGTCGCCAACGTATCGTGACCCAGCAGCGCGTTGAGCAGCGTCGACTTGCCAGCACCCGATTCACCCAAGATCATGGCGCAGCTCCCGGCGGGCACGCAGGCGCGCACCTCGTCCAGGCCACGACCCTCGGCAGAGGACGTCACGATCACGCGCACGTCCGGACCCACCAAGCGGTGCACACGGTCCAGATCGCGCTCGAGCTCATCGGCGTCGCAGCGGTCGGCCTTGGTGAGTACCACCACCGGCTCGGCATCGCAGTCGAGTGCCAACACCAGCGAGCGCGCCACGCGGTCGAGCAGTACCTCGCCGGCGCCGAGCGCCTGCACGATCAGCACGCTATCCACGTTGGAGCAAAGCACCTGACGCTCGCCGCGAGCGCGTCCGCGCCAGCGCTCAAAACTCGTGCGGCGTGGCAGCACGCACTCGATCACGCCCATGTCGTGCCCGGGCGCACGACGCACCGCCACGCGGTCGCCCACGGCGGGCAGCAGAACCTCGTCCTCGCCACGCGACTTGGCAAACCCCACGGCATGCTCGGCACGAAAGGTGTCATCGGCAGTCGCCACCAGCGGAAACCCACGATCCAGGCGCACCACGGCACCAAGCTGCATCTGCTCGGGCTCCTCGGCCCGAGCACAATAATCATCGAAGGCAGCCCGCTGAGCATCATCGACCGGCAGATCGTCGAACGCCGGAACATCCTGCAGCGCATCGAGTCCCGGCACGCTTGCCAGCAGCTCCTCGGCAGACGCGGGAGCTTCGGTCGCAAGCTTCCGACGACGATCGCGCTTAGCCCGCGCCCCCGTCGTCTTTTTCTTCGCCTTAGCCTTCGCCTTGCCCACAAGCGCCTCCCAGCACCACAAACCACAACTGAGCAGGTATTTTAAATCAAAAAGAGCTGGCCGGGCAAAGCCCGACCAGCTCACACACTTTCCTTCAGCTTACGGTCCCGAGAGGCTATCCGAAGGCCCGACGCCGGGAGGGGTTTCCTAAGGGCACATCCCGCAGCGCGAAGCGCGAGGACGTGCCCGTGGAAACCCCGCAGGCGATCGGGCCGGCGGGAAGGATGGCCTTTCGACCTACTCTTTCTCCACTGCGCGCATGATCGCCTTGTAGATCTCCATCAACGGAATGATCAGGAAGGCAAGGCCCAGGGCGGCGATAACGCCCTTGAGCTCAAGCGTCACGGGGCCAAAGAACATCTCGGCAAGCGTCGGCTGCACAGTTACGATCACCGTCAGCACCAGTGCCAGCGCGGCAGATGCCCACAGCCACTTGTTCTGCTTCTTCATGCTAAACAGCGACGCACGACGGCTGCGCATATTGAAGCAGTGGAAAATCTCGACCATGTTGAGCGTGATGAACGCCATCATCACGCCTTCCTCGTCGGCATTGCCGGCGATCATATCGGCGATGTGGATGTAGCCCATGTCAAAGTACACGCCCACAAAGAAGCTCGCCAGCACCAGCACGGTGATGATCAAGCCCTGGACCACACAGTCCAGGCCCATATTACCGGCAAAGACGCCGTCCTTGGCGTTGCGCGGCTTGCGCTTCATGATGTCGCCCTCGGCATCCTCCATGCCCAGCGCGAGCGCGGGGAAGCAGTCGGTGACCAGGTTCACCCACAGCAGCTGCACCGGCTGGAAGATGGTAAAGCCGATGAGCGTGGCGATAAACACCGAGAACACCTCGGCAAGGTTAGCCGAAAGCAGGAACTGGATGACCTTGCGGATATTGTCGTAGATGCGACGGCCCTCTTCGCAAGCACCGATGATGGTGGCGAAGTTGTCGTCGGCAAGCACCATGTCGGCAACGTTCTTGGTGACGTCGGTACCGGTGATGCCCATGCCCACGCCGATGTCGGCGCGCTTGATGGACGGGGCGTCGTTGACGCCGTCGCCCGTCATGGCCACGATCTGGTCGCGCGACTTCCAGGCCTCGACGATGCGGGTCTTGTGCTCGGGCTGGACGCGAGCGTACACGCCGTAGTCCTCGATGTGCGCGTCGAGCTCCTCGTCGCTCATGCGATCGAGGTCGGCACCGGTGATGGCATGGCTGCGATCGGTGACGATGCCCAGCTGCTTGGCAATGGCCACGGCGGTGTCGATATGGTCGCCCGTGATCATGACGGTGCGAATACCGGCGTCGTGCGCCTCGCGGATAGCGTCGGCCACCTCGGGACGGACCGGGTCGATCATGCCGGACAGGCCGCAGAAGACCAGGTCGTGCTCGAGCGCAGCGGGGCTGCAGTCGGCGGGAACCTCGGTGTAGGTGCGGCTCGCCAGCGCCAGCACGCGCAGGGCCTCGTCGGCCATGGCCTTGTTGGCCGCCACGAGCTCGGCGCGGCGCTCCTCGGTCAGGGGGACGACCTTATCGCCCTCGTAGATATGGGTGCACAGGCCGATCACCACGTCGGGCGCGCCCTTGGTGTACTGCTCGTACTCGCCGTCCAGGGTCTCGACGACCACGGACATCATCTTGCGGCCCGAGTCGAACGGGGCCTCGCCCACGCGCGGGTGCTCGGCAGTCAGGCCGGTGAGACCAGCCTTGCCGGCGTCGTTGACGAGCGCACACTCAGTCGGCTCGCCCACGGCCTCGCCCAGCTCCTCGTCCCACTGGGCATCGGAGCAAAGGGCCATACCTGCCAGGAACTTCTCCTTAGGCGCAGCAAGCTCGTGCTTGACGACGGTCATCTTGTTCTGGGTAAGGGTGCCGGTCTTGTCGGAGCAGATAGTCTGCGTGCAGCCGAGGGTCTCGACGGCAGAAAGCTTGCGGATAATCGCCTGGCGCTTGGCCATCTTGGTCACGCCAAGCGACAGCACGATGGTCACGACGGCGACCAGGCCCTCGGGGATGGCGGCGACGGCGAGCGAGACGGCGACCATAAAGGTGTCGAGCAGGGCGGTCGGGTCGGAAAGGACGTTGCCCACGCCGTGGCGGAGGATGTCAACGCCAAAGATCACGACGCAGATGATAATCACCATGATGGTGAGGATGCGGCTGAGCTCGGCGAGCTTCACTTGCAGCGGCGTGAGCTCTTCCTTGGCCTCGGCCAGGGCGCCGGCAATCTTGCCCATCTCGGTATCCATGCCGGTGCCGACTACGACGGCGCGGCCACGGCCGTACACAACGGTGGAACCCATGTAACACATGTTCTTGCGGTCGCCGAGCGGCACGTCATCAGTGCCCGCGGCAAGCTCGATCACGTTGGCGTGCTTCTCTACGGGCACGGACTCGCCAGTGAGTGCGGCCTCTTCGATCTTCATCGTGGCGCTCTCGAGGACGCGGCAGTCGGCCGGAACGGAGTCGCCCGCCTCGAGCATGATCACGTCACCGGGCACGAGCTCGGCGCTCGGCAGATGCACGAGCTTGCCGTCGCGCAGCACCTTGGACTGCGCCGCGCTCATCTCCTGCAGGGCCTCGAGGGCCTCCTCGCTCTTGGCTTCCTGGACCACGCCCAGCACCGAGTTGACGATAACGACGAACATGATGATGGCGACATCGGCAAAGTCCGCCTCGCCCTTGACCATGCCCGTGAGCGCGCTGATGACGGCGGCAACGATCAGCATGATGACCATAGGGTCGGCCATCTGCTCAAAGAAACGCTTCCACAGCGGCGTCTTCTCGGCTTCCTCGAGCTTGTTAGGGCCTGTCTTGGCGAGGCGCGACGACGCCTCACCAGTGCTCAGGCCGAGGTTCTCCTCGACGCCTTGGTCGCTGAGCACCTCCGCCGCGGCGGACAGGTATTCCTTTTGCATATAGAGTCCCCTCCTGGGATTCGGGCCACTCAGCAGATTGATGCCCGATCATAATTCCCAGGAGAAGGGCAAGGGCTCATCAAGGCTGCCGTGCTGAGCGGCAGTTGATAGTGGGGCTATGGTACCCCAAAGCGACGCGTCTAGCCAAAACATTCCATCTGGAAACACGGCACAGGCGCAACGGTGCAGACCGTGTGATGCTCAACATTGATAAAACGTTTTTTCTTCGGCGCAACATCAAACTGAAATATCGCCCAGATAGCAGCGGTTAGAACAGTTGGTAAAGTTTTTGCATATACCGTTTTTCCGCAAAAAATGAACTTCTAATTCGGCATACGGTCGATTTTTTGGGGTATTCGGTCGCCATTTCGTTATAATCATCTCAGTTTTATTTCTTATGGTTTATCTATCAGCGCAAGACGATGTCAGATGGAGGTCTGAATGTACAAGCGCACCAAGATTGTATGCACCATGGGTCCCGCCTGCGATAGCGACGAGACCATCCGCGAGATGATCAAGGCGGGCATGAACGTCGCCCGTTTTAACTTCTCGCACGGATCCTACGACGAGCACCACGGTCGCATCGAGCGCGTCCGTCGTATTTCCAAGGAGCTCGGTCTGCCCGTCGGCATCCTGCTCGACACCAAGGGCCCCGAGGTCCGCACCGGCCTTCTGGTCGACGGCAAGAAGGTTGCCGTCAAGACCGGCGACAAGATCGTCGTCACCGCTCAGCCCACGTCCGAGGATTTCCACGGCACCGCTGAGCACATCTCCCTCGACTACCTGGCCCTGCCCTCCGAGGTCGAGAAGGGCTCCCTCATCCTGATCGATGACGGCCTGGTTGCCCTCGAGGTCGAGTCCGTCGACGGCCAGGACATGACCTGCGTCGTCAAGAACGACGGCCTGATCGGCGAGCGCAAGGGCGTCAACATGCCCAACGTCAACATCTCGCTGCCCGCCATCACCGAGCGCGATCGTCAGGACATCCTCTTTGGCCTGACCGAGAACATCGACTACATCGCCGCTTCCTTCATCCGTGACGGCGAGTCCGTCCGCGGCATCCGCAAGCTTTGCCGCGAGAACGGTGGCGAGCACGTCACGATCTTCCCGAAGATCGAGTGCGCCCTGGGCGTCGAGAACTTCGACGAGATCCTCGAGGCTTCCGACGGCATCATGGTTGCTCGTGGCGACCTGGGCATCGAGATCAAGCCCGAGCTCGTTCCCCACATCCAGAAGGAGATCATCGCCAAGTGCAACGCGGCCTACAAGCCCGTTATCACCGCTACGCAGATGCTCGACTCCATGCAGCAGAACCCGCGCCCGACGCGCGCCGAGGTTGCCGACGTTGCTAACGCCATCTACGACGGCACCGATGCCGTCATGCTGTCCGGCGAGTCCGCTGCCGGTAAGTACCCGGTCGAGGCCGTTAAGATGCAGGCCAGCATTGCTCTCGAGACCGAAAAGTACCTCCCGGCTCACGCTCCGCTCGAGGTTCCGGCTGACGCTCACGGCACCCGCGTCGTCAACAACGTTGTGGGTATGTCCGCTGTGAACATGGCCACCACCGTTGGCGCCAAGTGCATCACCGTGCCGACGACCACCGGTCGTACCGCTCGCCTGATCTCGCACTTCCGTCCCAACATGCCGATCTGCGCGTTCTCCCGCCACGAGTGGGCCGTCCAGCAGATGATCATGTACTGGGGCGTTATCCCGCACCAGGCCGAGATTACCCAGGGCACCGTCAACGGCACGATCGTCAAGGCGATCGAGACTGCGAAGGAGCTCGGCTACGTCGAGGCCGGCGACCTGACCGTCGCCACCGCCGGCGATCCCCGCATGAGCGTCCAGCTCGAGGACAAGGTCTCCTCGACCAACGTCGCTTACGTCGCTCAGGTGCGCTAAATCGCACTTGCAAGCACGCTTGCATTGCAAAGGGCCCGGAAGGCGAAGCCTTCCGGGCCCTTTTTCTGTGCAAATGCCGGCGCACGGCAAAACACACACTCATTTCTTTACCAAAAGCGCGAAATCCACCCTTCGAGGCCCAATGAATAAAGTCCCAAGCGCTAAAAGTGTTCGCCCGGTGGCAAACCCACACCTTAACCGACGCTGATAAATCGTTTTAGCAAAAGCCAGATCGACCTGGTTTTCGGAAGTATGCGGCAAA
>CATYJC010000007.1 GCA_958407555.1 uncultured Collinsella sp. | reverse complement strand
ACGAGGCGTGCCCGTCCGAAAACGAAGTATGGGTGTGGCAATCGACCAGCGGGCAAGCAGACATGGCGGCTCCTTTGCGTCAAGCGAATCCGCTCCATTGTAGCGGCGCGGCCCTCGATGCGACGAGCGCGCTGGGGTGTCGGTTTCTTGCGGACAAGGAAAATCGCGCTCATCGCGCTCCGCCACATCCACGCCGCCCGCGATGTGTTAGCGTTTGGATGAACAAAACGAGCCCACGCGGAAAGGAGCCGGACCGTATGCCATGCGATAGCAAATCCCCGCTGTCCCGCGAGACCGATGCGCCAGAGACCATCGTCAAGCTGGAATGCGATATCGACGACGCGTCGCCCGAGGTGCTCGCCTACGCCGCCGACCGCCTGCGCGAGGCCGGTGCGCGCGAGGCGCACTGGCTGCCCCTCTATTGCAAGAAGGGCCGTCCCGGCTGGCAGTTGCAGGTAATCTGTACCCACGAGGATATCGAGCGCCTGCAGACGATTATCTTTTTGGAAACCACGACCAATGCCATCCGCCGCCAGGTCATGGAGCGCGTTTGCCTGCCACGCCGCTTTGAGCGCGTAACGACGCCATGGGGCGAGGTGTCCGTCAAGGTGGCCACCCTGCCCGACGGCAGCGAGCGCGCGGCGCCCGAGTACGAAGACTGCGCCCGTCTTGCCCGTGAGCACGACGTACCGCTCCAGCGCGTGATGCAGGCGGCCCAGAGCGCGGCGCTGCGATTTGAATAACAAGATCGTGCGGCGCGCCGCGACCGGCTCCGTCAACTCCATCCCGAAAGGATCCCTCATGAAATACCTCATCGCCTCTGACATTCACGGCTCGGCATATTGGACCGAGTGCCTCTGCTCCGCCATCGAGTCCGAGCAGCCCGACCGCATCGTCCTGCTGGGCGACCTGCTCTATCACGGTCCGCGTAACGACCTGCCGCGCGACTACGCTCCCAAGCGTGTGATTCCGCTGCTCAATGCCTTGGCCGACCGCATCATCGCGGTGCGCGGCAACTGTGACGCCGAGGTCGACCAGATGGTGCTCGATTTCCCGGTCATGGCCGACTACGCCACGCTGTTTGACGAGACCGGCCGTGAGCTGTTCCTGACGCACGGCCACGTCTTTGGCGCCGGCATGCACAACAGCGTCGACCACGCGCCCGCGCTGCCCGAGGGCTCCGCGCTCGTCTACGGCCATACGCACATCAAGGTTAACGAGGCAAGCGCCGCGCACCCGGGCCTGTGGCTCTTCAATCCCGGCAGCGTGAGCATTCCCAAGGACGGTACGCATAGCTACGGCATCTACGAGGGCGGCGCGTTCCGTCACGTGGTCCTGGAGGAGGAATAACTATGGCGCAGCACATGGCTCAGCAAAATGCCGAGGGTTCGCGCGACCTGTCCACGCTGGTCGACGCGTCGGCCGAGCTGCAGCATCTGGTGCAGACTATCTGGCGTCTGCGTCAGCCCGATGGCTGCCCGTGGGATCGCGAGCAGACGCATCAGAGCATCGGCAAGAACATGATCGAGGAAGCCTACGAGGCGCTCGATTGCATCGAGGCCGATGATGCCACGCATCTGCGCGAGGAGCTCGGCGACGTGCTCATGCAGGTAGTACTGCATGCGCAGATTGCGGCGGACGCCGGCGAGTTTACGCTGGCCGACGTGGCGCGCGATATCGACGCCAAGCTCATCCGCCGCCACCCGCACGTGTTTGGCGATGCGGACGCCGATAACTCCGACGAGGTGCTCAAGATTTGGGACGAGGTTAAGCTTGCCGAGAAGGCCGCCAAGGACAAGGCCGTGGCAGCGGGCGAAGCTGCGCCCGAGGGTCTGCTCGACGGCGTGCCCACGCATCTGCCGGCGCTGATGCAGGCGCAGAAGGTGTCGCGCAAGGCGGCTGCCGTGGGCTTTGAGTGGGAGACGGTCCAGGATGTGTGGGACGAGGTCGCCGAGGAGCGTGCCGAGTTTGAGGCCGAGGCCCCCGGAACGCCCGAGCGCGAGATGGAGTTTGGCGACCTGCTCTTTGCCCTGGTCAACGTTGCGCGCAAAGAGGGTATCGACGCCGAGAGCGCCCTTCGCGCCAGCACGGCAAAGTTCCGTCGCCGTTGGGCTGCGATGGAGGCCGCCGTGCACGAGGCGGGCGATGACCTCGCCGCCTGCTCAACCGCTCAACTCAACGACCTGTGGGACCAAGCAAAAGCAAGCGAGTGACCTGCGCCTCTCACGGCATCCGTTCGCAGAGAGGTCTCTACAAGCAAAAAGCCATATACAACGGAAGATGTGCCAGCCGCGCTTCGGCATCCCACTCGAGTTGTTTAGGGTGCAACACGTAGGCCGTCCCAATCTTCTTGTTAAAGCGCGCACGGAATCGGTCGAGGGAGATGGTTCCGTATCTGCGTGGCGACTTAACTTCGATGGGGCTGATGCGCGGCTTTCCGGCGGCATTGACATAGGGTCGGGTAACGAGGAAGTCGATTTCCATGCGCTTCTCCCCCTCCTTCTTTCCGCTTTGGGAATAAAAGAAGAGCCTGTGTCCATTGGCCTTTAGAGATTGGGCAACGTAGTTTTCGGTAAGCATTCCTTCGTTCAATCCGATGTCGCCGCGAAGCACGGCCCTGTAAACGTCTTCATCGGTATCGTTGTTGTCAGAAAAGGCAAGCGTTACAAGCAGGCCGGTGTCTGCCATGTAGCACTTGAGGGCCGTTTGCTCCATGCTGAGTGAAAGGCCCACGCTCGGTTCGCTTGCGGCATAGCAGATATTGGCAATTCGCGCGTCTGCCAGCCAAAAGAAGGCTTCTTCGTAGGTGCGCATGCGTGCGTTTTTATCAAGTGAGGAAAGCTTGAATCGTTTTTCGTGCCTAGAGAGCTGACCCGGGATGCCATCGAGTACGGAGACGACTTTGAATTCGTAACCGGTTGCAAAACGAGAGATATCGTTGCGATAGAGCTGGACGATTCGGCTCTTCGAAGCGTCGACGGGCGCAAAAGCGCGCTGTTCAACATAGATGGATACCGGCTCAGGCATGCCGCCTACAAGCATGTATTCGCGCATAAGGGAGAGCGCTCTGCGATGTAGGGCATCGGGGAGCGGCTTCATCTTGTTAAAACTCATGCGAATGAGATCGGCCAGCCCCTTTTCGTCCATGCCCCAAAGAAACTCCTCAAAGTCGAGGGGCTCAAGTTCCAGAGACTCTTCCTCGGATGGGATGACGATATCTTTAATGTTCTGCTTGATGCTGAGCAGGGATCCAGTTTCGATGTAGTCGTAACGTCCGTCTGCAACGAGATACTTGATGAGTCCGCGTGCTTGCGGGTACATCTGGACCTCGTCAAAGACGATAAGCGTCTCGTGTTCATGGAGTTTGACGTTATAGAAAACCGAGAGATAGAGGAAGAGCGAGTCGAAGTCAGTGCGATAGTCCTCAAAATATTGCTTAACTTCGGCAGGTGCTTGAAAGAAATCAATGACAAGGCAGGACTTGTATTCGGTTTCTCCAAACGTGCGGGCAAGCGTGCTCTTGCCGACGCGGCGGGCTCCTTCAATAAGAAGTGCTGTTTTACCAGCGCTTTCATGCTTCCACTTTAGTAGTTTGTCATAGGCTTTTCGTTTAAGCATGGCTACCTCGTGCACGATATCCAGAACTTTTATAACCTGATTATGCACGATATCCAGAACTTCAGACCCTTAGATTTGCACGATATCCAGAACTTTGCACGACGTAAAAGCACATTACTGGCTCTTTCATTCGCAAGCCAGGTAAAGACGGTATGCCGATAGAAGAATTTAATGGGGTGGCGACCTCTAGAGATGAATGCTCGGTGCAAAAATAAGCGCCCCAAAGAATGATTTCTCCAATTCATATGTATCCCTCGGCTAACTTAGGGCATAATGCAAAAAGTGCGACATGGCTAACTTACGGAGGCGCACCGATGGTGCACAGTCGGCCAGTCGCTTGCATCAACTACGTTTCCAAGTGAGAGGGAGACAACATGAGTGACATTTTGGACGTCTACGGTCGTGAGGTACTCGACAGCCGCGGCAACCCCACCGTCGAGGTCGAGGTCGTGCTCGAGGACGGCAGCTTCGGTCGCGCGATGGTGCCTTCGGGCGCTTCGACCGGCGCCTTTGAGGCATGTGAGCTGCGCGACGGCGACAAGGGTCGCTACCTGGGCAAGGGCGTTTCGCAGGCCGTCGAGCATGTCAACAACGAGTGCGCCAACGCCGTCGTGGGCCTCGATGCCTTCGATCAGCGTGCCGTCGATGCCGCGCTGATTGCCGCGGACGGTACCCCCAACAAGACCAAGCTCGGTGCCAACGCCATCCTGGGCGTGTCGCTGGCCGTTGCCCGCGCTGCGGCAGAGTCGGCGGGCCTGTCGCTGTACCAGTACCTGGGCGGCGTCAACGCTCACCTGCTGCCTACGCCTATGATGAACATCCTCAACGGCGGCGTGCATGCCGACAACAACGTTGACTTCCAGGAGTTCATGATCATGCCGGTGGGCGCCCCGAGCTTTGCCGAGGGCCTGCGCTGGTGCGCCGAGGTCTACCACACCCTCAAGGGCGTGCTGCACGAGGCCGGCCTGGGCGGTGGCGTGGGCGACGAGGGCGGCTTCGCGCCCAACCTCAAATCCAATGCCGAGCCGTTCGAGTACATCACCAAGGCCGTGGAGAAGGCTGGCTTTAAGCCCGGCGTCGATTTCATGTACGCCATGGATCCGGCGTCCACCGAGTTCTACAACGCCGAGACCGGCATGTACGAGCTCAAGGGCGAGGGCGTTGAGTACACGAGCGCTCAGATGGTCGATTACTGGGAGAAGCTTGTCGACACCTATCCCATCATCTCCATCGAGGATGGTATGGCAGAGGAGGACTGGGACGGCTGGGTCGAGCTCACCCGCCGCATTGGCAACAAGGTGCAGCTCGTAGGCGACGACCTGTTCGTCACCAACACCGAGCGCCTTAAGAAGGGCATCGAGCTGGGCGCCGCCAATGCGATCCTGGTCAAGGTCAACCAGATTGGCACGCTCACCGAGTCGCTCGAGGCTATCGAGACTGCCAAGGAGGCCGGCTACGCTTGCATCGTGAGTCACCGTTCCGGCGAGACCGAGGACTCCACCATCGCTGACCTGGTCGTGGGTGTTAACGCCGGCCAGATCAAGTCGGGCGCCCCGTGCCGCAGCGACCGTATTGCCAAGTACAACCAGCTCATCCGCATCGAGGACGAGCTCGAGGGCAGCGCGCGCTACGCCGGTAAGGCCGCGTTCTACAACATTCGCTAGGCAGCGGCGTGTGCGGGGGCGGGGTTGACTCGGCTTCGCTCCACTTCTGATGGCCGTCATTGGGCGCTGGGCCATACGGCTCAGCGCCTTTTTTATGTCGAGCAAAGGCTGGCGAAAGCAGTGCGGGCGCTCGTGCTATAACTAAAAGACTTAGCGCAAACAAACCTCAACCGCACAAGGCGCACATGGATCAGATTTACGACAACAGGTATTATTCCGCCGGTTCGCGTGAGCCGTCGCCTCGCCGCGCACCTACCGTGCAGCTCGGCGGGTCCGACTACGCCGGCGTCGATCGCCGCGCACAGCGTCCGACAAGTGCCTCACACCCCCGTGCTCAAATGAATATGCCGACGGACCGCCCGCCACGTTCGGCGCGCTCGGCGCGTACGCAGCACCCCTCGGCTCAAACGCACGAAAAGTCGACCAGGCCCTCGAGCCGTCTTTCGGGCTCGGACTTCATGCACTACGCCAACGACAACGCGGTGGTCAAGGCGATCTACGACTTTACCCATGGACCCCAGCGCGGGCTGTTCATTGGCATTGTCGTCGTCCTGGTGCTCGTGAGCCTGTACTTTCCCGTGCGCGACCTCTACGTTGCCAAACGCTCGAACGATATCTTGGCCAAGCAGGTCGAGATTCGCCAGCAGTACAACGACGATCTGCAGAAAAGCGTCGACAAACTGCTCTCGGAGGAGGGCATTAAAGACGCGGCATCCGAGGACCTGGGCCTGGTGATGCCCGGCGAGAAGAGGATTGAAGTGCAGGGCCTGGACGACGATTCGGACGCGTCGTCGAGCAAAAAGTCCTCGAACGCCAAGAAGGCCAGCGAAGTCGCCAAAGAGATCGAAGAGGTCGGCAAGGACGCGCCGTGGTACATCCAGACGCTCGATATGCTGTTTGGGTTTAACGGCGTCGAGGGTCAGACGATCGTGTCCAACGGCAAATAGCGCCCGGAGGGGAGTTCGCAATGACGTATTGCAAACGATATAAGGTGGCGGCGATTGACCTGGGAACGGTGTCGTCGCGACTGGTGCTGGCCCAGGTCGAGGGCGGGGCGATCGTGGAATCGTCCAAGCATACCGAGATTACCGACCTAGGCGAGGGCGTCGACGCGACGGGCCGCTTTTGCGAGGCGGCGGTCGAGCGCGTGCTCACCGCATGCCGCATGTTTGTGGACGAGGCCCGTGCCTTTGGGGCCGCGTGCATCTGCACCACGTGCACGAGCGCCGCGCGCGATGCGTCCAATGCCGCGCTACTGCTGGACGGTCTGCGCAATCTGGGACTTGAGCCTCAGGTGATTCCGGGCGAGGTCGAGGCACGCCTGACGTTTTTTGGCGTGGCACACGACTTTGCCGGCGAGCGCATTATCGTTGCCGATTCGGGCGGCGGATCTACGGAGCTCGCGACGGGCGTCTATGCACCGGAGCGCGGCATCTTTGCTCTGGAGGGAACGCGCTCGCTGGACATCGGTTGCCGTCGCGTGACCGAGCGGTTTTTCTCGGCACTGCCGCCGGCGGACGGCGAGCTTGCTGCCGCCGCCAACTGGGCAAACGAGCAGTTTGCGGGCTACTTTGAGAGTCTGCCTGTCGACTTTGAGCGCGCCGAGCGCCTGGTGGCGGTGGGTGGTACCGTCACTACGCTCGTGGCACTCGTCCACGAACTGGAGCCGTATGTTTCGAGCTTTGTACACCTGCGCGAGCTTTCGCTGGAGCAGGTTTCGGCCGCTATCGAGCGTATGTCCGCGCTGGATGTTGCGGGCATCGCCGCGTTACCGGGCGTGCAACCCAAGCGCGCGGGCGTGATCTTGGCAGGTGCCGTGGTGATTCGCGAGCTTATGCGAGCCGGCGGCTACGACACGCTCACCGTAAGCGAGAACAGCTTGCTCGCCGGCATGGCCGCCACCATCAACGAAGTTCTCGACGGCGCGACCCCCACCATCGCCTGGACCCCCAGCCTCAGCGCCCTCCAAGAGTAGTCTTTTTGGGACGGGGCTTTTTAGGTGCATCGTCCACTCGAGGCTTTCCGCGATTGAGTTCTGGAGCCAGTCCTTCGCGGCACAGTCTTTATTTAAGCCGTCCAAGTTTTGGGATGCAGTTCACTTTCGGCCTGGCTGTTGATGGCACCCCTACAGTGGGGTTTCTTGACTGGTGTTTTCGCTCGATGGGACAAAGGCTTGTAAATCCCATATTCAAAGAACGGGCGGACTCCAAGTACACCTAGAGTCCGCCCGTTTAGTCGTGCAAGAGAAGTTAGCGCAATCGATAATTGCCGCGTTGTAAACGGTTACCACTTGTCCGACGAACCGGTCCAGGGCAGAATGGGGCCGTGGTCGATGGCCTCACCGGTCTTGGAATCGATAACCGTAAAACCGGAGAGGGTGCAGATGGCATCTTCCTTACCGAACTCGACAACTTCCATAGCAGGCATTGTACTGATTCTTAGACACTTGCGTTGCTCCGTTCCTCGGGATCGGAATCCCGGGTCGCGAGACTTACACAGACAATTTTAGAAACCCTCGATGATCTCACCGCCGGACTCCGTAATGATGTCTTCCTTGCCGAATTCCACGACCTCCATAGTAGGCGCATCGTACTGATTCTCAGACATTTTCAATCCTCCTTTCCTCCTGTAATTTTGCAATGCGATTTTTAGTCTAATTCTATGACGACTGGCGGTCAACAAGGGGGCTGACATGCGAAAACCCCCACATATGCTGTACCTATGGTAACTTTTTATCGGGTTCGTGAATGATGGCTTTCTGCCTGGGGTCATGTGGCATATTCCGTTGTGCCTGCCAGTACCATCCCCACCAGATGGGGGTAATATGCCTGCTATGGGTTGTTCCGATATGCTGGCGGGGCGGTTATCATAGGGATTCCCGCTGCCATTGCGGGCTATCCGAACAGACCGGAAAGACGACGACATTGCTTGAAAGTACCGTTTGCCAAATCATCCGTTCGGCGTTCTCCGAAGACGGGTCGCTGAAGTTGCCGGAGGGCCTTGAGCCTTCGGTTGTGTATGCCGAGCTGCAGGCCCAGGCCATCCCCGGGTTTGCGTTGTTGCCGGGCGGGCTGCTTGACGCCTGTGCCGACAACGCACTTGCCGCCGCCTGGCTCAACCACGATCTAGGTCGCCGTGCTTTGTTTGGGCATTTGCTTGACGTGCAGGATGAGATGCTCTCCGTTTTGGAGGCAAAGGGTATCCCGACCGTCATCCTAAAAGGCACGGCGGCGGGTATGCTGTATCCTGATCCGGGTTTGCGCTCCTATGGCGACATCGACTTCATGGTGTCTCCTGCCGATTTTAAGCGCGCCCGCGCCGCGTTGGTGGCCGCAGGTTTTGAGGACAAGGACGACGACGGCGTTTGCGATCACCACGTAGGGTTGGACAAGGACGGCGTGCACTTGGAGCTTCATTGGGAGCCAAACGGCATTCCCCAGGGCACACCTGGTTTGAAGGCCCTGTTCCAGGAGGCGCTCGGACACACGGAAGCAGCTTGCGTGCAGGGGCACAGCTTCCCCGTGTCCCCTCCCATGGTCAACGGCGTCGTTTTGCTGCTTCATGCGCGCAAGCACCTGGCGCTTGGGGGCTTGGGCTTCCGCCAGGTGATTGACTGGATGCTGTTTGCGAAGGCATATCTCGCCCATGATGGCTGGACGGAGTTTTCCGAGCTTTTGGGCGATGAACGCGTCGAGCGCACGGCAACGTGCCTCACTCGTTTCTGCCAGATATACCTGGGCCTTCCCGAGGAGGGCTTCGAATGGTGCGCCGAGGTGGAGCCCGCTGTTTGTGCCGACCTGCTCGAGCATGTGATGCTGCTGGGTAATTTCGGTAAGAAGATCAAGGGCAAGACCGGTGCCACAGCGCTATCGGGAATCCGAGGCCCCGTCGGCTTTTTCAGGTATCTCCAAAGAGGCGGCGTATGTAACTGGAAAGCCGCGCGCAAGCATGCGCTGCTGCGTCCTTTCGCCTGGGTGTACCAAGCGGGGCGGTGCGTTCGCGTGGTTTTGACGCGCAAGGACATCGCGGGTAGCGTGCGTTTCGATATGGAGGAAACCGCCCGGCGCCGCAACCTCGGTTCGGAGATGGGGCTGTATGATCGCTGACAACGAAACGGTTCCCGTAACCAAAAGCACATTCAAGGAAGTGCTCGCCCGCGACGGCGTGCTCGTGTACCGCACGCGCGGCGTGTCCATGGAGCCTATGCTGCGGCAGGGTCGCGACCTTGTGACCATCAGGGCGGCGAAGCCCGGCGAGCGTTTCCGCGAGAACGATGTGGTGCTGTATTACCAGGCGGCTGATAGGTACGTGCTGCATCGCATCGTGGGGGTGGGCCCCGCGGGCTACGTTATCCTTGGCGACAATTGCGTCACCTATGAACGCGATGTCCCGTTCGAAGACGTGCTCGGCATCCTGGTCTCGTTCGTGCGCGATGGCAAGATGTGCTCGGTCGACGATCCCGATTACCTTGCTTATGTAAGCAAGCTGCGCCGGGGCGAACACTGCCGTATCGCAAGGCGTCGGGTGGCCATGCGGGCAAAACGGACGCTCAAGCGCGCGTTTCCCGGCCTATCAAGACGTTGGAATCAGCGGAAGCGAGGAGGGGGTAGGTCATGACGCAAAGCGAAGGTAGCGAGCGTCTTTTGAGGTTTAGGCTCGCGGGCGTTCCGGTACAGGTGGTTTCTCGTTTCGGCTTGCTCGAACGGGTTGGCGAGCCGTATCTAGAGGAGCACGCGGACGATGAGCCCTTGTTTACCATAAGGGCTAGCGATGACGATCTGGCATTCGATAGGGCGATGGCCCCAGAATACTCCGACCCCTGCGTTGAGCTTTGCACCGTGCACCGGCTGATCGCCGAGAAGGTTGCTCCGCTGCGCCGCGTGGTGTTCCATTCTTGCGTGGTCGAGTACGAGGGACGCGCATTCGCCTTCACCGCACGCAGCGGCACCGGCAAGTCAACGCACGCACGGCTATGGATGCGATACCTTGGCGACCGGGGGGGGCGAAGATTCTCTGCGGGGACAAGCCGTTCCTATACGTCCCCGAGTGTGGGGAACCCATGGTCTACGGATGCCCGTGGACGGGCAAGGAAGGTTGGGGCTATAACGGGCACGCCCCGCTTGCCGGCATCTGCGTGCTTCGCCAGGCACCAACTTGCTCCATCGAGCGCTTGGCCCCAGCCGATGCCTCGGAAGCCATCGTAAGGCAATGCTATATACCGCGCAAAAGCCCTATTGGCGCATTGACGGTCTTGAGATGCATCGATCGGGTGCTCGCCGAAGTGCCTGTGTGGGCAATGGGGTGCGATATATCCGAAACCGCTGTCAAAACCTCGTTCGAGGCCATGACCGGGCAGTCATATGCAAAGGTTGTTCGCAAGCAATAGGAAAACGGCATGAAGGGAGTTAGCCATGAACATCAAGAAAGGCTTCGTTATCCAGGAAGTAGGCGGTCAATGGGTTGCCGTCGCAACGGGGGCGGCGGCTGCGGAGTTCAGCGGCATCGTGAAGCTTAACGACACCGCCGCGATCGTATGGCGCGGTATCGAGGAGGGTTTGTCACGCGACCAGATCGTTGCGCGCGTGGTTGAATCGTACGATGTGGACGAGCCGCGCGCGGCCGCCGATGTCGACACCTTCCTGCAGGCGCTTGTAAAGGCGGGGATCGCCTCGGAGTAGGCTACGCCTCTCGGGCGGTAGAGATGCGCCGATTCGGAGGGGCAAACGGCAAAGTGCCCCTTGCTGCGCGGCGCCCGACCCTGTGTCCTTAATCGCGAAGGGCGCTTCGACTGCGGGATCGGGGCTCCCTTCACATCGTGTTTCCCGCAAGGAGGCCAGTCTCGTGGATTCCGGTTCCAAGCTGCATGCCGTTCCCTGGATGATTCGCGTTTTAGGGAGCCGTCTCTGGATGGTTGCCGCCCTTGTCGGACTTGAAGTGGTCATCGCCGGTGGCGGTGTTTACACCGCATGGGTGATGCGCGACCTGGTCAATGCCGCGGTTGGCGGCGCTTCTGATGCGCTTCGCCTCAGCGTTGTCGTGTTCGCGGCCGTTTCGGCTGCGTTGATCGCGCTGCAGGCGCTGTATCGCTTTCTGCAGGAACGTGCGCGCACGATGTTCCAGAATATCCTTAGGCTAAGATTCCTCGACAAAGTGTTGCATGCCGAGCTTTCCAGCGTGCAGGCTGTCCACACCGGCGAATGGATGAGCCGCCTGACCGATGATGCGCGTATCGTGGCATCCAACGCCACCACGGTTGTGCCTTCTGCGGCGGGTATGCTTGCCCGGCTTGTCGGAGCGCTTGCGCTGCTTGTCGTCATGATTCCTCAAATCGCTTGGATGCTCATTCCCGCGGGAATCGTGCTCGCTGGGTTCACGTTGGGCTTTCGTCGCGTGCTCAAACGCCTTCACAAGCGCATCCGCGAAACCGATGGATGCGCGCGTTCCCATCTTGTCGAGTGCCTTAACAGCCTGCTTGTCGTGAAGAGCTTCCAGAGGGAAGATTTCGCCGAACGCGGCGCTGCTGTGCTGTTGGAAGACTATCGGGCTGCATGCATGCGGCGTATTCGATTCTCCAATTTGTGCAACATCGGATTTGGATTGGCCATGAACGGCGCGTATCTGGTGGCTGCCGCCTATTGCGCATATGGGATCCTCGGAGGCTCGGTGAGCTACGGTACGTTCGTGGCGGCGTTGCAGCTTGTCGGTCAGGTGCAGGGCCCGTTGGCTAACATCTCGGGTTGCATTCCGCGGTATTTTGCTATGACGGCCAGTGCCGAGCGTCTGATGGATGCCGAAGCGCTGCCTTATGATGGCGTTGCCGATTCGGAGGAGGGACCCGCAGCGGACACGACTGGTTTTGCCGGCTTGGAGCTGCGTGGGGTGTCATGCCGATACGGCTCCGAGACGTCCAATGCCGCCGACGCCTGCGGCCCGCGGGCGATTCGTTGCCCCGACATGAACATCGGGCGAGGCGAGTTCGTTGCGTTCACTGGTCCGAGCGGCTGCGGAAAGTCAACCACGCTGAAGGCGATGATGGCGTTTTGCCCTTGCGAAACGGGTGAGTGTTGCGTGCTGCTTGCGGACGGGTCCCGCCAGCCTCTGACGGCGCGCTGGCGTTCCCTTTTCTCCTATGTGCCCCAGGGTAACCACCTTATGGGCGGTACGGTGCGCGAAGCGGTCGCCTTCGGTGATACGGAAGGAGCCTCCTGCGATTTGCGCATGTGGGATGCGTTGCGTATCGCATGCGCTGATTTTGTGCGGGAGATGCCCAAGGGGCTTGATTCGCAGTTGGGCGAAAGCGGTGGCGGCTTATCGGAGGGGCAGGTTCAGCGCCTGGCCATAGCCCGTGCGGTTTTCAGCAATAGGCCAGTGCTTCTATTGGACGAGGCGACCTGTTCGCTAGATCCCGATACGGAACGGCGCGTTCTGCAGAACCTGAGCGCTTTGACGGACAAGACCGTTATCGCGGTAACCCATCGTCCTGCAGCGCTTGAAGTGTGCGACAAGCGCATCGAGTTTTCAGAATGAACTACTTTGTCAGTTTGTCGATTTGCCCAATCTCCCAAAGCGGAATATTGACGAGCATGCCCTCGTCTCTATATGCCGCTAGGGAGGTCCTCACGCAACGCTCGAGTTTGAATTTTTCGCAGGCTATTTTCAGACTCTTCGCTTTAAGGTTCTCTGCCGCCTTGACCTCAAGCGGAAGAACGGTCCCCGCATGGTCGATGGCAAAGTCGGTTTCGGCATTGCCAGAGGTAGAGGACCAATACGCGGGACTTTTGCCTTGCAGCAAGAGTTCCTGCGCGACGTATTGCTCGGTGAGCGAGCCCTTAAATTCAGTGAAAACGGCGGGCCCGTTAAGGACGATGGCCGGTGGGAGGTTGGAGAGCGCTCCGAGGATACCGGTGTCAATGCAAAACAGCTTGAAGCCCGAGAGGTCCTCGTAGCTCGAGAGCGGTGCCCTGAGGGCGGAAACGCGCGGCACCTTATGAATGATTCCGTAATCCATGAGCCACTGGAGGCTCTCTTCGAAATCGCGTGCGCGCGCCCCGGGGCGAAGGGCTCCGTAGACGAACTTTTTGTTTTCCTTTGCAAGCTGGCCGGGAAGGGATTTCCAAACCAACCTCATGCGCTCGACAATGCGGGCGGGTGCATGTTTGCCAAAATCGGATTCGTAAGCCTCGATGATTTGCTGCTGAAGCCTACGGGCTTCGGTGAAATCGCGGGTTGCGGCGAAGACGGAGACGACCTCGGGCATACCGCCGACAACAAGGTATTCCTTGAGCAGGTGCTCGAGCTTTTCGGTAACGTTTGCCAGAAGGTTCATGTCTGCGGCAAGGACGGCGTCGGCGAGCGGGTCGCCGTCGACGGCGCGAACGAACTCGGCAAACCCCATGGGACGCATGGTGAGCTGGTCGATTTTACCGACGGGAAATGACTCGTTTTCGCGTCGGAGCGCGAGGCCCATATAGGAACCGGCAGCCACGATGTGGTATTCGGGTGCAAGCTCGTTGAAGTACTTGAGCGAGGTGATGCCGCGTGGCGCCTCCTGGATCTCGTCGAAAATGATGAGCGTGTCCGCCGGCGTTACGGTTTGGCCGCGCAGGAGTTCTATCTGGGAGATGATGCGGTTGGGATCGAGGTCCCCATCGAACAGCGAGCGCGCGCTCGGCTCGAGCATAAAGTCAAAACGAATGACGTTTTGATATTGCTGGCTTGCGAATTCGTTAAGAAGCCAAGTCTTACCTGTCTGGCGGGCCCCCTTAAGCAAGAGAGGTTTGCGATTCGTCCTTGATTTCCAAGCGATAAGTTCACTCATAAGCTGTCGCTGCATATTGCCTCCCAACCCTTTCGGATAGTATAAGGCCATATGCGCATTTCCCTTGGAAAATGTGCGAGACAGCCACGTTTTACCATCGAAAAATGTGCGAGACAACCACGTTTTTCCATTGAAAAATGTGTGAGCACCAACCTAAGTTGCGGTGGAATAGTTCCTAAATAGGCTGGTAAACTGCCAAAACAGGAACTATTCCACCGCAACTTAGAGCCCCATCGGTGTTCAAAAGAAGCGAGCCCGCATCCCAACGGGACACGGGCTCGTAAGCAATCACATGGTAGGGGCGGTGGGACTCGAACCCACAATCCTTGCGGCGAGAGATTTTAAGTCTCCTGCGTATGCCAATTCCGCCACGCCCCCGTGAGACTAGAAGTCTAGCACAAGCCGTCCGTTACGCGTTGACGGCCATCGAGTGCTGGCCCGACTTCTCAAGGAACTCTTGGAACTTGGCCTCGTCGCCCTTGTTCTTGTACTGCAGGGCTAACAGGTACTCCAAGCGGCAACTCTTAACCTTATCGTCGCCGGCCTCCTCGAGCATGCGCTCCAGCTCGGGAATGTCGTTGTGGCGCTTGAGGATCATCGTGTCGTACATCAGCTGGCACTCGTGCGCGACTGCCTCGGCCTGACCGCCCTCAAAGCCCTTGATCTCGTGTAGCAGCTCCTTGGATTTTTTGCGGTCCTCCTGGCCAACGTAGTAGTTAAAGGCCTTAATGACCAGGTCGACACGCTGCATCTTGGGCAGGT
Source organism: uncultured Collinsella sp. (assembly GCA_958407555.1). Taxonomy (GTDB): domain Bacteria; phylum Actinomycetota; class Coriobacteriia; order Coriobacteriales; family Coriobacteriaceae; genus Collinsella. The sequence goes on along the minus strand of CATYJC010000007.1, from coordinate 13,315 downwards.
TGAGTCCCAGCAGCAGGTCGAACATCTCGCTGGCGTGCTCGTGGTCCTCGCGCAGCAGATAGGAGTTCAGGCGCAGGTAGTCGCGGTTGTAGCGCGGGTACAGCATGCTGGTGAGTTTGCCGTCGAGCAAACAATCGAACTCGTCCCACTGCTTGGCGGCCATGAGCTGCTGCAGGCGCTTAAACGTGGTGCGTTTTTTGACGCTAAAGAACACCGACACGGCGATGCAGATGATAACGACGGCGGTCCAGAGTGTGCGGGAATCGGGCATATTAGAGTCCTTAGTCGCTCGTAAAGCGAGCGGTATGACAACACGTACTAGATGTATTATACGCGGCGTGCAAGCAAACTGGCATAAAAGCGCATCGAGGCCGAGCGCCATCGCTCGCTGCGGTACACTTACCTAAAGTAAACCACGAAGGGAGACATTACCTATGAAGAAGATTGTTTTGGCTTGCGGTGCTGGCGCTGCTACTTCCACGCTCGTTGCCCAGAAGGTCGCCACCATGCTCGACGCCAACGGTTACGCCGACAAGTACGAGATCGTGCAGTGCGCCATCTCCGAGGCCAAGGACGTTTGCGACGAGGGCGCCGATCTGCTGATCGCCACCACCGTTGCCCCCGAGGGCCTTACCTGCCCGTACGTGAGCGGCGTGCCCTTCATGACCGGCATGAACCGCGTCGCCGCCGAGAAGGCCGTCCTCGACGTCATGGCTCAGTAGGCGCTGCCTGTATGAACGAGCAGAACGCCAATCCAGCCGAGCTCTTCGGCATGCGCGTCGCCCATGTGGGCATTAACGCTGCCGACCCGGCAGACGCCCTGGAGATCGCGGAGCTGTTCTCGACGATGATGGGCCTGCCCGTCATCGAGACCCCCGTTTCGTACTTTAACGATTCGCTGGTCGAGATCATGAAGCAGAACGGTCGTGGCGCCAAGGGCCACATTGGCTTTGCCGTCAACGACATCGATGCGGCCGAGAAGTGGTTTGCCGAGCGCGGGCTCGAGGTTAACGAGGGGTCGCGCGTGCTGCTGCCCGACGGCGGCACCAAACTCGTGTACTTTAAGCGCGAGTTCGCCGGCTTCGCCGTGCACCTGTGCCGCGACTAGCGCACAAGCTGCTATAGCTAGCAAAAAGGGATAGAGCCGCGTGGCCCTATCCCTTTATTTATGCCGAGGGGTCGACTTTTGCGACAGTCAAAAAACTGAAGTCTAATACTTTTCCCGAGAAGTGAACGAGCAGAATCGGACCCCTGAAGCATCGACACTTTGAGGGTGCCGTTTCCTGCGGTTTCGATGCTGGAATCCTGCGATTTTGCGGCCGAAAAATGTGGATGCTTCAGGGGTCCAAAAACAGACGTTCACTTCGCGGAAAAGTATTAGACCTCGATAGCGGGGGATGGGGTGCCGGTGCAAAACAGCGTTATGGGTTGGTCGAGCAGGTGGTTTTGAGGCGACTGGGACATGGCGGGCGGTCGATCACCTATACTGGTTGGGCTCAACTGGAGAGGTGATAACTAGTTATGAAATCAATCAATGTTGCAGCAGCGGTTATTCAGAAGGACGGAAAAATCCTGAGCTGTCAGCGCGGCTATGGCGAGTTTAAAGACGGCTGGGAATTTCCGGGCGGCAAGCTCGAGCCGGGCGAGACCGGCGAGCAGGCAATCGTGCGCGAGATTCAAGAAGAGCTCGAGGTCACGATCGGTAACCTCGACTATCTTTGCACGGTCGAACACGATTATGAGACGTTCCACCTGTCGATGCAGTGCTACCTGGCTAACATCCTTTCGGGGGAGTTCAAAGAGCACGCTCATGAGGATATGAAATGGCTTGATACCAATAACCTGTGGGATGTCGATTGGCTTCCGGCGGACGTTAAGGTTGTCGATGAGCTCGAAAAGAAGCTCGGGCTTAAGTAGACAGAAGGAGCGGGTGCCATATGGCGACTCGCTCCTTTTTTGTTATTACTCGGCCTCGCTCAAATCGCTGAGCATAAACTCGTAAATGTCCTGCCTCACGGGCGCATTGAGCTCATATTCGATTTCGACGGCGTTGTCGCCGCTCTTAGTTTTAATAGCTTCGAACTCGCCGGTCGGATGCATTTCGCCTAAGAAATAGAACTCCTTGCCACCCTTATCGTCCTTGTTCTTTCGCATAAACAAATACGTCTTCAGGCCGTTTCCCGGCCATGCCTGCAGTCGCAGAATCTCGGGGGAGTTGAGCGTGCGGTTGCCCTTCGAGATTGCGATGAGCTTGCTCGGCGAAACAAAGCGGTCTTCATACTGAATTGACTCACTAATGTCGGGCGCCTTGTCATAGTTAATGAACACGGGGAATGTATTGGTCTTCTCGTCGTAAAAATAGCCGCCAAGATTTTGGCCGTTGATGTTCTTTTCCCAGTTCATCAAGCGGCAAACCTCTTCGTACGTGTACTTGGCGTTGAGAACGAAATTTGTGTTTTCGTACGTCTCAGCATAGTCGAGTCGGTTGCGCTCAATACCAAAATCCAGCACCTCGAGAATCTGACGCTTGAATTCTGCGTTGCGCAGGGCGGTCGCGAACGCTTCGGTCAGACGAGGTCCGGTTCCATCGTCAATAAGCAGGGAAACGAAATCCTTAGGAGTGGCAAAGTCGCCCTTAAGGACTGCGATTGCCGACCTAACGGCGCTGTCCTTAAGCTGTGCGCGGTAGTTCCTAAGCGCAGCCTCGCGCATATGCCAGTAGCCCTCGTGTCCGGCTTCGACGAGCGTTTGAAGCAAATAGAGGTCTTCGAATCGCTTGCCCGCGGCAAGTTTTTGAGAAATAAATTTGAGAATCTTGGTCTGATCAGAGGTAAATTGAACCGTGTAGTCCGGCTCGTATTTAGAAAGAAATGCGTGGTAGGACCCCAGGCCGCTATTCTTGAAGATAAGCAGCGGATCGATGGAGCCGTTGCGATCAAATTCGAGCAGCGAGGGAATCTTGCCGAGTTTTTGGCGCAAGTCGAGATATTCGTTTTTCAAAAACCTGACGGAGGTGAAATCGCCGCCGTCGATGGCCTTGTAAATGCGTGCCTCAGAAATACGATCGAAGCTCACGGTCGAGCATCCGGGGATCGCCGAATCGCCCTCTTGGACAAGACGGCGCAGGCGGTCTTTGTTATACGTCTTGTCACCCGAAAGCGCGATGGGCACCAAGAAGTTGCTCTGGTAGTTGCCAATAAAGTCGAGCACCAGTGCGTATTCCTTGCCATCATTCAGGCGCAAACCTCGTCCGAGCTGTTGAATAAAGATGATTGCGGAGTCGGTGCGTCGAAGCATGATGATCTGATTGAGCGAGGGGACGTCGACGCCTTCGTTCATGATATCGACCGAGAAAATGTACTCGAGCTCGCCGGCTTCAAGTCGGCTGATCGCGGCATCGCGGACCTCATCGGAATCTTGACCGCTAATCGCAGCCGTTCGATATCCGAGAGCGTTGAATTTGCATGACAACTCTTTTGCCTCGGCGTTTCGATTGCAGAAAATTAAGCCCCTGCGGTTGCTTTTGGTGACGCTATACTCTTCGATTTTCTCGGTGATGTGACGCACGCGCTCATCGGACGTCAAGCGCCCGAACAGGGCGGTATCTTCGATTGTCTCATCGTCAATCTCCAGATCGTGAATGCCAAAATAATGGAAGGGGGCTAGCATCTCCTCGGCCAAAGCGTCCTGCAGCGTGATCTGGAACGCGATGACGTGATTGAAAAGGGCAAAGACGTCATAGCCGTCGGTGCGATTAGGCGTAGCGGTCATACCCAGATAAAACCGAGGCGCAAAGTGCGACATGATGGATTGGTAACCCTGGGATCCCGTTCGGTGGGCCTCGTCGATGACGATGTAGTCGAACTCATCGGGGCGGAAATCGCTCAGATGTTTGGCGACCGAAGAACACATGGCAAACACGCAGGTAGCATTGCTTATATTCTTGCCAGTTTGATAGGTATCGAACGTATAGGTACTACCTAAGAGGCGTTCGTAGCTTGCGCGGGAGGCGTCGATAATGCGCCGGCGGTGCGCAAGAAAGAGGACGCGCCGGGGTTTAGTTGCGAGCACGTCGAACGCCGAAAGGAAGGTCTTGCCGGTGCCGGTTGCCGAGACCAGCAGGGCGCGGGTCTCGCCTTTGCGGTGGATTACGCCGAGCGCCTCAAGGGCGCGCTGCTGCATTTTATTGGGCTTGATTTCTTCGAGGTCATTCTGCGCCGGCGTTTCCGCAGATCTGAATGTCGGTTTCGATTTGGGCTTTGACGGACGTGCCGATCGATATGCGGCATAGTTCTCAATCCATTCTCGCGAAAGCGTAATGGTTGAGGTGTCGTTCCACAACGAATTGAACTCGCCCCTCAGTTCGCCGAGTAGGCGGCTGTTTTCAACGGTCTGGTACAGCACGTTCCATTCTTTATTACAGGTGAGGGCGGTCTGCGTCATGTTCGAGCTGCCGACGATGACCGTGCTGGTTTCGCCCTTATCAAAAATGTATCCCTTGGCATGCAAATTACCCTGGAATACGCGAACTTCCATGTTGTCGTATTCCAGGAGCTTGCGAAAGACATCGGGTGAGTTGAAGTTGAGATAGGTGGACGTGAGCAGCCTGCCCTTAATGCCACGCTGCTTGAGCTCCTGGAACGTCTCGACCAGGATTTGAAGGCCGCCGTCTGCAACAAACGCTACGCAAAAGTCAAAAGAGCCGCAGGCTGAGAGCTGCTCCTTGATAACGGATAGTAGTGTTCCGCCTGTCGCCTTCGAGTTGGCGATGAGCTTGGGTGAATCGTTCTCGCGTGTAAGCGAGTCGAATTCAATATCAATCTGTCGCTGCGTAGTCATCCCGGCAAACCTTTCGAAAGACTATGTTGGCGCCAGGATAACAGATCGATCGTTCGTATTTTAGATGTATGACGATTGGGGTTGGCAGTTTGGCATGAGCTTGCACACGTGTCCGCACGACATGTGACACTTACCCTACCGCCCTGCTCTGCCGCGGCGGCATGTACCCGAACAGCGACCCTCTAAGGAGTTCGATATTGATGAGTGACAACACCAAGCATCTCGCAAAGAAGTGCGTCAAGGACGCGGGACCGTGCCTCGCGCTGTGCGCGGCCGGCGCAGCGGTCGCGCTGCTGGCTGTTTTGGGACCGTTCGACGTGCTCCGAAGTGCCAGCTCTCTGCACGTTTGCATCGCCCTTGCCGGCGCCATGATGACCGGCGGCGTGCTCGATCTGATCTTTTGGGTGCTTGACCCGTTTGGATGGAAGAATGAAGGGTAAGCCCTAAAGGATGGATACCCCGCAGCAACAGGAGGTCCCCGTGATCTGGTTTACCAGCGATGCTCACTTTGGACACGAGAACATGCTACGGCTTAGCGATAGGCCTTGGTCGACTGTAGCGCAGATGAACGACGCCATGGTCGCCAACATTAACAGCAAAGTTGCTGCGGATGACGAGCTCTACATCTTGGGCGACTTTAGCTTTAAGATGACGGTCCAAGATGCCTACGATCTGCGCAAAAGCATTGCCTGCAAACGCGTCCACCTGCTGCCCGGCAACCATGACAAGGACTGGACGCAGCCTGCGGTAGCGGATGCTTTTATCGTCGAGCCGCCCATTTGCGTGCTCAAGATCAACCGCCAAAAAATCGTGTTGAGTCACTATCCCATGGTCGACTGGCAGGGCATGTCGCACGGCAGTTGGCATCTGCACGGGCATATCCACAGCTGCGGCGGCGAGTACAACAAGTTCAACCTCAGGCAGGGGCTGCTGCGCTATGACGTGGGTGTGGACGCTAACAGCTACGCCCCCGTGAGCCTGGAGGAGCTCAGGTCGTGGTTTGCGCAGGTAGACGAGCCGATGCGGTGCGTTAAATGGCCGTGGTGGGTCAACGCCACGGGTGACGAGCAGATCGAGCACGATCTCGAAGCCTATAAGAGGGAAGTGGTGATCCGATGACGGTCTATGTGACAGGCGATATTCACGGCGGCCTCGACATGCAAAAGCTGCGCGATTGGGAGCTTGGGGATAGCCTGACGAGCGACGACTATCTGATTGTTGCGGGCGACTTTGGCTTTCCGTTGGATTTCTCTGCTGAGGAATGCGCCGATATCGCCTGGCTGGAATCGCGTCCCTATACCGTGCTGTTCGTCGACGGCAACCACGAGCGTTTCGATCACTGGGTGGAGCGTCCCATGGAGCTGTGGCACGGTGGGCTGACGCAGCGCCTGTCGGATACCTCTCCCATACGGCGCCTGACGCGCGGCGAGGTTTTTGAGCTCGACGGCTCAACGATCTTTACCATGGGCGGCGCCACGAGCGTGGATAAGGAATACCGCATTCCGTATTCCAGCTGGTGGCCGCAGGAGCTGCCGGACGAGCGCAACTTTGAGGAGGCGCGGGCAAAGCTCGACAGCGTGGGCTGGAAGGTTGACTACGTAATCACCCACACCTGCTCTACGCGCATGCTTTCGCCCACGCTCTATCCGGCACCCGGCTGGAATTACCCCGCCGTTGATCGACTTACGGCGTTTTTCGATGAGCTGGAAGATCGCTTGGACTACAAGCGCTGGTACTACGGGCATTTCCATCGGGATGCCAACCCGGCCGAGCGTCACACCGTACTCTACGACTGCATCGTTCACCTGGGCGACGAGCTCCAGCCCTGGGACGTCATGTAGGGGCGCGGACGAATGAGCTTCGTGGCGAACCAAAACCGATTTGTTAAGGGATTTACTCCCAAGCCGGCTTGCGCTCGAGTAACGTTTTCGCAGCTTCAGGCGTGGGAGAGTCAAGTATTTCGCAGAACGCATCGAACCCCTCTGGCGAAAGATGGGTTGTTGATACTTTGGCAATGTCGCTATCGAGGTGCTCGTCAGGGTGGGCTGCCGTCTGTTGCGTGCCTGTCCTTTCATCCATAACGATGTTCTCCCGGTGTGCGCGGATAGCGTCCCAGCTAAAGTGCTCGACCAGCTGCTCGGCAGAGCGTGGCGTGGCGTCCGGCGCGATGCCCGTTTGCCCGGCGAGCCAGCCCAGCAGCGCCTCGGGCGTGCCAAAGCGGGCGCGGAGCTCGCCCAGGTCCAGATCGCGGTCGCGCTTGGAAAGGCGGCGGCCATCCGGTGACATGAGCAGCGGAATATGTGCGTAGTGCGGCGTGGGAAGTCCCAGCAGATGCTGCAGGTAGATTTGGCGCGGCGTGGAGCCCAGCAGGTCGCATCCGCGCACGACCTCGGTAACGCCCATGGCGGCGTCGTCGACCACCACGGCTAGCTGATAGGCAAACACGCCGTCGCTGCGGCGCACCAAAAAGTCGCCGCACTCGGTGGCGAGCGCTTCGCATTGGGCACCGTACGTGCGGTCCACGAATTCGATCACGTCGCCCGCGAGGTCGTCAATGTCGGGCACGCGCAGGCGCGTGGCCGGGGCGCGCAGGGCGCTGCGGCGGGCGACCTCTTCGGCCGAAAGGCCTCGGCAGGCGCCGCGGTAGATGGGCGTGCCGTCGCTGGCGTGCGGCGCGCTCGCAGCGTGGAGCTCGGCACGCGTGCAAAAGCAGGGGTAGGTGAGGCTGGCGTCTTGCAGCTGGCGCAAGGCGCCCTCGTACAGGTCGAGGCGATCGTGCTGGTAGTAGGGGCCTTCGTCCCACTGAAGCCCCAGCCAGGTCAGGTCGTCAATCAGTTGAGTGGCAAGTTCCGGGCGCTTGCAGCGATCGTCCAGGTCCTCGATGCGCAACACGATGCTGCCGCCCTGGCTGCGGGCCGAAAGCCACGCGCACAGGCAGCTGAACACGTTGCCCAGGTGCATGCGGCCCGAGGGCGACGGGGCAAAACGGCCCACGACAGGTGCGGGAACGGAGGCAGGCTGCGTCGTTGGCGCATCCGCGGCGGGCGTTGGTATGTTGCGTGTTTTGATATCCATGCGGACGAGTATAGCGCGGGGCACGGTAGGGAAGGCGTTTCCGTGGCTCGTAAGTTGGCGGCGCTGCGCATTGCGCACGGTGGGTCTGCGGCCCAACGTCTCGATCGCCGTACGCCGACTCGGCCTTATACACGACAGAAACCCCGGCAGCTCTTCGCAACTGCCGGGGTTTCCGCGGAAAAGGGGGACATGATCCTCGAGCGAACGGGAAAGGGGCAACCGTTTTCGCTCAACTGCTTTATGCCCCTCGACTGACGGCTCAATCAGCGCATGCCGCGCCCACACAAAGCCGCTACACCTGTGACGGAGCTGTGAAGTGGTATCTATCGTTGGCGCGGGACTCGGCCAAAGAACGTCCCAAACGACAAATTTGTTGCAGTCCGTCGGTTCAACCCAATGATCCGTTTTCCTCCGTCCCCAATAGATCATTAGGAACGTCCCTAAGTGCCAGACTCGGGTGGGACTTTTGTCCCATTTGACGTTCCGTTGGCCCAGATATTCGTCATGTGTGTCCGCAAACGTGGGACAATGGCGATGTTGGTTTTACAGACAAAGGATGTGCCTATGAACGCCCCCGTTGCCAATACTTGTCGGCAGCGCTGCCTGTTTGCGCGATTTGCTTCCATTTGCGCGCTCGTCACGTGCGCACTGCTGCTGTTGCCCGCCGTTGCATGTGCCGACGGCTACTCCATGACCCAAACCTATATCGGCGCCACGGTCGAGGCCGACGGCTCGCTGACCGTTGTCGAGGGGCGCCAGTTTGATTTCGATGACGACATCAACGGCGTGTTTTGGGAGATCAATACGGGCACCAACCAGCAGGGCGGCACGGCGGGCGTCGATGTGCTGAGCGTCGAGGAAGACGATGCCGCGTTTAACAAAGTCGATAGCGCGAATAAGGGCGACTCTGGCGTCTATACGGTCGAGCAGACCGGTGACGGCGTAAGGATTAAGGTTTTCAGCCCCCACGAGAGCGGCGACAGCGCGATCTATTACGTGAGCTACACCATGACCGGTGCGGTCATGAACTGGGCCGATACCGCCGAGCTCTACTGGAAGTTCGTGGGTGACAGCTGGTCTGCGGATTCCGATGACGTTGAGATGGAAGTGTACTTCGCAAATGCCGCTGCCGGGACGGCGGCCGTCAAGGGCGATAACTTCCGCGCATGGGGCCACGGCCCGCTGACGGGCGACGTATCGCTCGATGCGGACGAGCCCATGGTCACCTATACCATTCCCTGCGTGCATCAGGGCGAATTCGCCGAGGCACGCATCGCCTTCCCCAGCGACTGGGTGCCGCAGCTTGCCGCCTCGGGCGAAGAGCGCATGTCAACGATCCTGAGCGAAGAGAAGGAGTGGGCCGACGAGGCCAACGCCCGCCGTGAGCACGCGCGTGCGGTTGCCAACGCGATTGCCGTGGTGTGTGTTGTTGTGGCGGTTGCCTATACCGGTGTGATCGTGATGCTCAAGCTGCGCAGGCCCAAGCCCAAGCCGCTCTTCCAGGACGAGTACTTCCGCGATGTGCCCTCGGCCGACCATCCCGCGGTGCTTGCAGCTCTTATGAGCTGGAACGACGTGCCCGATCAGGCATATATCGCCACACTGATGAAGCTGACCGACGACCGCGTGATCAAGCTGGAAGAAGCGACCGAGACCAAGAAGAAGGGTCTGCTCCGTCGCGAAAAAGAGGAGCAGACGTATCGCATCACAGTGACCGATGAGGCTTGGAAGGCTGCCAAGAAGGACGGCATCGATCGCGATGTGCTCAAGGTCTTCTTCGCCGGCGTTAAGCCCGATAAGGACGGAGTCCGTTCGCGCACGTTTAGCGAGCTGGAGGAGTACGCTAACGAGCGCACCACATCTGTTGGCGACAAGCTTGAGGACTATCAGAGCACGGTTAAGGGCAAGCTGGAGGCGCGCGAGCTTATTGCTTCGGATGGCACTATCGCGATGGTGGCCGGCCTGGTTCTCGGCATCATCATTGTCTTTGGCATTCTGGGCTCTCTGTTCTATACCGACTTTGCGGATGCCAACGTCGGTGCCGCTATGATCTCGATCCCCGTCACGATCGTGGGCTTTGTCCTGAGCTGCACCTTCCGCCGTTACACGCCGGAGGGCGCCGAGGTGGCGGCTCGCTGCAAGGCGCTCAAGCATTGGCTCGAGGACTTTACGCGCCTGAAAGAGGCCATCCCCAACGATCTGATCTTATGGAACAAACTGCTGGTGATGGGCGTTGCCCTGGGCGTTTCGAAAGAAGTGCTGCGACAGCTGGCCGAGGCCGTGCCTGCGGATCTGCGCAACAGCGACGATTTCTACGACAACTACCCCTGCTACTGGTGGTATTACCATCACTACGGCAACGAGTCTCCGCTCGATTCGTTCAACGATGTGTATCACGAGACCATCCGCGAGCTGGCTTCGAGTTCCGATAGCTCGAGCGGCGGCAGCGGCGGCGGCTTTTCCGGTGGCGGCGGTGGCGGCGTCGGCGGAGGCGGCGGCGGAACGTTCTAACGGTCGTAAATTATGGGATGGGCTTTTCTCGACAGCCGTCGGGGGAAGCCCATCCCTTTTTATGCGCTACCTACGAAGACTGTCCCCCAACGACTAGTCACTGGGGACGTTCCTAAATGACTAGGTATGGCTGCTGGGCCTAGGCTGTTAGGTCGAGTTCGTAGAGGAAGCTTTCGCGCGGCATGTCGTGACGGCGCTCTTCGCGGTTGGCGCGGTGCGTGGCCGTGCGCTTAAAGCCATGCAGCTCGTAGAACTTCCACGAGCAGTTGGAGTCGGTGTACAGGTGCGCCCTCGTCGCCCCGCGCGAGGATAGGTACGAGACTGCGGCGTCGAGCAACACCGAGCCAACGCCCAGGCCATGGACGTCGCGATCTACGGCAAGCAGCGTGACCTCGTTGTCGTGTGGCAACGGGCTGCTTTCGAGCAGGCGGTTATTGGTTCGGATGGTTGCGCGCACAAACGAGAGATACTCGGCGCAGGCATCGGGCTCCAGCTCGCGCATCTGCGATAGCAGTGCGCGTTCGGTATCCAGCCAATGTTCCTTAACGGTGGCGCCGGAGCTCTGTCCCGCACGCGCGAGCGCAATGCCGCGCGCCTGACCGTCGATTACGGCAACTTGCGAAAACGTCGAAGACGAAAGGCAGTAGGCAAGGTCGCACGCGGCCTCGAGGCGGTTGTACTCATCGTTATCCGAATTGTCATGCCAAAGCTGCTGTAGAATCAGCGCGATGGCGTCGAAGTCTTCGGTATCAAACGGTCGGTAGAGAACCCGCGAGACCATGGTGCCTCTTTCTTTTGCGGATGCATATCGAGCACAGTTCTACCACGCTATTGGCATCTAATTATGGTGCCCCTGTGTTCCATGAACTCACCGTGCCCGGTGCCGTGCCCATCCCCTCCGCTCGCAAACTTTTTCTGCATATGCGCCCGTTGCGGGGTGCATCGATGCGCTCGATGCGCTACATTGAATCAGTATTTTCAATGCCGCTGCGCGAGCGCTGCAGATCGACGTATCACCGGCTCACAGAGCACGGCGGCGTACCAGACAGGAGGACTGCATGGGATCTGATGTGAAGATCGCACGCGCGTTGATCTCGGTTACCGATAAGACGGGCGTCGTCGATTTCGCACGGGCGCTGGTCGATGACTTTGGCGTCGAGATCATCTCTACGGGCGGCACGGCTCGTGCCATCGAGGACGCGGGCGTCCCCGTAACCCCCATCGAGGAGTTCACGGGCTATCCCGAGATGATGGACGGCCGCGTTAAGACCCTGCACCCCAAGGTTCACGGCGCGCTGCTGGCCCGCCGCGATTCCGAGCAGCACATGCAGGAGGCGGCACAGCACGGCATTAAGCTGATCGACCTGGTCGTCGTCAACCTGTACGAGTTCGAGAAGACCGTCGCCAACCCCGAGGTCACCTTCGCGGATGCCATCGAGCACATCGACATCGGCGGTCCTTCCATGCTGCGCTCTGCCGCCAAGAACGCCGCGAGCGTTACCGTCATCTCCGACCCGGCCGACTATGATGCCGTCCTGGCCGAGATGCGCGAGACCGGTGGCTGCACCACGCTTTCTACCCGTCGTCGCCTGCAGGTGAAGGTCTACCAGACCACCGCCGCCTACGACACGGCTATCTCCCGTTGGCTCGCCGCCCAGGCAAGCGACGTGGCGGACACCTCTGCCAAGCTCGAGATCTCGCTGGAGAAGGTCGACGACCTGCGCTATGGCGAGAATCCTCAGCAGAAGGCCACGGTCTATCGCTTTGCCGAGGGCTGCGAGAATACCGCGAGCTCGCAGTTCCCGCTCGTGGGCTCCGAGCAGATCCAGGGCAAGCCGCTCAGCTACAACAACTATCTGGATGCCGACGCCGCTTGGAACCTAGTCCGCGAGTTCGACGAGCCGGCCTGCGTGATCCTCAAGCATCAGAACCCCTGCGGCTCCGCCGTGGCCGAGGACATCACGGCCGCCTACGACCGCGCCTTCGCCTGCGATCCCAAGAGCGCCTTTGGCGGCATCATCGCCTGCAACCGCGAGGTTCCCTATGAGCTGGTTGAGCACTTTGCCGATCAGAACAAGCAGTTCGTCGAGGTTATCATCGCCCCGAGCTACACTGCCGAGGCGCTCGAGCGCATGGCCAAGCGCCCCAACCTGCGCGTGCTGGCCACCGGCGGCGTGGACCACGGCGCCCAGGTGGAGCTGCGCTCCGTCGACGGCGGCATGCTGGTGCAGGAGGTCGACCACGTGACCGAGGATCCTGCGACCTTTACGTTCCCCACCGACCGCAAGCCCACCGACGCCGAGATGGCCGAGCTCGAGTTTGCCTGGAAGGTCTGCAAGGGCGTCAAGTCCAACGCCATCCTGGTCTCCAAGGGTAAGGCCGGCATTGGTATGGGCCCGGGTCAGCCCAACCGCGTTGACTCTGCACTGCTTGCCTGCGAGCGCGCCGAGGACTTCTGCGAGCGCGAGGGCGTGGAGAAGGGCGGCTTTGCCTGTGCAAGCGACGCGTTCTTCCCGTTCCGTGACAACGTCGACGTGCTTGCCGCGCACGGCGTGACCTGCATCATTCAGCCCGGCGGCTCCAAGCGCGACGACGAGAGCGTCCAGGCCTGCAACGAGCATGGTATTGCGATGGTCTTCACGGGTGCCAGGCATTTTAGGCACTAGAGGCTTTCCCAAGCACCCGACCTTGCCCCTCAAACCGTCGCTTGCGTACATTTAGTACGCGGCACTCCTCTTTCGGGGCAATCTCGGACACTTGGAAAACCCTTAAAGGGATGTTGTTCTATCCCATTAAGCCGATCGGTCGCCTGGCCGTATCGTCAAAATAATCTCTGCAAAAGACGGTCGCTCCGTTTGGAGGGCCGTCTTTTTGGTATAAGAGGACGGAA
>CATYJC010000006.1 GCA_958407555.1 uncultured Collinsella sp. | reverse complement strand
AGCAGCGAGGCAAATGCAATGCCCACGAAGAGCGTGGCGAAGTTGCCCAGGTTGCGCAGGAAGATACGCAGGCGGAAGCGCGAGACAAAACCCATGCGCTCCGGCAGCTGCAGGCCGCGCTTGGTGCCCGACCTGCCGTTCGCCTCGTGACGAAGGAACTGCAACGGCGTCTTGCCCATCTTGCGAAGCAGACCCACCAGCGTGATGAGGATGAGCGCGGCGGCGGGAACCACGGCGCACTTCACAAAGATCTCCCAGCTCCAGTACACCTGGAAGGGCGGCAGGCTATACGAACCGTAATAGAGGCTGCGCATGGGCTCGGTAAAGAACACAACGCCGAGCGCAGTGCCCAAAAGCGCTGCGACCACGCCCACGATAGCGGGAAGCGCAAGGTAGTGCAGCACGATCTCACTTCGACGATAGCCGCTGGCGAGCAGCGTGCCGATGATGGCGCTCTCCTCCTCGATGGTGGCGTCGGTAAGGACCACAAAGACAAACGCCATGATCACGATGATGATGTCGAGCAGCGTCATCCACATCATGGAGTCGCCGTCTACGTCGTCGCGTGCGTAGCCAATGCCCTGGTTGGAATCGGCGTCGATGAGGTCATCCACGCGTGCATCGGCATCGGTCAGCGCCTCGACCATATCCTGCTCCGCATCGATGCGATCCGCGGTGGGGAGGTCGCAATCGGTAAAGATAAAGGAATAGGTGTAGGCAGGCGCGCCACCGGCGTCCTCAAGCGCGGCAAAGCCGGCGTCGGTGACCTCGGCCACGCCGTACGTGATGGTGTTCACCGTAAAGTCCGAATTGTTGAGGAACAGCGCCTGGCTATCGGGCTGGGTCATGATGCCGCAGATGGTGTAGGTGCGACCCTCGAGCTCGACTCTATCGCCCACGGACAGGTTGTTATTGGTGGCAAAGACACGGTCGATGGCCACCTCGTCATCCGTCTTGGGCTCCTTGCCCTCACAGTAGGACGCGATATCGACCTTGGTGCGGTGCGCATAGGTGCGCAGCGTGCGCTTGGTGCCGTCGTCGCCGGCGGTCTTTTTTATGATGGCGTCGATGGAGAAATTCTTGTAGAGCGTGACGCCGCCGACGTCGTCGGCCGCGTCCTCGGCGGCCTTGAGTTGATCGTCGGTAGCCTCGAAGGAGGTGGTCACGCGGCCGTCCTCAATCGTGTACGCATTGCGCATGTCGTCGATAAGGCAACCGATGGAATGCGCCGCGAGCAAAAAGCCCGAGGTGAGAGCGATGCTTCCGCACATAAGCAAAAAGATTCCCAGGTACTTGCCGATATTGCGGCGCAGCTCGCGCGGGAGACGTTTTGCGAGAGGTGTCATGGCGCCGCCTACCAATCGAGTTCGGCGGCCGCGACGGGCGACTCGTTGAGCTCATCCTCGACGATGCGCCCGTCGCGCAGGCGCAGCACGCGATTTGCCATGCGCGCGATGGCGGCATTGTGGGTGACAATGATGATGGTGCAGCCGTAGGTGCGGTTTACATCCTCCATGAGCTGCAAGATTTCCTTGGACGTCTTGTAATCAAGCGCGCCCGTGGGCTCGTCGCACAGCAGCAGACCCGGGTTTTTGACGAGCGCGCGGCCGATGGCACAGCGCTGCTGCTGGCCACCCGAAACCTGGCGCGGAAACTTGTTGCGGTGCTCGTAGAGGCCCAGTGAACGCAGCAGGTCGTCGACATTGAGCGGGTTTTTGGACAGGTGCGCCGTGACCTCGATGTTCTCCTTGATGGTGAGATCGGGCACCAGGTTGTAGAACTGGAAGACAAAGCCCAGCTCACGGCGGCGATACTCGCCCAGGTCGGTAGGCTTAAGCACCGTGAGGTCGCAGCCGTCCACCAGAATAGAGCCGGCATCGGCATCCTCCAGGCCGCCGATCAGGTTAAGAAACGTCGATTTGCCCGAACCCGAAGGCCCCAGCATGACGCAGATCTCGCCACGATTGATGGACGTGTCGATGCCATCGAGTACCGTCAGGCGCGCATCACCGTCGCCGTAGTGCTTTTTGAGATCCTTAACCTGGACGTAGGCTTTCTGCGTTGCCATGGTATCCCCCACTGTTAGCCTCATACTACTTTATGAGCGTAATAGTAAACCTTGGCGAACTATTTTGGAGCGAGGCTTGGGATTTATTTCAGACTGGTCATTGGGGACGTTCTTAAATGACCAGGTGGCTAAGCACGGGATTTGGTGCGCGAGAGGGCTAGGCCTACGGCGGCGATGGCCGCGGCAAAGAGCACCGTGACGCCCAGGTCGCAGGCGATGTCACCCAGCACGGCGGACGTCAAATCCGAGGCAAGCGCCTTGCCGATCGCGTCGTTCACCCAATATGTCGGCACAAAGTGCGCCACGGTCTGCACGGCCGATCCCATGAGCGACAGCGGCATCCAGGCGCCGCCCAAAAACGTCATGAGCATGCCAAGCAGGTTGCCCACACCGTTGAGCAGCTCCTCGCGCGCGCCCAGACTCGAAAGGGCAAAGCCAACGGCCAGTGGCGTGCATGCCAGGGCAAACGTCGCCGCCAGCGCCAGGCACACACGCCCCACGCCGACCTCGGCGACCGCGCCGGCAAAGCCCACGACGCCCATCATGCTCGACACAAACCAGATGCAGACGGTGAGTACGGCGGCGGCCGCAAACACGGCAAGCGAACGCTGGCGCTCGGAGATTGGGCCGGCATCCATACGACGCACGCGCTCGGGCTCGTTCATGCCCGAGAACACCAGCCCCACCGACACGATGACCGACGAGATAATCGCGTACGCACCAAAGTTGAAGTACGACTCGAGCGTGGCGGCGGCCGTCGAGTCGACCTTGACCCGCTCGATCTCGACCTCGGCACGCTCGGCAGCGGCATGTTCGGCAGCCTTGGCAACGTCACCGTTGGAGGCAGTGGGCTCAAGCGCCGCCGCAGCGCCCGCGAGTGAGATCCAGCGCGAGGCCTCGGCAGACGAAAGCGCCGCCGCCATGGTGCCAGCGCCGTAGGTCACATCGAGCTTGGGCAGGGACTCCCCCGCGCGGGCGGCTGCAACGAGGTCGCCCTCAAACCCCTCCGGGATAAAGAACACGCAGTCGGCACTGCCCTTGGCGCTGTTGCTCTTGGAGAGCGCGTCCGCAAGGTCGTAGGTGTCGTCGTCGACGCCCGTGACCAGCTCAAAGCGCGAACCCAGATGCTTGGTAAGCGCACGCGAAAGATCGCTGTCGTCGCGATCGACCACGATCACGTTGGCATCGTAGGGCTTGTACTCGGTGAGCTGCGACGAGTTCCAGCTCACCGATGCCGCGATAAACACACCCATGAGCGAGATGAACACCGTGTAGATGAGCAGATAGAGCGGGTGTGCGAGCGCCATGCGAAGCGCAGTCTTAAAGGTGCTCATAGCGACTCCTTCCAAAGATCAGCGTGGCGGTGGCAACGAACAGCAGCGCCATCAGGACGAGCGCGCCGGCGCGAACGGCAAAGGGGCCCAGGTCCTCAAAGAAATACAGGCGGTTGAACATGTCGCAGATAAGCTTGACGGGGTTGAGCCAGCACTCGGCCGGACAGGCGCGGGCGACGTCGTCGGCAAGCGCCATCGCCGGCTCGCCGTAGAGGCCGGCGAACAAGGCGCACGTGGTAGCAAAGCCCGTAAGGATGCCGGACTTGGACGCCTTGCCGCCCTTAACGGGAAGCGTGCCCACAAAGAGCCCCAGGCCCGTGGCGGCAAGCGCGGAAGCGGCACCGCCCACCAGACACAGCCCCTCGCGCCCGCCAAAGTCGACGCCCACGACCAGGCGCACGTAGCCGATCGCGATTGCCATCGAGGCAAAGGAGACCAGCCACGAACCGACAAAGATGCCGGCCAGCGACGCTGTCTTGGAAAGGCCGCCCACGCAGCGACGTGCGCCAAGACCAGACAGATTGGGTTGCAAATCGACGACGCTCAAGGCGGCAAACTCGGCAGACATCATCGCGACCAGGCCAAAGAGCGCGTAGTAGTAGATGACCGTGCCGTCGGGCGTGGTGCGTGTCAGGCTCACGCGACGGGTGCCGCCCTCGAGCGACAGGGCGCGCGCAACCGCCTCCGGGTCGGCGAGCGCCGCCGGGTTGTCCTGGGCAATCTGGGACATGAGCTCGGCGTTTTGCGTATACGAGCTTGCCACCGTCTCCAAAATGCTGCGGTCGGTGAGCACCGACGACGCACGCGAGCTGTCGTAGCTCGACAGCAACGTGAGCTTGGGTGCGCCCGCGTCGTCGACCGTATAGATGCCCGCGACCTCGCCGGCCTTAAGCGCACGGTTCGCATCGGCTGCGTCGTCGCACTCGTGAATCTCGAGCAGCTGATCGTCGCTCTCCTTGGCA
The DNA here is from genome assembly GCA_958407555.1 of uncultured Collinsella sp. Taxonomy (GTDB): domain Bacteria; phylum Actinomycetota; class Coriobacteriia; order Coriobacteriales; family Coriobacteriaceae; genus Collinsella. Next base: position 27,962 of record CATYJC010000006.1, on the reverse strand, counting down.
AGCGACGTCGCCACGTCCTTAAAGGTCGAGGCGTCCCAGGCCTCATCCGCTACGACGGCCACCGGCACCAGGTCGATCTTGCCGTCGGAGCTGAGGTTCGCGAACATAAACATGAACATCGTGGAAAGCGCAATGGGAAAGATCGCGCCCCAGACCCACGTGCTCGGCCGGCGCAGCAGCGTCTTGACCGTGGTGATGATGGTGTTGAACATGGCTGCCCCCTAGTCGCGCAGCTCGCGGCCGGTGATCTCGAGGAACACGTCGTTGAGGGTCGGCGGCTCGCTCCACACGCGGCCGAGCGCCACGTCGGCGGCGCGCAGTGTGTCGAGGATGTCGACCAGGTTATGCGGGCTCGCTTCGCAGGTGCAGACGAGCTCGCCGCCGGACAGCTCGACTGAAAGCACGTGCTCGAGGGCGCACAGCCGCTCGACCGTGGCCGACTCGACGGCGCCGACCTCGACCGTCACGCGCTCGCCCATCTGGATCATGCGCTTGAGCTCGTCGTTGGTGCCCTGCGCCAACACGCGGCCGCCGTCCATGATCATGATGCGGCTGCAAATCTGCTCGACTTCCTCCATGTAATGGCTGGTATACACCACTGTGGCGCCCTCGTCGCGCAGGCGGCAGATGCCCTCCAGGATGGCGTTGCGGCTCTGCGGGTCGACCGCCACCGTGGGCTCGTCAAAAAAGATGAGCTCGGGCTTGTGCGCGATACCGCAGGCGATGTTGAGGCGTCGCGCCAGGCCGCCCGAGAGCTTACCGGGGCGGAACTTGGTAAAGTCGCCCAGCCCGACAAAGTCGATGGCCTCGTCCACGAGCGCGCGGCGGCGCTTGCGGTCGCTGATGTAAAGGCTACAGAAATAGTCGATATTCTCGCGCACCGTAAGCTCGTCAAACACCGCCACCTGCTGCGGCACCACGCCGATGCGGCGCTTGAGGTCGTAGCGGGCGGGCGTCATGGGCTCGCCGAACAGCTCGATGGCGCCTTTGTCGTAGGCGAGCAGCTGCAGAATGCAGTTGATGGACGTGGTCTTGCCCGAGCCGTTGGGGCCCAGCAGGCCAAAGATCTCGCCGGGGGCGATGCTCAGGCTAAAGTGGTCGAGCGCGATAAGGTCGTCATAGCGCTTGACGAGGTTTTCGACGTGGACGATGTCTGTCATGAGGCGGCCCTCCTGTTGATTGCGGCCCGGTACGATTGCATCATCGCAGGAGCCGCCGGCGCGCGCCAGTGAGCTTTGTCACGAGTGCGGGGCTTGGCCGTGCGAACCGCCGACGCCCCCGCTTTGCCGCGCGGGAGGAATGTCACGGTTGCCCCGGGCGGCGCCTCCCCCGCGCGCAGCATCGCGTACAATACCCGTATGAACAGGCTTTTCGACAAATCGATTGTGTTGGCGTGCTGCATTGCGGCCGCTATGGGCCTTGCTGTGGACGCTCGCCTGGTCGCGGCGTTTTGCCTTGGTGTTATTGCCACCTCGCTGGCCGAGGTCGCACAGGAAGAACGCGCCCGGCGCACAAGCGAGGCCGCGAGCTACGCTTACATCATCGCGGCTGTCTTCGTGCCGCCGTTTGTGCCGTTTGCGCCTCTCGCACTCTATGACATCGCACGACGCGTGCACCGTGAGCGTGCCTGGATCGCACTGAGCATTGGCTCCGTCTTTACCTTTGCGCTCGTCGCGGACCTTCGCGCCGACGAGCTCACCGCCCGAACGCTCCTGCTGACCGCCATCCTTTCGGTTGCCGCCACCTTGCTATCGCTACGTACCGCCCAGTTGGAGCGCGAGCAGCGGCGCATGCACCGCACCCGCGACGAGCTGCAGGAACGAGCCCTCACGCTCGAAGCACGCAACCGCGATCTTGCCGACCGCCAGGACTACGAAGTCGAGCTCGCGACGCTCGCCGAACGCGCCCGCATCGCGCGCGAGATCCACGATAACGTGGGCCACCAGCTCACGCGCGCCTCACTGCAAGCCGAAGCCTTGCGCGTAGTCCATGCCGACGAGCCCGGCGTCGCCGCCGATTTCGCCGACGTCAAACGCACGGTTGACGAGGCGCTCCAGCTTGTGCGCGCCAGCGTCCACGCGCTCAACGACAACGCCGTCGACCTTTCCGTGCAGCTCGAACGTATTGTCGAAGGCGCGCGCTCGGACGGCGGCCCGCAGATTGAGCTTGAAGTTTTGGCCGAACATGCGCCCGCAAACGTCGCCAACTGCTTTGCGGCGGTCCTGCGCGAGGCGCTCTCCAACACCATGCGCCACGCTTGCGCCCAGACCGTCACCGTACGATGCATGGAGCATCCGTCGTTTTACCAGCTCATCGTTACCGACGATGGCGCGGGCGGGGTCCAAGCAAGCAGCCGCGGCGCCGCGGAGGGCATGGGGCTCGCCTCCATGCGCGAGCGCATCGAGGCGCTTGGCGGCACCTTCACCGCCGGCCCGCGTGCCAGCGCCGGCGGCTGGCGCGTGTTTGCCACCGTTCCCAAACAGCAAGGAGATGAGGGCCGATGAGGCTCATCGTTGTCGACGACGACCGCTTGGTGGTCGATTCGCTCAAGATTATCCTGGGCGCCCAGCCGCAGATCGAGGTAGTGGGCACCGGCGCCAACGGCAACGATGCGGTTTCGCTCTATGCCGAACACGCGCCCGATATCGCACTGCTCGACATCCAGATGCCGGGGCGCGACGGACTTTCGGCCGCACGCGAGATCCTTGAGCGCGACCCTGCGGCGCGCGTGGTGTTTCTGACGACGTTCTCGGATGACGAGTACATTGTGTCGGCGCTCAAGCTGGGCGCCCGCGGTTACCTGATCAAGACCGATGTCGCCGCCATTCCGCCAGCGCTGGCGCAGGTCATGGACGGCAAACGCGTGCTCGAGGGCAAGGCGATCGAGGATATCAACTTTGATGGGGCGGGCGTCGAAGCCGGCACGACCCGCCGGCCCGCAGCCTTTGCCGGCCTGACCGACCGCGAGTTCGAAGTCGCAGAGCTCATCGCCCGTGGCCTCGACAACAAGGAGATTGCCGCCACGGCATACATGGGCGAAGGCACCGTGCGCAACCACATCAGCTCGATCCTTGCCAAAATGGGCCTACGCAACCGCACACAGATCGCCATTGCCTACCTGCGAGGGTAATTACCCAACGGCCGACCACCCCGGCAGAGTAAAATGGCTGCTACCGCTTTAATGCCATTTCAAAACTATGCCGGTTTACTACGGTGAATCGCCCACCTTTGACCACGGCAAATTGCGCACTTGCAAAACCGCAGGTAGAGCGCTTGCAATATTTAGAAAAATGCAGTCATGGTCGGGAATGTCGAATTCATCGTAGTAAACCGACATAGTTTTGTTCGGGCGGCCCTGCACGAGTGCCTCCGCAAGCCTCGCGGGACCAAAATGATCCGTTTCCCTCTGTCCACGGGAGATCAGGGGCTGGTACTGATATGGTGGCATTTCAAAACTATGCCGGTTTACTACGATAAAAACGTGGTCGCCGATCACGCGCGGCTTTTTCGCAAAACTGTGAGCCGTCTACCTGCGGTTTTTGTTTTGCCAAATGCGGTGTGGTTGAGAGTAGGCGATTTATCGTAGTAAACCGGCATAGTTTTGTTCGCAGCAGCATAACCGCGCGTTCACGCGCGGGGCCGGTGGGGCATTTTTGCCCCACCGGCCCCTATCCCAGCTCCATTCCAGCGCTACTCCGGCTTAGTTTCTACCGTGGGAGTCTTATCCGCCGCAACTGGAGTGCGGGCGGTATCCATAGTCAGGCAGTGCTTGGGACAGCTTTCAATGCACTCGCCGCACACCACGCAGGCGTACGGGTCAATCGACCAGGTGCCGCCTTTGCGATCGACCGCGAGCGCGCCCGCCGGGCAGCGACGCGCGCACATGCCGCAGCAAATGCACACGTCCATGTCGTTGACGATATGCCCGCGCAGGCGCTCGGGCGCCGCGATCTCCTCCTGCGGATAGCACACCGTGACCGGCTGCTTGACCATAGAGCCCAAGGCCGTCTTGGCAAATGTCAGTAAACTCATGCCGCGCCTACCTTTCCGTGCAGCTAATGCAGGGGTCGATGGTCAGGATAATCATAGGAACGTTGGCAAGGAGCACGCCCTGCAGCGCATGCGTCAGACCCGCCAGGTTTTGCGACGTCGGCGTGCGCACGCGGAAACGGTCCAGGTTCTTGGTGCCGTTGCCGCGCACATAGTAATACGCCTCGCCGCGCGGCTGCTCAATCACAACCTCGCCGCGCGCGCCGTCGGCCGGCGTGAGCTTGGTGCGCCCGCCGATACCGTCGTGCGGGATCTTGCCCACAAGCTCCTTGATGATGTCCATGGCCTGCGTGACCTCGGCACAACGCACCTGGCAGCGGGCATAGCAGTCGCCGTCGGTAGCAACGATGGGCTCAAATGCTGCCAGGCCTGCATAGGCACCGTCGCCAAACATGCGCACGTCGTAATCCACGCCCGAGGCGCGACCGAACGGGCCGACCATCGACAGATTCAGCGCGTCCTTCTTGCTGATCACGCCCACGCCATGCAGGCGCTCGCCGCAGCTATTGTCGTCCAAAAACGTATGCACCAGGGCCTCGTAGTCGGGACGCATGGCATCGAGCGTCTGGACAATACCCGCCAGCTCGGAGTCCTCAATGTCGTGCTTAAGGCCGCCGATCTCGTTGATCGACAGAATCACGCGACCACCGCACGTGCTCTCGAAGATCTTGAGAATCTGCTCGCGCAGGGTCCACGACCGATAGAACAGCGCCTCGAAGCCAAAGGCATCGGCGAGCAGGCCCAGCCACAGCAGATGCGAGTGGATGCGCGAAAGCTCGTGCAAAATGGTGCGGATATACTGCGCGCGGCCGGGCACCTCGATGTCGAGCATGCGCTCGCAGGCGCTGGCATAGCCGTAGCTGTGGCCCACGGCGCAGATGCCGCAGATGCGCTCGGCGATGTAGCCAAACTGGTGCATGTCGCGCTTTTCGGTGAGCTTCTCGAGTCCGCGGTGCACAAAGCCGATCTGCGGAATTGCCTCGATGACGCGGTCGTCCTCGATCACCAGGTCCAGATGAAGCGGCTCGGGCAGCACCGGGTGTTGCGGGCCAAACGGAATAACGGAGCGATGTGCCATGGACCTTACGCCTCCTTTTTCTGCTTGTCGCGGGCGGCCTTGGCAGCAAGCGCCGCGCGGACCTTGGCCGCTTTCTCGGGATCCATGGCGGCGAGCTTTGCCTCCATCTCGGCAGCCTTAAGTGCGGCCTTGGCAGCAGCTTCATCGTGCTGAGCATCGGAGCCGGTAGCCGCAGCGGACTGGGCGACGGCAGCGCCCGCAGCATCGCCGGCGCCTGCGGCGCCCTCCCCCGCAGCAGCAGCGGCAGCGGCCTTCTCGGCCGCAGCCTTGCGCGCCTTGGCCTCTGCGGCGGCACGGACCTTCATGGCTTTCTCGCGCGCGGCCTTCACCTCGGGTGTGATAACGCTCATGGGCTCGGCCGTTGAGACCTGGTAGAAAAAGCCCTTAAAGTCGATCTGCATATCGGTAATGGCAAGCCCAAACAGGTCGTGCGCCTCGTTCTCAAACGGGAATACCGCCGGATAATACGAACTGATGGACGGAATCTCCTGGTACTGGTCGATGCCCTCGACCACCAGGTTCTCGATCGCATAGCTGCCATCCTGAGCGATCTGCTCCTGTGCAGCACGAACGTTGATAAACGTATAGACCAGGCGATACGTGCCGTCGTCGACGTTGCGCTCGGCATGCATTTGCACAAAGCGCGCGCCGACGCCCTTGAGCGCCTGGACATGCGACAGGAGCTCGTCGATCCCGACGGTGGTATAGATAGCCTTCTGCATTACTCGGCCTCCTTTGCAGCGGCGGGCGTCTCAGCAGATGCGTCGCCAGCGACGGGCGCGGCGGGCTTCCCGGCAGGCGCGTCACCGGCACCGTCAGCCCCGGCCCCCGCAGCCACAAATCCGTCCTCGCCCAGCTCAACGCCGCCATCCCAGGTAGCAGCACCGCCCACGGTAAGCGGGTCACCGCCAGCACGCATCACGGCCTCCTTCTGATCCAGGATGCCGCACGCCTCCACGATGGCATCAATCACCGTCTCGGGACGAATGGCGCACCCGGGCGCGTATACGTCCACGGGAATCGCGCGGTCCACGCCTCCGATCACGTTGTAGGCATCGCGGAATACGCCGCCCGAGCACGCGCAGATGCCGCACGCCACCACGCACTTGGGCTCGAGCATCTGGTTGTAGATCTGGCGCACGACGGGCAGGTTCTGGGCATTGACCGACCCCGTCACCAAAAAGATGTCCGCATGCTTGGGGTTGCCGGTGTTGACCACGCCAAAGCGCTCCGCATCGAACAGCGGCGTGAGCGAGGCCAGCACCTCGATATCGCATCCGTTGCAGCTCGAGCCGTCGTAATGAATAACCCACGGCGAGCGCGACATTTTATGATCCATGGATGCCGCCTCCTAAATAAACACGTCGACGAGGATGGGCATAAGGTTGAGCAGGCCAAACACCAGCGCCACGCCCCATCCGAGCTTAAAGCAGCTGCGCCAGGTGCTACGGGCGAAGGTGTTGTCGATCAGCACCTCGACAAAATACGTCGCGGCCATCACGACCAGGGCTACGACCCAGCTCACCGGGTTGCCCCAAACAAAGAACATGCCCACCCACATCAAAAACAGCACGGTCTCGCACCAGTGCATAAGGGTCATCTTGGCCAGCGTGCCGCCGCTCATCTCGGTGGCGACGCCCTGAACGATCTCCTGATGCGCGTGATGCGAGTACGAAAGATCGAACGGCGACTTGCGCAGCTTGATGGTAAGTACCGCGAGCAGCGCGAGGAAAATGGGCGCGCTGTACACGATGATGGGGGCCGACTGCCCCGTCACGGCGATGGAATCGAAGCTGTCGGTGGCAAGGTACAGGCCCACGCTCATCAGCAGAACGGCGGGCTCGTAACTCATGACCTGCAGCAGCTCGCGGTCGGCACCGACCTGGGCAAACGGGCTTTGCGTCGAGGCGGACGCCAGCACCACAAAGATCGCGGCGAGCGTCACCATAAAAGCGCACAGCAGCGTGTTGGAGCCCGACACAAAGATGCCGCCGCCCACGACGGTAAAGATGAGCGCGCACGCCATGTAGGTATCGTCCATGGTGTTTACGCTGGCAGGGGCCTTGCGCAGCAGCTTGGCAACGTCGTAGAACGGTTGCAGCAGGCGCGGGCCCACACGGCCCTGCATGCGAGCCGAAAGCTTACGGTCAACGCCGTCGATCAGGCCGCCCACAAGCGGCGCCAGCAGGGCAAACGCCACGGTGCCAATAAAGATGCCCACGACACCCGAACCTTCAAAATACTTACCGCGCAGCACCGAGGGTGCACTCATGGCAAGTCGCTCGGGCCCAATCCACGCGCAACACAGCAGCGCAAACAAGATAATGCTGCAGCACACGACGCTACCCACGGGGCCAATACGCTTCTCGCCAAGGGCGTCCTCCGAGTACCAATTGCGCTTTTCGGCCTTCACCTCATGTCCCATCGAGCCGCGGAAATGGCGGTAATTGTCGGTTCCCACACCCGAAAGATATACGTTTACGTGCGGTTTGTTGCTCACGCGGAATGACGTCAGCAGCACCACGGCGATAAACGCCACGATAACCACCATCAGATACATGGCGTCCTTGCCAATAACGTACGGCACGCGGCCAAACACCATGGCCAAGTAAGGCGACACCAAACCGCTCGAGATAATCGGGAAGGCCACGCAGCACAGAATCAGCAGCGCGGCGATGGTGTTGAGCGCCATCCATTCGGTCTTATGGACATTGACCTCAACGTTTTGAGCCGTGGGGTCGACGCCCGAAAGCTTGGCGAGCCACTTGCCCCAGAAGTAAAACGTCGCGGCCGAGCCAAAGGCAAGCACCATGATCATGAGCACGTTGCCGGTCTGCGCAAACGCCACCAGGGCGCCCCACTTGGACACGAGCATGCCAAACGGCGCCACAAACATGCCCATGATGCCCAGCATCATCAGGCGCGTCAGGTGCGGCATGCGGCTGAACATACCGTCCATGTCCTCGATATTGCGGCTGCCGATATGATGCTCGGCAGTGCCCACACACAGGAATAGCAGCGACTTTGCCACCGTGTGGAACAGGATCAGGAAGATGGCCGCCCATACGGCCTCGGGCGCGCCGACACCCAGGCAGGCACTGATGAGGCCCAAGTTGGAAATGGTGGAGTACGCAAGCACGCGCTTGGCGTTGCTCTGCGAGATGGCCATGAGGGCAGCGAGCAAAAACGTGATGGCACCCACACTCGTGACCATAAAGCCGGTCACGGGATAGATGGCATAGAGCGGGCTCAGCTTGACCATCAGGAACACGCCGGCTTTGACCATGGTGGACGAGTGCAGCAGGGCGCTCGTGGGCGTGGGGGCAACCATGGCGCCAAGCAGCCAAGTGTGGAACGGCATCTGTGCGGCCTTGGTGAGTGCGGCGAGCGACAGCAGGATGACCGGCATCACCAGCAGCGCGGACTGCGCGGTTCCGGCGCCGGAAAGCTCGATCATGCCCGAGATGGTCAGCGGCATGCCATTAACGTGCAGGTACATGAGTCCGGCCAAAAACGCGATACCGCCCAGCATGTTGAGGATGATCTGGGTGAAGGCGTTCTTGATGGCCTCGGGCGTGCGCGTATAGCCAATCATAAGGAACGAGCACACGGTGGTGATTTCCCAGCCGCAGAACAGCCACTCAAGGTTGTCGCTCGTCACGATGACGAACATAGCCGAGAGGAACAGGAACATAAGCGCCAGGAACTGCGGGCGTCGGTCGGGCGCGGTCTGCCCGCGCAGCGCGGCCTCGTGCTCGTCGTGGGCCTGGAAGTCCTTCATGTAGCCCAGGGCATACACGCAGATAAGGCTGCCGACAATGCCGACGGCGAGGACCATGATCACGCTCATATAGTCCAGGTAGAGCGGCGTTGCGGTGACGGCTTCGGCCGCGGGCAGCGTCATGGCTGCAAAGGCGAGCGAGCCCACCAGCTGGACTATGCCGAGCACCGTGGTGAGCGCGTTCCTATATTTGTACGCGTTGTACAGGATGACGGCGCACAGAATGACATCGATGACGGAGCTGATGATCGAGAGCACATGCGAGGTGTCGGAGGCAACCTCAAAGCTCTGCGGGCCCGCGCCAAAAAACATGACGGCGACTACAGCTGTCACCGCCATAATGATGCCGGAACCTATGAGCCCCACCGCATCGCGGGCGCGGTCACCGTGCGCGAGCAGCATGCCCAGCGCCGGTACCAGCGGAAACAGGGTAAGGAAATACAGTAGCGTCATACCATCACTCCCCCATGCAAAAACGCTGCAATTGTTTAACGTTATAGCTCAATTGAGGAGTAGCGGCAGCGGGTTTTCGGTCAACTGGGGAGTTTTAGGCGTACGGGGCAAGGAGTCTGTCCGCATTGGAGCAGAGGGGCGGCAAGAAAAATGCGCCCCTGTGGGCGCACCATCCCGTTCGCTATTCCGCCTTTTTAACGCGCGGCTTGCGACCGCGCGGCTTATCGACCAGCGCGGACTCACCGCTCTCGCGATACTGGCGGCACCAGGCCTTAACCGAAGACTCGCTGGGAATCCCGTGCTTGATCATGGCCTCGCGAACCGTCAGGCCGTTTTCCAGACGGTCCTTAACCACGGCGAGCTTTACGTCGTACGAATAGGTGTGATGACGAGCGCCCGCATTGAGCACGGCATCGGCACCGCCCACGGCATATGCGCGGGCCCACTGACGAGCCGTGGCCTGGGGAATGCCAAGCTTTGCGGCGAGGGCGCGGTGACCAACCCCCTCTTGGAGGATCTCGACGGCGCGCTGCCTAACCTCGGGCGCATGCGTGCGAGTCCTAGTTGCTTCCGACATACCTGCCACTTCTTAGCCTTAACCGTTAATCTGCTTTCTTACGTGCTTGTTAGATAGTAGCATTTTGCTGTTCCCGCGTAACAGTTAATTGAAAATCGTAACGGCGGCATCTTGGTATTTGCCATTCATTTGCAACAGTTCTTTAGGCTTTATTTACGCAGCTAGTTGGCTCGCGGCTCATTGACGGTGTTTTACCAACCAAATTGGTATCTTTTTGTTTGGCTGGTATGGTTTGTGCAATTATTAACCCCTCGTCAGTCCGCACCCAACATGTCAGCTTTCCATTTGCTTTCCAGCTTTCCACTTAACTTTCCAGCTTTCCACCTTAAGTGGTAAGTTAAGTGGAAAGCTGGAAAGAAGTTGGGAGACCGAAGCACGGGCGACGGGCAGCCCTACTTCGCGAGTCGATACCGCTGTCGCGGACTGCGCGGAGGCTCCATCGCCTCAATCTTGCCCGCACCAATCAAGCCTTTTATGTGGTTGGAAACGGCACTCCTGCTCAAACCCGAAGCGTCGGTGAGCTCCTTGGTCGAGGCCGAAGAATGTGTTGCCAGGTAATCCAAGATTGCCTCGTCCACATGCCCCACAGACGTCACCTGTTCCGCCCGCATTATCTTTCGCTTATCGAACGTCAACGAAAAAGAAACTGTCGAGTTCTTTGGTTCGGGCGGCAACATGTTTGCCCGCTCGAGCTGCTCACCTATCTCCTGATAACCAGTGCCGCGATTTTCGACCACGTAGCCACCGTCTGGGTACGGCGTGGTCTCGAGGATATTTGAAAGGAACTGGTTTCTGGATGACGAAACCCCAGAAACTCCCAGCGAATCGATCGTTACGTCGCCGTACAGCCCGCCGGGATTGAGAATCTCGACGCGGTCGATATACAGGTTGACCTGCACTTGTGAGCCGCGCGCGGCGGAAGAGTAGTCGCGGTGCATGAGCGCGTTCGCCACCGCCTCGCGCAGCGCCACGGGCGGATAATCGGGCACATCTTTCCGGAACGCGCCCTCGATAACCGCTGCGTTTCGGGTGTTTCTCGCAACGGCGGCAAGCACGTCCTCAATCATGAAAGGGATCGGACCCAAAATGGTCTGAGAATCCACAAAACGCTTGTTATCACTTACTCGCTGCGTTTTTGTGGTCCCGGGGTACGCCGTAAAGGTCACATTGAGACGTGGGAAGAACTTTTGCGGAAACCGTCCCATCGCGACAATTGCAGCAAGCGTCGGCACGATTGCGTCGTCCACCCTTTTGGTCACATGCAGGTCAAGGAGAATCTCATCGTCGCTTCTGGTGCCCAAAAGCCTAGGGTGTAGCTCGCGCTGGCGTTTTATAAACCCTTGCAAAAGATCGGCGTCAAGGTCATCGAGCGTGGCACCTTCGACCGGCTCGTCGTCGTATGTAGGCTGAACATGCTCCTCCATAAAGCGATCGATTTCGTAGGGAGTCATGCGCCGGTCGCCGTCGCCCGTACGGATAAAGGACGAATCGTACATTCCGCGTGCCGCAATATAGCAGGGTTTATCGCGTGGATGCATTTCTTTGATGCGCGCGCAAAGCACCAGCTTACCCTCGAAGGGGAGCACTTGGATATCCGGCCTCACAACGGGCGTCAGCTTTTCACATGCAGAAGAGAGGGCGTCTTGCATCTTGCGGGCATCGAAACCTTCGACAGGAACAAACCCGTTCTTTTCGGAAATGCCGAGGATGATAAAGCCGCCCTGCGCGTTGGAAAATGCCGAAAGCGTCTCGACGATGCTTTTGGGGAGCGCGCCCTTGGCTTCTTTTACTTCGTACTGCTGGGTGTCGTTTCCTATTGCCCGCAGATGATGGATAACCTGCGCCAACCACTCCTCATTCATGCCGAACCTCCCAACTTTCCAACTTTCCACCTAACTTACCAGCTTTCCACTTAACTTTCCAGCTTTCCACCTTGAGTGGTAAGTTAAGTGGAAAGCTGGAAAGTTGGTGGAGAGCTGGGGCAGCAGTAGGCCAAGCGAACAAGAAAAAGGGCGGCAACCGGGTGGTTGCCGCCCCTCGCGTAGCTAGTTGGTTTTCGTCTCGTGCCGAATGCCCTCGGTGTTGATGCGCGCTAGCGTGTACGTCACGTAGTCGGAGTGCGAATAGTCATCAAGGTTGCTAACGTTGACCGGTGTGTCGTCGACAACGTTGCCGGTCATAATATTGGCCGTAAGCACCAAGCGGTAGTTTGCGTAAGTTTGGTTCTCACCCTCAACATTCGTATTCACTTTAACGCGGAAGGCATGCTTAAAGGCAAGGCTGTTGCCGTCGCGCGTGAGGAACGCGCCGTTGGTCTTGGTGTCGGTGAACACATAGCTGTTGCCGTCGGCGGATGCCGCACCCGTGCCTAGGTAATCGCTGCCGAGCACCGTAATGTAGTTCGAGATATCGCCGACCGGAGCATAGCCGCCATTATCTTGCCGCTGCTCCAGGCTCAGCGTGTAGGTCACCGTGCTTGCGGCGTCGATCTTAGCCTCGGCGCCCGTGAGCTTGCTCAGGTCGTAGGTACCCACCAGAGCGATCTCGCCGTCAGCGGACTTGAGGTCATCGATGTTGATGCCCAACTGGGATTTCTTAGACGCCTCGAGCGCGATGGTCGATGAGCCCACATCCATACGGTAGTAGCCGGCGCCGCCATCGTTGTATGCCGAGTTGCTACTGGTGCTGAGCGTGTCGGCATGCGTGGAAAGGTACGCGCGGTAGTTGGGTTTGGTGTAGCAGTCGGTGCCGCTGTTCTGCGAGGCCACGATACCCGCCTGGCAGGCAGGCTCCGTCATGGTGAGCGCGGCCTTCATGGTAACCGTGAAGGCGTTGTCATGGTTCTTGGCGATCTCGCGCAGACCCGACATGTCGATGGGATTACCCTCAGTATCGGCAAGCACCAGTGACATGTCGCCACCGTTCGCAGTCCAACTAAGGCCCGACACCACTGGGGTCTCCTTCGCGCCGGCCAGATTCCAACCCGACCCGCCCCAGGTGTAGTAGTTATCACCCACCTTAACGTAGAACTCATACGTGCCCTGCGTGCCCGTGGGGTATCCTACCGAGCCCGCGATGACGCCATCGTGATAGGTGACAAGCGACGAATCGAGCTGGTAATACAGCGCGTCAGAGCTCGTGTATTGCTGGCTCGAGTCAAACGTCACGGTGTCGCTCACGTCCATGGAAAGCGGATAGGTGGCATCTTTGAGCTCCATCCGGTTGATGCTGTCCCTGTTGTCGACGAGGTTACGCTTGTTGTCAACGAGGCTGTGCGTGTAGTTTGATGCCACGCTGTAGGTCGAGGGCGTATTCTGGTGCCCATCCTCGGCAGCCTTGCCGTCGGCTGCTATCTTGCCTCGCAGCAGGTAGTTGATGTGCTCGTTGAGGCTCGTGTCCACCGTAGTTGCAGTGTAGCCGTTGACACCCGCAGAGCCCGCCGGCGTGCGCACCACCAAGTAGAAGTTCTCACTCTTGGGCTCTTCCTCGGCAACGGAGAGGGTATAGAACGTGCCCGTCATGTCGGAAGAAGTGCGCGCGCGGTAGTACGCGCCATCGACCTTGGCGCCAGCCATCTTCGAGAGTTCGGCCTGGCTCTTGCCCTTGACCTCGTCATTGGCGAGCTTGACCCAGGCACCGTGCTTGTCCTCCTTGGCCTCATCGGCCTTCACGCCCACGATTTCGCTCAGCCACGGCTCGACGTAGGCATTGTTGCCGGCATCCACAAAGTCGGTGAGCTTGACCGACGCCGCTCCGCCTGCGCCGACCGTGCAGTGGTATTCACAGTTGTTATGAGCAGTGTCCACGAGCGTAAGCTGCGTGCCCTCGGGCAGCGTGGCACCAAAGGTGATGCTCTTGTTGAGCGGGCCCATGGAGCCGCCGGCTTCGAGCAGCGTGTTCCAGCCGTAAGCGACTGGCTTGGCCCGGGCGCTACAATAGGTCCAGGTAAGGTAGCCGGTCATGGTATCGCCGCTGCTCACAAGCACGTGCTTGTCGTATTTAGTCTCAAAGTCGGAAGCCTTAAAGTTCGCGCCCTCGGAATAGGTAGCGGTGAAGTCGATCTCGAGCATGCGCTTAACGATAATGGGCACCTGCACGCGGTAGATCTGGCCGGCCTCGCTAAAAGTGACCGTGAGCAGCGTGAAGCGGCCCCGCTCGTTGTCCCAGTCGGTACTCGCGCGGAAAACCATGGAGCTCGTGCCGTTGTTGAGCACCTTGAGCGTGGGCGTTTGCGAGGCGTTTGCGTCCTTGACGAAGGCGCCGTTATCGGCAAGCGAGAAGACCTCGGCGGTGGCGGTCACGTGCTTGGCGCTGCCGTTGAGGCGGCGGGCATCGGAAAAGCCGCCGTTAGTCACGATGTTCAGATACTTCTCGACCGTCGTCGTGTCGTTGCCGGGAATCATGAGTACAGGGAAGTCGGTTGCGGCCTTCTTGCCCGAAGTAACGTTGTTGGTGTTGAAAGTGGGCCTTGGGCTGTCCGCGCTATAGGTGCTCGTGTTTTGGTACGCGCCGGCATCATTGATGCCGCCGATATTGGTATAGGTGTAGCGGCCGGCAACACTGGTGCCTGCCTCGCTCTGGATGGTCGTCGCGGTGTCAATGGCGACACCGTCGCCAAACAGATAGCGATCAGTGGTGTCGTCGTTGGAGGCACGCACCGCCAGCGTGCTCACGGGGCTCGTAGTCACGTACGGGCTTGCCGCCGTTGTGGCGGTATCGTCCGCACCGTAGAGTGTGGTGTCCTTGCCGGGTACGTCGAGCCTGTCGTTGTAGTCTCCGAACGCGATGTAGGTTTTCTTGTTAACGTCGGCCGTATTGGTCGTGTAAACCATCGGCGGCAGGTCGCTCGTGGTCTTGCCGTCGCCAGGCTTAACGTTCACGCCCGCTGCGGAGAGGCTGTACTTATTTGTTCCTGTGTCAACCTTGCCCAAAAGCACGCCCTGCTTAGCGTCCTTTTTGTAGGTGTTGCCATCCATAAGCACGTTTACCAGATGGAACTGGCCACGTCCGTCGCCCGCAATGCCGCCGTTGAAGGTTCCGCTAAACGTGGTGTTGGATACCCTTGTGTTGGTGACGTTGATGACGTCGGAACCGTTGTGAATCGCACCGAGCAGACCACCGCTCCAGCTGCCCTTGATCGTAGCACCCTCAATCGCGATATTGTTGCAAGTTATGCCATCGTTGCTGAAGAAGTAGCCAATCAGCCCACCTGAGCATTGGTCGGTGCCGGCAACGTCGATGTTCTCGACGCTGCAGCCCTCGAACCAGTACACGTTGGATCTATAGATGCTGGTCGTAACCTCGCCAATCAAGCCGCCCGCATTGCGGATGGTCGTGTTCTTTCCGGTCTCATCGCCGATGAGGGCATTCTTGCTGCCGTCTCCGCCATCAATGCGCACGTTGCTCATAGAAATAACTCCGCTATAGGCGCTTCCGAGCACACCGCCGGCGCCCATGCACGTATCCTTGTTCTCCCCGGTAGCAAGCACATTTACCCCAGAGATAACTGCCGTGCTGCTCGACGAGACCGCTTCGGTGGTGCCGACGTTAGTGTTGACCGAGATATCGCTTGATTTGGCATAGCCGAGCACACCGCCCACGTAGGGCGTTGTCCCCGTGGCGGTTATGGTCGAGTTCGCGGCAACAGTCTTCTCGCTTACCCCTTTGGTTGCGGTTGTCCACACGCCACACGCCGAGGCGACCGTACCCACGTAGCCGCCGACATACTTCTCACCCGTGACGTTGAGGCCAGTGTATGAGCAGTCATAGAGATACGCGGGGGCCTGCGTGCCGGAGCCAAAATTGACCATATAGGTCATGTCGTTATCCGTCCTTCGGCTGGCGCAGCCCGAGCTACCAAGAAGCCCTCCCACGCTCTTTGCGCCCGACACGGTGCAGTTATTCATCTGCACGTTGCGGTAGACGCCGCACGTGTTGCCATCGTAGTTAGCCGTTGCGCCCGCCAAAAGACCGGTGCCGATAAGGTCGTTCGATGCTGTTCCCGTTGCGGCGCCGCCGTTGGCGGCGATATAGGTGAGCGCTACATTGCAGCTGCTAAAGGTAAGGTCTTTGACCTGCGCTCCACCGTTCGCGGTGACGCTCTGCCCTACATTGGTGGAGGTGAACATCACGGTGTTGAATAGTCCGCCCACGCCCGAGACCTTATAGTCGTCATCGGCGTATTCGACGGCGCCGTAGGCAGCGTCTTTGGTGCCCACCTTGATGGTGGCGCCGTTGCCGTCGATCGCGGCCACGTGCGGCGTGATGCGATCGCGGTCGGTGGTCGCCTCGTTCGAGTTGCAGGCATTGGAATAGTAGCGGCCGTTGAGGCCCACATATCCTGTGCCGTAGCCGGTCATATCGTAGGTGGTGCCCTGCTTGAACTCCAAGCTCATGCCGATCGATTTTGATGCACACACGTATCCCGTTTGGTAGTTGGCAGCGTAGGACGCCACCAGGTAGGGCGAATTTACATCGTCATCATGGTCGAGCGGGCCGTGCCACCCCTGCTTGCCGGGGGCCTTCTGGTCGTCGTTTTTGGCGATTTCGAAATCGCCGGCAGCACTCTCAGGCTTGCCCACATTTGCGTAGCTAGCATTCCGTACCTTGCCATACTCCTTGTTGCCAAACAGGTAGCCGCATATCGCCGGGTCTTGCGAATCGCTGCCCCAGTAAGCTTTGGAACCGCGGAACACGCCATTATTGGAGTAGTTGGTATGTGCCGCGCCAGCACCCGCACCCGAGCTGATGATGGCCGAGAGCACCAAAAGGCCCTGGGCGTTTTTCACCATGGTCACAGGAGCCTCGGCGTTAGTGCCGAGGTACTTGTTGTCGGTGCCCGTGGTGGTGACACAGGGGGTTCCTTTTTTTGTGAGCTCGTTAATCTGGTAGTTAGCGTTACCGTTTTCAACCTTACAGCCCTCGCTAAAGGCATAGCCATCAATCACGCGACCGACGTAGGGATTGTTGTAGAGATCAAAGTTGCCCTTTCCCAGACCACGAGATTTGTCACCAGTTCCAGCACGCCAGGAAGATTTTCCGCTTTTGTCCATATTGCGGAAAATCACGCCGCCACCCGCAATGGCACCGACGTAGCCACCAATGGGAACAAGATGCGGCTTGTCGCCACCGCCCGTGACGGTAAATCCCGTTGTAGGGTTTTCGGCCGTCGTCCCATTAACGACCACGCCATCGATAATGTTATCGCCACCAAGGATGCAGCCGACAACGCCACCGAAAAACGCCGTCGGAACGCCGTCGGCATCCTTGGCAGAATAAGTAATAGTCGCCGACGCTTTCACATAGCGAATATTCAGATCGCGCACCACGCTGCCGTAACTATAGGGAATAAGGCCGCGAAGCGAACCCTCGTTATTCTCTATCTTGATGGTTGCGTTTTTATCATCACTGCCAAAGTTGCCAACGATGACGCCCCTAAACGGGTTGGCCCTATTTCCAAAACCCCCAAACGATGCGCCGTCGAGAGTAATCGTATTGCCCTCAGTAGGCTCGATGCTGTAATACGCGCTCTGCATATAGCGGTGCATGGTTTCGTCGCTCAGCGTCTGCGGGGAATTGGTCGACGCGTCTCCGGTCTTCTTCTCCCATTTATTATCGGTACCGTTCGCCTGCTTGTAGACGTACGTAACCTCATTGTCGGTCGAGTGATCGCTGCTGCGGCGAGTGCAGAGCCTACCCTGGTCGGCGACAATGGTGACCTCCCAGCCGTCAAGCGCCGTCATGTTATTAATGTAGTTGGCAATGGCATTCATCTCCGCCGCGTTTGTGACGGAATAAGGATCGCCGTAGGTACCACATCCCATTACCAGCTTTGGAATGCGCTGGTTGACTTTAATTTCGTGATACTGGACGCCATCCTCGGCGGCTTTTCCCTTGTAAACATAAGGAAGGTAGTCACCGAACCAAGGCCTGACGTCACCGTCCTTCTTACCATCAACCGTCACATAGCCGCTCACGGCACCATACGTCGCTTCGTCGTAATACCAAAGCTGCTTGCCCGGGTACTCCGTACTCCCATCAATCTCGGATCCGTAGGTCACCTTGCCCGCATCGGCATCAGCCCTAGTAAAGGTGTAGTCCGCAGAGCCCGTGCTCGTGCTTCCGTAGCCAAAACTCTCCAGCAGGCTCGCATGGGTGAAGATCGTATTGTTCTCTTGGCTGGGCAAGCTGATTTGCTCAAACTTCGCCGTCACCTGATCGGCCTCACTGCCTACACCAAGCTTTCCGAACAGCGACGTAGCCGCCTTGGTGCCACTCGTGTACCCAGTAGTCTTGATATTCTTCGCGTTCAGGCTCACGTACTTCTGCATCTCGTTGATGAGCAGAGGCATATAGGCGTTAGCGTCCGTGGCGCTGTTGGCGCCGTCGACAATCAGATTGTTGAGTGTAAGATCATCAATTGAGATCTTTCTAATCTTGGTGCCATTGCCGTCGCTGGACCCATACACGTAGCGGCACACGAGCGCGCCCGATGAGCTTCCGCCCGCGCCAATAGCGTCAGTAGAGCTCTTTCCGTCATTGATAACGGGCCCAACGGTACCACCCAAAGTGACGTTGCTTACTGTGAGATCGCCGTCTGCCACCGTTTGAAAAAGACCGCAGTGCATGTTCTCGTGCTGGGTGGCATCGGAGTTTAGCTTGTTGCCATTCTGCTCGGCCTTGATCTTGGAGTAGTAGAAGGTGATGGCCGCATTATTAACCGTCACCTCTCCGATCGGTTGAGTGGGATAGTAGCTGTAGCCGGCCAAATCGATTGTGCCCGTTATGGTTATGGAATCATCGAGCCCTGTCGTACCATCGGGAACGATTGTCGAACGAATACCGGCGGGAGCATAGCAGAAAGCAGACCATAAGAGCAGCTTGTCCGCTGTATCGATTTGACTGCCACTAAAGCCGCCTTCACAATTCTTAGAGGCTATGTCGAGGTTGTAGAAGTAGCGGGTATTGCCGTTCGTATTCTGGCTTCGACCGAAAGACGAGCGATTATGGTAGCTGTTGTCTTTTGTGGAATCGCCGTCCATGTCCAGCTTGTTTTTCTGTGTGTGTAGCGAAACGACCGTGTTCCAGTCGGCGTCCATGAGCTTGCTGCCGTTGTTTGGTTTTACACCGCTGCCAACCCATTCATCGAAGGACGTTACGCCCGACGCAACGATGGCCCCCTCGCCGGTGGGCACCCTATAGGCGGTATCCCAATAAGCCCTGTCCTCCAAGTACAGGCCTAGGTAGCTCTCGACGCCATATGTCGTCTTATCATCCACCTTGCAGCCGCGGCAAACTAGAACGCCGAGCGTCTGAGCGGCGCCTGCATTAATCTTTGTGCCCGAAAGATCGATGGCGTAGTTGTTGATAATCCAGTGACCGCTGGCTGCGTATACAAGGCCGCCAAGCTCCTTGGAATCATCCACAGTCGCGATTATAGAAGCGTTGGTCGTTTTCAAAGCATAGGAGTTTTCACTCTTGTTAATGTTGTCATCTCCGATAGTTACGACCGCGTTGCCCCAGCTATAACCCAAGAGACCGCCCACGCCATTGAGCTTATCGCCGTTCTTTCCGACTCCCATCTTGAACGAGTTGAACGAAAGGCCCGTAATGTTAACGTCCTTTTTGGCCGAGTTGGCTATTGCCCCATCAGCCCCATAGGTGCTCTGTGCGATACGGCCGATAAGGCCACCGACCTGTGCGATCTTGCCGCTAGCGCAATTGCCGGTTTCGATTGATCCGCCAACTTCGAGGCGCGTAACATTGAATGTCGAGGTATAGTCGCCCACATTGCCGATGGCGCCGCCAATGCGCATATTACCGTTAAGCGTTTTAGTTGCAGCGATGGTCGCCTGGGCCTTGCTGTTGCCCTCAAACGCAACCGTAGAAGCCGCCGACACGCTGCCCGCAATACCACCAATGTTCACTTCGTTGCCGAACGTATCATCACACGCGATATTCGTTTTGCACGTTACGCCAGACAATGACAGGTTGCCGACGATGGCGCCCGCAAGCGACCCAGCATCGATAGCCGAACCGTTATCGAACTTCATGGAGCCAGCGATTGTGACGTTGGAGATGGTTGCGCCGTTGACGGCCGCGAACAAGCCCAAGCGGCCGTGGCGGTAGATTTTGCCGTTGCCGTTGCTCGTGTCATTGCCGTCGAGCACAGCTTCACCGCGCATGCCGTACGGCTCGCCGACGGCAAGGTTGATTGTGCTGTTGCCATTTGTGCCGCCACCGTTCAACGTTCCCGAGAAAACTTGCGAGCCGTCTGCACGATCCTGCGTGAAACCCGTCAGGCCCGTGCCCTTGAGATCAATAGTGCCGTTCACCGTAATGGTCGCGGACTGCAAGATGTTCGGGTTTTTTTCAGAAACGCCCTCGACCATGGAGTAGTAGCCGTTGGTTTGCCAGGTGATTGCAAGTTTGGCGAAATCCTCAACAGAGGTTAGGGTGTAGGCACCGCCGTCTGATGTCAGCGACGTCGGCAAGGTCAACTTGTGCGAGTTCGGATCGAGTGCAATAAAGCTATTGCCCAGGCCCTTGCCCAAGCGAATGACCTCGCCGTAGGTCGCGATGTCGTCCGTCTTCGAGGCAGTATTGCTACGCTTGAAGGTCCAACCCTTAGCACCTTTGTCGGTCAGTTCTCCATTAGAGCCATTGCCGGCAGCGAAGATCAGCGCGTTGTGGTTCTCGTATACGAGCTGGCCCGTCGTGCTGTTTTCGGCAAAACTTGCGCCCAACAGATCCGTGATGCCGCTGAATTCGATTACAGCATTCCACGCGGAGCCTGCAATTCCCGCGGCACGGTTGCTTTGCGCCTTACCGATAGGATTGTCGCTTGTAAGTTTGAAATCTCGCACGTCAAGGACATTGCGCGTGTCGACAACACCCACGGCGCCACCGAACTTTCCGGCGTCCGTTCGCGCCGAAGCATCTCCCTTGCACGCAACCGCCACGCCGTCGAGCACAACGGCGACAGGCTGCGAATTGGAATCCGCGCTATCGCCAACATAGCCAACAACACCGCCCGTATCGGACAGCTTGCCCGCAAGTTCAAACTCAATTGAGCACGTTTTCTTATCCGCATCCTTTTGGACCACAAAGGCGCGCAGCGACTCATCGACGCCTTTTGCCGTCGCAAACACCTTGCCGACAAGGCCGCCGTAGCTGCCGTTGAAGCTAACTTCTTCCGGTAAGGTGAACTTGCTCTTATACGTTCCGCCTTGCACCACGATGTCGCCATTAGAAATATCGGCCACACCAAAGAGGGCGCCGGCACGCTGTGTTGCGCCAAGCGTCACAAGCTCGCCCAGATCGAACATGTTGGGCTTAACGATAAATCCTTGCGCAAAGCTCACGTCGCCGATGACGCCACCGGAGCAAGCGCTGTCTTTATCGCCGACGTTGCACGCCGGCTTAACCGTTACGCCATCAGCGATGTTGAGCGTGAGGCTGGTGGCCTTACCGATAAGACCACCCGCCGCGTTTTTACCTGCGACGCTCAGCGCCGAGACATCGATGCCAGTTGGTAGGGCGACGGTGGCACCCTCCTGCGCCTCGCCGATAAGGCCTCCTGCGTTGGCGCCATCGGCTGTCGCGTTGATGGTGGGCGTGCCGTTGAGTTTATCCGGCAGGGTAAGGTCCGCAAGCGTAAACGATGCTCTTTCGGCAAGGGTGTTCACAAGCAAGCCCATGTTGCCTGTGCTCGATTGCATATCGACTGCCAGGGGGCTGTTCGTGCTTGTCGTGTAGGTGGCGTTAAGCGTGAGCGCGCCCGTGACCTCACCCACAAGCGGCGAGGTGAGTTTGCAGATGTCCTTTTCGGTCTCGCTTTTGGGCGTGCCCACGGTAACGGTAGCGTTGAGCGTCTTGCCCGCCCCCGCGACTTTGGTGGCCACGATGGGCTGCTGGGCATCGGTACCCTTCCAGGTGAGCTTTACGGTGCTGTTGGCGTCGCTGAGCTCGATGTTGTTGAAGAGCGTCTTGTTGACAGTCAGGATCCTGTCGCCGAGGTTGAGCGCGCCTTTGAAAGGGTAGGCATCGCTGCCGAAGCCCTGGAACGTGAGGCTACCCAGGCCGTCCACGATCTCCGCGCCGCACACGTCGAAGTCGATGCCGGTCGAGCCACCTTTGGAGATGTTCGCGTTCTGGTAGATGGCGGGATCGGTGTTGGAGATGGCGATAAGGTCGGCATTTGACTCAAAGATAATGGCCGTGACGGCGCCTGAGTCGTCAGTGATGACATCGCCGTCACCCAACGCGTGCCTGAGAGCCTCGACAGTAGTGATGGTGGGGTCGGTGTTTGCCTGATCAGCAGCATCCGCGTCCGCGTCATCCGCTTGTTCTTCGTCAGCAGCACCCTCATCGGCAGCCGCATCGTCTTGGGACGCATCGCCCTCCGTTGGGGTATCGCCGTTAGTGGTTCCATCGGTCGTGGAGTCCTGCGATTCGCCAGCGCTGGTAGAACCGTCGCCGCCGTCGGTGGCGCCCGCGTCGGCGCCCGGAGCCGCTGCGGCATCATCAGATGCAGCCTGATCGACATCTTGCAGCGCGGTAGCCACGGCATCCTGTACGGAGAGGGCAGTATTACCCGCGGCGCGCGCGGCAGAGACAGACGCCTCCATAACGGCGTCAAGCTCTTGCGCGAACACCTCCGTGGAGGGCGCAAGCGCCTGGAAAATCATGATCGCAGTCAGGCATGCGGTTGTTATGCGCTTTGCCGTTCTCATCTGGTCCTACCTCGTTCTATCTCATGCCCCGTGCGGGGTCTCAAAATCTACGCTTGCGGATCGCTTCGACTAGCTCTTCGCGGCCGAACACGTAACGCCAATGTTTTTAAAGCTTGTCGGCTCCGAGGTGTCCTTCCGGTAAAAGGTGATGATTTCCGAGCCAGGAGATGCATCGTATGTGATCGAGTTGCCGCTGACGGCTGCTTGCCCATTACCGTTCTTGTGATTCGCCCCAAAGAACGGATCGAGCTCGACCCCGTTCCCCCATGTGAGCGTTACCTTGGTCGTAGTGCCCGTAACGGTCACACGATAGTTGTAGGCGTCGAAGTCGCCGACATTCGTATCATCCTTGTTCTTGTCGACCCACTCGCCCGAAACGCCCGAAGCCGTTACCTCTGCACGCTCGGAAGGCGCAATCTTGGCGGCGAGCCATTTAAGGTTGGTGCCAGGGCTATTGGAGCCGACCTGGGCCTTAACGGTGAAGGATGCTTTGTTGAGGTCCGCCTTGGAAAACGTAACCTTATAGGTATACATGGTTGCCTTGTTGGCAGGGAAAGATAGGGCAACGCTGCCGCCCTCCGTCAGCGCGGGCTTACCGTCAACACTCCAAGTGCCCGTCGTTCCCGTCGCCTCCACGCTCAGCGTCGCGTTAACGTCCTTGTCGTTGACCTTGTTCTTGTCGCCCAGCAGATGGTTGTAAATGCGAAAGGTAAAGGAGCAGTTTTCCCCACTCGTGTCGGCGATGACACTTCGGACGGCAATATCCCCGTCATTCAGGTTCTCTCTCGTGTAGCCCGTAAGCATATCCGAGGCAAACAGCGCCTGTGACGTGCCCGAGACGGCGACCGACTTAAGGAAGTCGCCCGCCAAAAAGGCCGTGTAGGTAAGGTAGGTGCCCGCCACAATCGCGACGACGCATAGCAGCACCGCAACCGCCCATAGGCGCTTGCGCGCTTTAGAAGTAGGGGTCGCCGACTCCGCGCAGCAAGGCTCTGCCTTAGAATCATCTACCTGCGCAAAGTGCTTGCCAGCAGGCCTCGCGATTTCATTTTGCTCTTTCTTGTCTTTTCGCATCTGGCGCCCCTCCCCTCCTACTTATTAGTTGCCGCTCGTGACGCGAGCGATTAGATAAACCATGTCGGTTTCTTTAACGTTGGAGACTGTCTTTCCGTTTACGGCCGCAACGCCCGGATTCCACGTGCACTCGATGATGAAGTTCGTGGCGGCGTTGGCCCTTTTGTTCTTATCGCTGTAACCGTCGAGCTCACTCTTTGTGAACTCGTGATACCGGTAGAGCGGGCGCGCGTTTTTCTGGACATTCACGTACGAGCCGTACGTCGGGTCGTTTGCCTCAAGCTCTTTATCCAACGCACTTGTCCCGTCCGCGGAGTTGATAAAAGCAAACTCAATCGGGGTGCTGCTCTTCTTGCTCCACGAATACGGCTGATTGAGCCCGTCGAGGCCGACCACAGTGCCGCTCGTATTACTCGGATCGTTGACCGTCACGTGATATACGTTGATCGTCAGCCCCGTGATATTCGTTGTGTTGGCAACCTGCAGCTCAAACGCTTGACCGCCGGCAGCGGGATCGCCATTGTCACTCTGCACACAAAACGCGCGACGAACGGTCACGGTGCCGTCGCCTTGCTTCTCATCGCCGCGCGACTCGTCATACGAAATCTCGATGGGCTCAATGCTTGTCTGGTTGGGACCCATGATCTTGAGCTGCGCGGGCGTTTGGATCTTGCCCACCGTGGACAGACTTTTGCTGCCCACAAACCACGAGAGCGACAAGCCGATGATAAGAACGATTGCCGCCAGCAGTATCAGGACCGCAAGAGCCTGTGCGCGGTGGTTTTCTATCCAATTGCGGGCATCGCCGAGGCGCGTTTGCATGGTGCTCATGAGCTCACGCCCTCCTGAGCGCTAATTCTAAGTTGGATGTATTTGACCTTATTGCCGATCTGCTCGTCGGCATTGTTGTACAGCGCCGAGCAGATGGCGGTGTCGCCGAAGGATATGTCAGCCGAAACCGCAGGAGCGTTGGCGGCACTCGTGCCGTTTGCCGCGCCATAGAAGTAGTTCGCTTTATGCGCGTTCATATCTGCCTGCAGAGCGCCGTAGTCAGACTTTGCGTCGCCCGCCGCCGCAAACAGATTCTTGTAGTAATTCGTGTTGCCGGTAAGGACGAAGTTCTGAAAGTACTCCGGCCATACCCAGTACAGATTGATGGTGACGGGTTTGTTCGTTGGCTTGGTCACAACGCCGTTTTCGCAAAATTCGCTCTTGTGAATCTTGATCTTGCTATCAACCACGCGGCCCGAGTAATAGCCGTTCTCGCAGCTCGTAAAGAACAGCAAGTGGCCTTTGATCAAGCCAAGGAGCGCCTCCGCCTCGGGCGCCAGCGTTCCCCCGTCCCCAACAACGCCAACAGTGTTCGTGACCTTAAGCAAGCGCGACAGACTGATCGTGACCCCGTCCAGGTCACTCACCAGCGGCTTCACCGTAAATGTAATCTTGCCGCGAGCACCCGGGTACAGAGAGCCCGCGGTCTCGTTGTTCAGGTTGGAGCCGAGTGTTACCGTCATGGCGTCGGTCGTATCTAGGCCATCGATGGCTTTCTTTTCCTCGGGCGTGCGCTCGGAGCGCTCGTAATAGCCCACGTGCGCGCCGGACTCACCCTCGCCCGCGGCGGTCAGCGTGTACCGATCCGCCTTCGCCCCGATCGTACTCCCCGTGGCGCTCACTCGGTTATTCGCGGCAAACCAGGCCAGGCATGCAAAGATGGCAACGATGGCGGCCAGCACAAACAGACCGCTCACCAGGAAATCCTTCCAGAAATCCTTAAGGGTCCGCACGTGCTCGTCGGCAGCTTGACGGTACTCGGCCGCCGTCATGTGCTGCTGGAGCTCGCTATGTCGGTCCATGCCACTCATCGCTTACGTTTGCCCTGTTTGCGGGCGTGCCATCCTTTCCGCTCGATCGCGTTTATCTGTTGTTCGCAGGTAGAGAATTCAGGCAGAATACAACACCATACGATAAGGTAAAAGAATAGCATTGACCTGCGGTTTGTTCCACGGCGCAAACCTTAATGATGTCTTAAAAGTCAAACCCTTGGTGCAAGTGGTCAGGTTACTTCGCGCCAACATGGTGCAAACAAACCTGACCCCCTTGCACCAATCCGTAGCGCCGGGCGGAGAACACACGGCGTGGCGCCCCTTAACACCCCAACGCGCGCACGGGTATCACGTAGATACCGTCCTCGACCTCGCGGGCGTACTCACCCACCCCCACAATCACGGCCATAAACTCCGGTTCGCGTGTGCGTGAACGAGGATTTCCACAGACCTTCTTGCGAACGCGCTTGAGGCTCTCGACGCCGGCGTTCGCTTTATCTTCACTCACCTTAATCTCAAAGGCGGCCCACCGTCCGTCGGCTAGCTGCACGATAGCATCGCACTCAAGACCCGAATCGTCGCGATAATAGCGCACGGGCGTGCTATCCAGCAGGTCGAGCGAACGTGCGTAGACCGAAAGGTCGCGTATGACCAAATTCTCAAACACCAGACCAAATGTCTGCCAGTCGGCAAGCAGCGCCTGCGAGGACATACCTAGCAAGGCGCAAGCAAGGCTCGGATCTGCCAGATAGCGCTTGGGCTTGACGGTAAAGCGCCGTTTGTCGCGCGCGGCGGGAACCCAACCGGGAACCTCCTCGAGAATGAACATGCCTTTGAGGGCATCCAGGTACCTGCGCACCTTGGTCTCATCGGCAAACGCTGCGGGTTCCTCCTCGGCACCAAACATATCCATAAGAATCGTTTTATACGTGGTTGCCTGTCCCAGATTGCGCGCGATCGATGCGGAGACTCGACGAGCAATATCGGGGTCGAGACCGACCGCCGGGAAGCTGCTCGAAAACGTGGTGTTAAGATATTCGCGGGCGATGAGCTGGGCGTCAGCCGAAACCATATCGATCGCCTCGGGCCAGCCGCCGCGGCAAGCGGCTTCGACAAGCCCCGGCGTATCGCCATTGCACTGGCAGGGCTCAAAACGATGCTCAAACAAGCCCGCCAGGCTCACCTTGCCGTTGGACTCACCCGTCTCGGCAAGCGTCATGGGGTGCATGCGGACGCGGCCGATGCGGCCGGCTCCACTATGCGCGGGCGCCTCCGCCTTTGAGCCAAACGAAGGCGTGGCGGAACCCGTGAGGATATAGGCGCCGCGCGTACCCCGGGTGCGGTCGACCTCGTGTCTAACGTAGTCCCAAATCTGGGGAACGCGCTGCCACTCATCGATAATATGCGGACGGTCTCCCAGCAGCATCATCGCCGGGTCGGCACGCGCGAGGTCGAGATTCTCGTCGACATACGAGGCGGACGCCCCGTGCTCGAGCGCGGCCCACGTCTTGCCGCACCACTTGGTGCCCGCAATCTCGACCGCGCCAAAGACACGAAGGTAGCGCTCGATTTGCGCATCCACGATACGTGGAATGTATCCGTCCCGACGTAGCCTCTCGCCTGCCATGAGCCACCCCCGCAGATTTCCAGTTCCTGCTTTCTGATTCTTCTATTCCACTGTAGCAAATTCGGATTTTCGGGTGGTTGCGATTCGGATTTTCGTGTTCATATAATTCGGATTTTCCTGTTCTAAAGATTCGGATTTTCGGATGCATAAGATTCGGATTTTCTGAATCCGCTGGTCAGGGGCACCTCTTATCGACAAAAAGGCAGGGAGCACCGATACGGCACTCCCCGCCCACTCAATACGCGATAGCTTTCTCGACTACAGCTCGTTGGCCGCGTGATATGCCGTGCGAATGGCGCTCGCAATGTCGGCGGTACGCTCGCCCGAGCAGTCTCCCACGCAGGTCACGGGCACCGTCACACCGTCCAGGTCAAACGCGTTGGCCTTGGAGCCCACGGCCATCACCACGTAATCGCAGGCAATCTTCACCGGCTCCTCGGCGCCGTCCTCGGTGGTGCGAATGGCCTCCACGCCCTCATCGGTAATGGCGGTCAAACGGGTCTTAACATGCTGCTCCACGTTGTGCTCGGCAAAGTCGCTCATAATCAGCGGCAGAATGGTCTCGGACTCGCCCGCGGCAATCTTGTCGAGCATCTCCACGATCGCCACCTCGCAGCCGTGCTGCAGCAGGTACTCGGCAGTCTCGGTGCCCACCAGGCCACCGCCGATAACGGCGACGCGGCCCGTAAGCTCCACCTTGCCGGCCAGCACGTCCCAGCTCGAGACGACCTTCTCCGAGTCGGCACCCGGAACGGGGATGACCAC
>CATYJC010000005.1 GCA_958407555.1 uncultured Collinsella sp. | reverse complement strand
CACACCACCATGGACACCGAGGACGACGTCTTTGAGCACAAGGTCAACACCATCACCTTGGCTCCCGGCGCCACCGACAAGCGTACCTTTAGCGTTACCTTGCTCTAGAGGTTCCGCCGCTCGGTCGATGCTGTGCGCCGTCCAGAGCGATAATTTGTCATTCAAAAGGCAAGGCATAGACCTTCTGGTTATGCCTTGCCTTTTTCATGCCACTTGTTCGCTCTGGACGTCGCTCGCCGGCATTGCCAAAACATCGGCGTCCCCAATGACTACCGTGTGTCTATTAATTTTTCGAGCTTGTGCTGCGCTGCTGGTCGCTGGCGTATATCCTGTTAAGTCGTCAGCATACGATTCAACAGGGAAGGCAGATTATGCATTCTCCCCAACAGCGCGGCATGCAGGCCCAGCCGGTGTGCAGTCGTCGCATCTTTTTGGGTAGCGCTCTCGCTGCGAGCGCTTCCGTCGTCGCCGGCGCGCTCGCCGGCTGTCAGCGCCCCTCCACGCTCAAGGTGGTTCAGCCCACGACGGGCGGCGGTCGCGACGACCTGTCCGATTCCGTGATTGGCAAGGACAAGATCCGCATTGGTATGGAGGCGGCCTACGCCCCGTACAACTGGCAGGTTTCCGAGGCCAGCGAGTTCACCATCCCCATCGATAACGTGCAGGGCGCCTACGCCGATGGCTACGACGTGCAGATCGCCAAGATCGTCTGCAAGGCCCTCGGCGGCGAGCCCGTTGCCGTCAAACAGAGCTTCTCGGGTCTCATCGATTCGCTCAACAACGGCCAGATCGACCTCATCATCGCCGGTATGAGCGCCACGCCCGAGCGTGAGGAGTCGGTCGGCTTCTCCGATCCGTACTTTATCGGCTACTTTGGCCTGTTCGTAAAAGAGGGCTCGCCCTACCAAAACGCCACCAAGCTCAGCGACTTTAGCGGCGCCACGGTGCTCGGCCAAAAGGACACCATGCTCGATACCGTCATCGACGAGATCCCGGGCGTTGTGCACAAAAACCCGGTCGATTCGGTCCCCACGGTGTTCTCGAATCTGCTGCAGGGCACGTGCGACGCCGTGACCTACAACACCGAGAACGAGAAGGGCTATATGGCTCAAAACCCGGGCATCGTTCCCATTCATTTTGCCGAAGGCGAGGGCTTTAAGCAGGAAGTCGCGGCAAACGTCGGCTGCCGCAAGGGCTCGGACAAGCTCCTTAAGCTCATCGACAAGACACTCAAGGGCGTCAGCCAGGAGGAGCGCGACCAAATGTGGGACGCGTGCCTCGACCGTCAGCCGGCATAGGGAGGCAGCATGAAAACCATCAATCGTCTGGCCTCCTTTATCAAGGCCGACCACCGTTATGTGTATCTGGGCACGAGCGTCATTGCGGCGCTCGGCCTGGCGTTTAGCCAGCGCAATCCCACACCGCTGAGCTTCTTAGCCCCCACCGGTATCTTCCAGGATTGCCTATGGGCGATTCTTTGGGCCTGGATTGTCGTGTCGGCGGCGGCGCTCGTCACCAAGCTTATGCACTGGAGCGACTATCGCGAAAAGTCGCCGTTCGCATCCGAGCGTTTCCGCCACGGCGCGCGCCTGGGCAGCTATGTCGTGGTCGCCATCGCGGCGATCTTTTTCGTGGACCGTTGCGTCATGTCGTTTATCGACCTGGTGCAGGTGAGCATTGTCTCGGATTCCAACCCTAGCGACTTTTTGTCGAGCCTGGTCTACATGACCTACAAGAGTGGCGACTTCTTCATCCGCGGTATCGAGATCACCATTGCGCTCGCGACCTTCGGCACCGTCATTGCATTCTTCCTGGCGCTGCTCTTTGTGTTCCTGCGTATTCAGACCTTCGATCGCGTGGACAACGACCTGGTGCGCTTCTTTAAGAGTATCGGCCGCGGCTTTGCGACCATCTACTCCACCATCGTGCGCGGCACGCCCATGATGGTCCAGGGCCTGCTCATCTATTACGCGGGCTTCACCGTTTTGCGTGGCATGGGCTTTGAGACCGCCCAGGCCAACCAGATTTGGAGCACCTTCACCGCCGGCCTCGTCACCATCTCGCTCAACTCCACCGCCTACATGATGGAGGTCCTGCGCGGCGGCATCGAGTCCATCGATACCGGCCAGGCCGAGGCAGCGCGCTCGCTGGGTCTTTCGCAGTGGCAGGCCATGCGCAAAGTCGTGTTCCCCCAGGGCATTAAAAATGCGATTCCGGCGCTCACCAACGAGCTCATCATCAACATCAAGGATTCGTCGGTGCTTTCGGTCATCGGCGTGTTCGACCTTATGTACGCTACTACCACGGTCGCCGGCGTGTACTACCGCCAGATGGAGGTCTACTGCGTGGCGCTCGTGGTCTACCTGATCCTGACGCTCGTGGCGAGCCGCCTGCTCGAAGCCTTTGGCAAAAAGCTCGGCGCCGAGGCCCCTGCCACGCTGCCCAGCTCTAACTAGGCTTAAGACGAGGAGAATCATCATGGCAGATACCGCCACTACCGGCACCGCGGCCGCCGCACAGACCAATGAGCCGCTCATCCGCGTCGAGGGCCTGCGCAAGAGCTTTGGGTCGCTCGAGGTGCTCAAGGGCATCGACCTGTCCGTTAACCCCGGCGAGGTCGTTACCATTATCGGTGCCTCGGGCTCGGGCAAGTCGACCTTCCTGCGCTGCCTCAACCTGCTCGAGACCCCGGACGCGGGCCACATCTGGTTCCACGGCCAGGACCTTACGGCCGAGCGCTGCAATATCAATAAACTCCGCGAGGACATCGGCATGGTGTTCCAGGGCTTTAACCTGTTCAACAACATGGATGTGCTCGACAACTGCACGCTTGCGCCCGTCACGCTCAAAAAGATGAGCAAGGCCGAGGCCGAGAAGGTCGCGATGGAGCATCTGACGAGCGTGGGGCTCGAAAAGTTCGCGCACGCCACCGTGGGTCGCCTGTCCGGTGGTCAAAAGCAGCGCGTGGCCATCGCGCGCGCCCTGTGCATGAATCCGCAGATCATGCTGTTCGACGAGCCGACCTCCGCGCTCGACCCCGAGATTGTGGGAGAAGTGCTCGAGGTCATGCGCAAGCTCGCTGCCGACGGCATGACCATGGTCGTCGTCACGCACGAGATGGCCTTTGCCCGAACCGTGTCCGACCGCGTGGTCTTTATGGACAAGGGCGTGGTGCTCGAGGATGCCGCGCCGGCCGAGCTCTTCGGCAACCCCAAGCACCAGCGTACCCGCGAGTTCCTCTCGCGTTATCTCGAGGACAAATAACCGACCGCAAACGCTTATGTGGCAGGGCCGCTCCGGTGGGGCGGCCCTCGTCATCACAATCGAAAGGATGTCATGGCCGAGGTTTGGCGCTTCTTTGCGCATGAGGATGATTTTGCCGATTTGGACGAAGCTGGCGCGTGCGAACGCCTGGGCCGCGTGCTGTCGTTTCCGACTGTCTCGAGCATGGATGCCGAGGCGGTGAGCTGGCAGCCCTTCGACGACCTGCGCGCCTATATGCAGCAGGCGTGGCCGCGCGTGTTCGCGGCGGGCGAGATCGAGCTTGTCGACCATTCGCTGTTGGTGACGCTTGGCGGTTCCGACCCCGCCCTCAAACCCGTTATGCTCATGGGCCACATGGACGTGGTCCCCATGGTGCCGGGCACCGAGGACGATTGGGTGCACGCCCCCTTTAGCGGGCACGTGGACGACACCTACATCTGGGGTCGTGGCGCTATCGACATGAAAGACCAGGTCGCAGGCATTCTCGAGGCGGTTGAGTATGCGCTGGCGCACGGCTGGGAGCACGAGCGCACCCTGCTGCTCGCCTTTGGCCAGGACGAGGAGACTACGCAGTACGGCGCAGGCGCCATCGGCTGCGTGCTCGAGGAGCGCGGCATTGAGCTTGAGTACCTGATCGACGAGGGCGACTACCGTATCGTTCCGGCTGCCGAGTACAGCGCAGGTGAGGGTTGGCTTATGCATGCCGATCTTGCCGAGAAGGGCTATGCCGATATCGTGCTCAAGACGAGAAGCGAAGGCGGGCATTCTTCCAACCCTTACGGCGGCACGTCGCTCGAAGTGCTCAGCCGCGCTATTGCTGCGATTTGCGATATCGAGTGGCCGGCGCGCGCGACCGATCTGCTCGCCGCGCAGCTCGTCGAGCTGGGGCTTTATACCGCAGACGAGATTGCTGCCAGCAAGGATGCCATCGTGCGCGACTGCCTCGCCAGCAAAAAGCTGTACCCGCTTGTGACCACCACCTGCGCGCCCACGCAAATCGAGGGCGGCAGTACCGGTGCCAACGTAATGCCGCAAGATATGTGGGCCAATATCAACTTCCGCATGCTCGAGGGTACGAGCGTGGCCGATGTCGTGGCCTGCTGTCGCGAGGCCGTTGCCACCGCTGGGCTCGCTGGCCGAGTCGAGGTCGAGCTGGGCCCCGGCAGCTCCGAGCCATCGCCATCCCCGCGCGTGGGCGGTCCGGGGCTCGAGGCCGTCCGCGCCATCGCCGCCCGCTATTTCCGTAATCCCAGGGGTGCGGAGGAAAACGGATCGTCTGCGGTGGGCCAAGAGCCGATTAGCATCGTGCCCTCGACCGTGATTGGTGCAACCGATGCCGCCAACTACCAGAGCATTTGCCACGAGTGCATCCGCTTCTCCGCCTTTGTGGTCGACGATGACGAATGCGACCGCGGCGTCCACGGCACCAACGAGCGCATCACCCGTCGCGCCTACCTCCAAGGCATCCGCTTCCTCATCGCCCTGCTCCACACGCTCTAGCATGCGACAAAGGGACTGAGCCGATTTCATCGGTAATGAGACGAAAACTGTTATATAAAAAGGCTAAAATGTCTTGAGAGACATATGCTGGGGTCGGTATTCCTTGAACGACTGCGGGCATGTGCCAGACTGCCTCGGCCCCCGGGGAGCGCCCGTCGGGTCGCCGTGTGACTGGGGAGGAAGTTATGCAGGAGCTCAGAGAGACGACGTCTCGACTCGTGAATATTGCTATCGGGGGGGGGTGTCTAAGCAGGGAACTTCCTGGTGAACACCGGCCGCGCGAGCGGTGGTCCGTCATGTCTTATGGCCGCCGTCGTGGGCTGCGCCCGGTTTCGCCATATGCGATTGTTCTGGCCCTCGCCGTCGCGCTGACGGCGAGTTTCTTCCTGCCGCTTCGTGCCGAGGCGGCGATCTCCGACCACACGGTTCCGACGACCTCGCCCTCGGGGACGACGATCAACCTGTTTGATTACTGGGTGAATCCCGATGACCATCTGTCGGTTTCCGGCAACGGCGGCGTCAACGCAGGCTACAAGTTCCAGTTTAACGACGGCCGGGGTGATGGGCCGCTCAACAATTGGACGGGCTGCACGAGCCCGCAGCCCGGCATCGTCAGCAACACGCTTTCAGACGGCTACCCGAAGCTTTCCGAAGCCTTGGGCGGCGAGTCCCTCAGCTACCTGTTCGATTCCTCTGCCCAGACCGGCAAGACGTCCCATTTTGGCGTGACGGGCCTCCTCAAGGTTCAGGACGGCTACTACGTCTATGACAGCTCCAAAAACTACGCAGCCTACAACGCTGACAAGAATGCCTTCGACATCTATGACACCTGGGGCATTGGCAATTCGTCCCACCAGGGTCAGTTCTTCCCGTTCGACGCGGCAGACAAGGTGTTCAATGAGGAAAACGGCCAGCTCGTCCAAAACGGCATCACGGCAGACAACACCGGCAATTCGAGCTACAACGGCGGCAAGCCCGTCAACCACCACTTCGGCCTCTCAATGTCCACGCGATTCGTGCAGCCCAACGGCGGCAAGACGAACAAAGGTGAGGACATGACCTTCGAGTTCGCCGGCGATGATGACGTCTGGGTGTTCATCGACGATGTCCTCGTGGGTGATATCGGCGGTATTCACGACCGCGCGAGTCTGAACATCAACTTTCATACGGGCGACATTAAGGTGAACGGCAATAGCGACGGCACGCTGCTGAGCAAGTATCAGGCGGCGCATAAGGACACTACTTCGGGCTTTGTCGGCGACACCTTCAAAGACGGCACCAACCACACCCTCAAGTTCTTCTACCTGGAGCGCGGCGCCTTCTACTCCAACATGGAGCTCAAGTTCAACCTCGTGACGGTGCCCGAGTCCGACATTATCAAGTTCGACCAGGACGGCAAGTTCGTACAGGGTGCCGAGTTCAAGCTCTATAAGACCGACAAAGA
Organism: uncultured Collinsella sp.; assembly: GCA_958407555.1. Classification (GTDB taxonomy): domain Bacteria; phylum Actinomycetota; class Coriobacteriia; order Coriobacteriales; family Coriobacteriaceae; genus Collinsella. The sequence continues at coordinate 30,140 of CATYJC010000005.1, read as the reverse complement.
CTTCAAGACCGAGGCCGAGTTTCTCGGCTCCGGCACCACGGACGAGGCCGGCCGCCTAACGCTCACGAACGACGTGGACAACGGCGTCATCAACTTCGACGATCTCTACGAGAAGAATCACGACAACAAGTACTACCTCCTGAAGGAGACGTACGTGCCCGAAGGATACCGCTCGAGTCTCACGGCGACGGGTGACAGCATGCAGCTCGAGTACGTGCCCGCGAGCGACAAGGACGGCGCGGGCGGCGTCATCATCAACCGCGGCGGTATGGACGCGGACAGCGCCGTGTGGCGGAGCGGCGCGTTCGCCGGCGCGAAGGAGACCATCACCGCGCCGTCGACCGTGTACAAGGCGAAAGATGACCAGACGAAGTCCAACGAAACTGTCAGCCTGGACTCCGGCATACTGTTCGCTGTGGTGCTCAAGCGCGATAAAAGCGCAAGCACAGGTATCAATGATCCGAGCAATTGGTACGCCGTGTCGGGCGACCCATCGACGGGAGCGGGATACACCCTCGCCAAGGAGCCGGACATGGTCGGCGCTATCGCGGCGGCGAAGAAGGACCTGCACGCCTTCACGCTCAACACGAGCGGCCAGTACCAGGTAGAGATTCCGTATCTGCCCGGTGACATCTCCAAGTACTACTACATGCTGAGCGATGATGCCCGCAAGGATGCCGAGTACGCGGTGACCATCTACCACACAACGGCGAGCTCGATCGGCGACGCGACGCTCGAGAACACCGTCCACGTGTACAGCGACGACATCGCAGACGGCACGAACTTCAAGCGGCAGTTCGCCACGCGCCTGCTCGTCACGAACATCCAGAATCGCCTGTTCGTGCAGAAGACCGATACCGAGGGTAAGCCCGTTGACGGGGCGAAGTTCGGCCTGTACAAGTCCACCCAGGTGACTACGGGTGCGAACGGCAAGGTCGTGCTCGATGGCGAGCAGACCCCCTACGACACCCTGACGACGGGGTCGGTCGACAACCCGGTCCCGCTCGAAGGTGCGGGCATATTCCCGAATACGAGCGATGGTAACAGGCCGCTCGTGAAGGGAACCTACTTCCTAAAGGAGGTCTCGGCGCCCAAGGGCTTCCTGCTTAACAACACGCTCACCAAGGTGATTGTGGACGATTACGGCGTCCATGCCGATGCCGGTACGGACGATGACGGCGTTTCGACGTTCGTGGGCCCGGGCGCGCTCATGAAGAGCCTGGGCCAGTTTGGCGCAGATGGCGACATCGACAACACGCTCACGTGGATCAAGGGCCAGCGCCAGACGTCCGACGGGACGCTCGACGGCAACGACAACCTTTCCTGGAACAATGACGCCAAGGGCGGCGAGGATGAGGTGCACCTCAAGTACGGCGCCAACGGACGTGTCTACCAGTATGGGCCCACCGAGGAGGGCAAACCTTATCGCTTGGAGACCGAGACGGGCTGGATACGTATGGGCATCACGCAGGACGAGCAGCCCAAGGGGACCACGTCGAAAGGTGCCCGTGCCGATCTGCGCGACATGAACCTGAACGCCCTGTTCACGGGCGCCACCTGTGTGCGCGTGGCGAATGAACGCGAGGCGAGCCTCGAGGTGACGAAGAAGGTCGTGGTGCCGGCGGGCCTGACGGGAAAACCGGACGCGGAGTTCACCTTCAAGTTCACCGTGCCCGAGGGGAAGACCTACAAGGCTGCAGTGTTCAAGAACGCTGGGGCCGGAAAGCAAGCCGGCGACGTGTTCGATTTGAAGAACGGCGACACCCATGCCATCAAGGCGGACGAGACGATTCGCGTGTACGGACTTGGCGAGGGCGACGAGTACACGGTGCAGGAGCTGACCGGCGCAGACAAGATGCCCGCGGGCTATAAGCTGACCGGACGCAAGCAGGGTGCCACGAATCTGACCGACGAAGGCGACAGTATCACCGGTAAGATCGCGAAGCAAAATACCGACGGCACGCTGGCCGAAGACAACAAGCTGGTGTTCACCAACAGCTACGGCGTGAAGTCCCCGGTGACGCTCACCGGCATTCGGGCGCAGAAGGAGTTCACCGGCCGTGAGTGGACTAAGGCCGACAGCTTCAAGATTTGCCTGCGCGCCGCCGATGACACGCCGATGCCTGATGGTGCTACGGCAGCGCCTGTGGCCGGCATGAAGCAGGTCGAGAAGACCGTTACGAGCGCCGAAGAATTTAGCTTCGGAGAAATTAAGTATGAGAAGCCTGGCCGGTACACCTACTACATTACCGAGACTACGCCCGCCAAGAGCGATCCCAGTTGGCTGGGCGGCGTCAGCTACTCCAGCGCCGAATACAAGGTGGCCGTAACGGTAAAGGATGACGGCAAGGGCAAGCTGACCGAGCCAGTCGTCAAAATGGAACAGACCTATAAGGATGACGGCACCGCCACATCTCGGGTGATTGACAATCAGATTGCAGTGATCACGAACGCGTACCGCCCGAAGGGGACCTCGGTAACGCTCAAGGCGAAGAAGCGCTTCAAAGGCGGTGAGCTCGCAGGGGGCGACTTCTCGTTCGCTCTGTACAAGGGTGACAAGGCGGAAGGCACGCCCATTGAGACCGTCACGAATGACAAGGACGGCAACATTACCTTCCAGGCAATCGGCTACGACACTCCGGGCGATCACGACTACACCATCAAGGAGGTTGCCGGCAATGACTCGACCGTCGTGTACGACGGCAAGACGGTGAGCGTGCACGTTAGGGTCACCGATAACAAGAACGGCACGCTGAGCGCGACCGCCACCTACGACGGCAAGGCCGACGTGTCGACCTTCACCAACTCGAAGCCGACGGCCGACGCCGCTATCGAGGCGACGAAGACCCTCAAGGGCAAGGACCTGACGGCTGGTGCGTTCACTTTTGGCCTATATCAAGGCGATACGACTACGGTTGATCCCATCCAGACTGTCCAGAACGACAAGGACGGCAAGATTAAGCTCATCCTCACCGGTCTGACCATAGGCGAGTACGACTACACGCTCAAGGAGGTCGCTGACAGCGATTCGACCATCACCTACGATTCCACGGCGGTGAAGGTCCACGTCTCGGTGAAGGCGGACGGTGACAAGGCAAAGGCGACTGTCACCTATGACGACAAGAATGATGCCCCGACCTTCACTAACAAGTATCAGCCTGCCGAGACCTTGGCTACACTCACGGCGAAGAAATCGTACGTGAAGTCCGACAACACGCAGGCCACGCTCAAGGGCGGCGAGTTCACCTTCGACCTGTACGAGGGTGATCTGACGGCTGAGCAGCTGAAGGGCAAGCAACCCATCCAGACCGCTAAGAACGGCGAGGACGGCACCGTTACCTTCCCGGCCATCAACTACACCAAGGCCGGCGAGTACAAATACACTATCGCGGAGCAGGAGGGCGACCTGTCCTACGTGGCCTACGACGATGCGGTGCACCACGCCGTGGTGAAGGTCGTGGACAACGCCGGCCAGTTGGAGGCGAACGTCACCTACGACGACGGCAAGACGGTCGCCCCCACCTTCAAGAACATCTACACCGCAAAGGGATCCGTGGAGCTGACGGCGACCAAGGTCGTTGCGGTCGCGCCGGGCTTCACGCACGACACTAAGCTGAAGGGCGGCGAGTACACGTTCGAGCTGAAGGATGCCGCCGGCAACGTGCTCGGCACCGCGAAGAACGACGCCGACGGCAAGGTCAGCTTCACGCGCGACTTCAAGCTCTCCGACCTGGGCGGCGCCGTGAGCAAGGACTTCACATACACCATCGTGGAGCAGCCGGGCACGGAGCCGGGCATGGTCTACGACACCCATCCACTCATCTACAAAGTAACGGTCAAGGACGACGGGACGGGCACGCTGACGGCTACGCCGGTTGCGGAAGGCGCGCCCAACTCGCAGACCTTCACGAACACGTACCATCCGAAGGGGACCTCGGTAACGCTCAAGGCGACAAAGCGTTTTACGGGCGGCGCGCTCGCGGGCGGTGACTTCACGTTCCAGCTGCTCGACAACGACGGCAAAGAGCTCCAGGCTGTCCAAAACGACAAGGACGGCAAGGTCGTCTTTGCAGCCATCGACTACGCTACGCCGGGCGATTACGACTACGCCATCAAGGAGGTAAGGGGTGCCGACCCGACTGTCGTCTACGACACGAAGGACGTGAAGGTCCACGTCAAGGTCACCGACGAGAAGGGCGAGCTGAAGGCGGTCGCCACCTACGACGGCGAGAAAGCCGTGCCGACCTTCACCAACTCGAAGCCGACGGCGGACGTTACCGTCGAGGCGACGAAGACCCTCAAGGGCAAGGACCTGACGGCCGACGCGTTCACCTTCGGCCTGTACGACCAGGCCGGCAACGAGGTCGCCAAGGGCCCCAACGACCAGGACGGCAAGGTCAAGCTGGCCGTCAAGAACCTGAACCTGGGCGAGTACGACTACACGCTCAAGGAGGAGAAAGCCGGCCAGACCGTCGACGGCGTGGCCTACGACGCCAAGGAAGTCAAGGTCCACGTCAAGGCAGAGCAGAACCAGGACGGCAGCAACAAGACGAAGGTGACCGTCACCTATGACGGTGCCGCTACGGCTCCCACCTTCAACAACACCTACGACGCAAAGGGTTCCGTAACCCTGACGGCGACCAAGACCGTCAAGGTTGCGGACGGCTTCGACCACACGACGAAGCCCGCGGACGGCGAGTTCACCTTCGACCTGAAGGACGCTGCCGGCAACGTGCTCGACACCGCGAAGAACGATGCAAACGGCAAGGTCAGCTTCACGCGCGAGTTCCAGCTCTCCGACTTGGACGGCGCCGCGAGCAAGGACTTCACCTACACCATCGTGGAGCAGCCGGGCGCGGAGCCGGGCATGGTCTATGACAGCCATCCCCTCACCTATACGGTGACGGTCACGGACGGCGGGAACGGAGCACTGAATGCGAAGGCGATCGTGACGAGCGCATCCGGCTCGGATACCTTCACCAACACCTACCAGCCGGCCGCGACCGGCCTGGCCCTCGGTGCGCAGAAGAGCTATGTGAAGAAGGACGACAACACGCCGATCGTCACCAAGTGCGGCGAGTTCACCTTCGATGTGTACGAGGGCAACCTGACGGCTGAGCAGCTTGCCGGGGCCAAGCCCGTCCGGACCGCGACCAACGGCGCGGACGGAAGTGTTAACTTCGACGCCTTCTCCTACGCGAAGCCGGGCACGCACGAGTACACCATCGTGGAGCGGAAGGGTGATCTGGCCTACGTGACCTACGACGCCGCGGTGCACCATGCCGTGGTGACGGTTGCGGACAATGCCGGCACGCTGCAGGCGAGCGTCGCCTACGACGGCACGAATGTCACGAAGCCCAGCTTCACCAACACCTACGAGGCACAGGCGACGGACTCCGGCGCGATCGCCCTCACCAAGAGCGTTGACGTGCACGACGGCAGCTATCAGCTAAAGGCGGGAGACTTCGCCTTCGAGCTGGTGGGGTCTGACGGCTCGGTGATCCAGACCCAGAAGAACGATGCGCACGGCAAGGTTGCCTTCGACAAGCTGACCTTCGACCATGCGGGCACCTTTACCTACACGGTCCGCGAGGTGCAGCCGACGGGGGACGCGCCGGGCGTGCCGGGCGTGACCTACACCGGCAAGACGTACACCCTGACCTACGTGGTGAAGGACAACAACGACGGCAAGCTGGTGGTGGAGAGCTCCACGGTGATGCCGAGCGAGGGTACCGAGAACGGCGTCACCCCCAACACCATGACGTTTACGAACAGCTACCAGCCGGGCCAGACCTCCTACCAGATCTCTGGCACCAAGGTGCTTGAGAATGCCGACCCGTCCACCACGCGGACGCCCGCCGATGGCGAGTTCACGTTCGCGCTGATTGACGTGGCCACGGGGCAGGAGATCGACCGGACCAAGAACGTGGGTAAGGCGTTTACCTTCAAGGCCATCTCGTACACTGCGACTGGTTCGCATGCGTACCAGGTGAAGGAGGTTGCGGGCCAAGATGGCACCATCACTTACAGCGATGCGGTGTTGGATGTGACGGTGAGCGTGACCGACGACGGCAGCGGCCAGCTGACCGCGACGGCGAACAAGACGGCTGCGGATCTGACCTTCACCAACATCTACACGCCGACGGCAACGACGGCGACGATTACCGGAACGAAGGCTCTGACCGGCCGCGACTTGGCCGAGGGTGAGTTCTCCTTCGACCTGAAGGACGCCGACGGTAACGTGGTGCAGACGGTGCAGAACGGCGCCGACGGCACGTTTGGCTTCGCGCCGCTGCAGCTGGACAAGGTGGGGACGTACGTCTACACCGTGTCCGAGCGGGCAGGGGCGACGGCGAACGGCGTCACCTACGACACGACGGTCTTTACCGCGACGGTGACGGTGACGGAGAATGCGGAGACGCACGCGCTGGAGGCGCAGGTTGCCTACAGCAAGGGCGGCAAGGCTGCGGATGCGGTGGCATTCAGCAACAGCTACGCGCCGGCCGCGACTGAGGTGAAGCTGGGGGCCTCCAAGGTGCTGAGCGGCGAAGACCTTAAGGAAGGGCAGTTCTCCTTCCAGCTGAAGGATGCCGACGGCAAGGTGCTGCAGACCGCCAAGAACGCGGCGGACGGCACGGTGGGCTTCGAGGCGATCTCGTACGACAAGCCCGGGACGTACGCCTACAGCATCTCCGAGGTGGACGACGGCCAGAAGAACGTGACGTACGACGCGGCCGAGCACCGGGTAACGGTGACGGTGACGGACGACGGTGCGGGCCATCTGGTGGCGACGGTAACCTATGACGGCGACGTGGCGCCGGTGTTCAAGAACACGTACACGCCGCCGACCACCCCGCCAGTCAACCCGCCGACGAATCCTCCGAGCAAGCCGCCGGTGCCGAAGGAGGAGAAGCCGGGTCTGCCGAATATGGGCGATACCAGCTTGTCGCCGATGGCCCTGGGTGGCATCGCGGGCGGCGCGGTGGTGCTGATCGCCGCAGGCGTAATCCTGCGGCGCCGGAACCGGTAGCTGCGGCGGCCGAGAAGGGCTTTGATTGAGGGCGGGTGGTCGCAGGGCGCGGCCGCCCGCCCTTTTCGGTGAAAGGCTATGTTAGCCCGCCGTTTGCACGCGATTATGATTCTGCAGCTCCTAAGCGCGCCGCGCCCTCTAGAAGTCCGGAAAAGCTGCACGAAGCGGCTATCTGGACCCGGAAAAGCTGCAAATCTAGGCCAAATACACCCGGAAAAGCTGCAAAAGTTGGTAAAATCCATCCTGAAAAGCTGCAAACAGCAGGTGAAGGATGGTGCGTAGTGTGCTGAAGCGAAAGATGCTCGACACCCTCCGTTCGTGGCGGGCGGAAAAGGGCGCCGAATGCCTTCTCATCAAGGGCGCGCGACAGGTTGGCAAGTCGTACATCGTCGCCGAGTTCGGGCGGCAGGACTACGAAAGCTTCATCTCCATAGACTTCATTGGGTCCCCGGACCTTAAGCGGGTGTTCGATGGCCCAATCGATGCCGACTCGATCTACCGGCAGATATCGCTCGTCGTGCCCGGCGTGCGCTTTGTTCCAGGACGAACGCTTCTTTTCCTCGACGAGATTCAGGAGTGCCCGCGTGCTCGCGCTGCGCTTAAGTATCTCGCTCTCGACGGCAGGTGCGATGTCGTTGCGTCGGGCTCGCTTCTGGGCATTCGGTTCAAGGAGGAGGCTGCGCTCGCCTCCATTCCCGTTGGGTACGAGCGAGAGGTCGAAATGGGCCCCCTCGATTTCGAGGAGTACCTTTGGGCGCGCGGGTATGGGGAGGACGATATCGTCAATTTGCGGGAATACTATGAGTCGTTGATACCCGTGCCCGTTGCGGTGAATCAGAAGATGATGCAGATGCTGCGCGAGTACCTCGCGGTCGGCGGTATGCCTGCGGTGGTGGACGCCTTTGCGCGGACGGGCAACTTCGCCGTTGCTTTCGACGAGCAAAGCAGGCTGCTCGCCTCGTATCTCGACGACGTGGCTCGATACGCGCAAGCCCCCGAGCGCGTGCGTGCGCGGGCGTGCTTTGAATCGTTGCCGCGCCAGCTCGCAAAGGAGAATACGAAGTTCCAGTATTCCGTGGTCGAGAACAGGGGAACGGCGCGCAAATTTGGCTCGTCCGTGGATTGGCTCGTGGGAGCAGGTATGGTGCGACGGTGCCAGTCGGTGAGCGCCGCCCAATTCCCTCTTGCCGCCTATGAAGACGGGACGAAGTTTCGCCTCTATGCTGCCGATACGGGCGTGCTCATGGCCATGTACGGCTTCGAAATGCTGGAAGCGGTGGTGAACAACAAGCTCGCGGGTCCCATGAAGGGCGGCCTCTACGAAAACCTGATCGCATGCATGCTTGCGGCGCGGGGTGTGGCCCTGCGTTATTGGCGGTCGCAGAAGGGCGATAGGGAAATAGAGTTTCTCGTCGACTCGCCCGACGCGAGCGTTGTGCCCATTGAGGTGAAGGCCTCGCGCGGATCTACGGTATCGCTCAACGACATGCTCGAGCGGCAGGACGTGAACCTTGGGTACAAGCTGATAGACGGTAACGTCGGCCGAGACGGCAAAAAGGTGACGCTTCCGTTATATATGGCCATGTTCTTAAAGTAGAGCCTTACGTTGGCGGACTGACCCTGTGTCACATTCCGTGCGGGTTATATGCAGGTATGCCTGCGCACGCTATCATGTATGGGTTAGACCGCAACTATGTACCCCATACGCGAAGGGATGCGCATGTATCTGAAGATCGACATGTTCTAGCTGGGCTTGCCCCCACAGTGGCGCCGTGCGCCCCATCAACTCTGCCGATTTTCACCTTCACGCACATAAAGGAGTCCCGCCATGCGCGACAAGCTCGAGAAGATCATCAAGGCCTACGAGGAGCTCGAGAAGAAGCTCTCCGACCCGGCCGTCGCCTCCGACATCAAGGAGTTCACGCGTCTCAACAAGGAGTACGCGCACCAGTCCGACCTCATCGCTGCCTCGCGTGAGTACATCGGCGCGCTCGATGACATCGAGGCCGCCAAGGAGATGCTCCGCGACACCAGCGATGCGGACGAGAGGGAGATGCTCCAGATGGACATCTCCGAGAACGAGGAAAAGCTCCCGCAGCTCGAGGAAGACATCAAGTACATGCTCATCCCGAGCGATCCCAACGACGACAAGAACACCATCGTCGAGATTCGCTCCGCCGCCGGTGGCGACGAGGCTGCCATCTTTGCCGGCGATCTGTACAAGATGTACCAGCGCTTCTGCGAGTCGCGCGGCTGGAAGACCACTGTGCTCGATTCCAGCCCCAGCGAGGCTGGCGGCTTTAAGTCCATCGAGTTCAAGGTCGAGGGCGACCGCGTCTATTCCGTCATGAAGTACGAGTCCGGCGTGCACCGCGTTCAGCGTGTCCCCAAGACCGAGTCCCAGGGCCGTATCCAGACTTCCACGGCTACCGTCGCCGTGCTTCCCGAGGCCGAGGAGATCGACGTCCAGATTAACCAGTCCGATCTGCGTATCGACACCTACTGCGCTTCCGGCCCTGGCGGTCAGTGCGTTAACACCACCTACTCTGCCGTGCGTATCACCCACCTGCCCACCAACACCGTGGTGCAGTCGCAGGAGCAGCGCTCTCAGATTCAGAACCGCGAGGTCTGCATGCAGATGCTGCGCGCCCGTCTGTACGAGATGGAGCTCGAGAAGCAGCAGGCCGAGCTCGGCGCCGAGCGTCAGAGCCAGATCGGCCACGGCAACCGTTCCGAGAAGATTCGTACCTACAACCAGCCCCAGGATCGCGTGACCGATCACCGCATCGGCTTCAACTCCACCTACAACGGCGTGCTTCTGGGCGACCAGCTCGGCACCGTCATCGAGGCCCTCGCCGCCGCCGAGCGAGCCGAGAAGCTGGCACAGGCTGTTTAGTGGGTTACGGCGTTTTACCAAACGCCGTAACTGCTCGACGCTGCAAACGCCCCTAAGCGGCAATCTGACGTTCAATCGTCGGTCGCGTACCGAAGTACGCTTCCCTCCTCTTTCACGTCACCTTGCTCGCTTAGGGGCGTTTTCGCTGAATTATGCTCAACCTGCGGCGCCTTAGATGTAGTCATTGGGGACGTTCTTAAATGACTAGGTTGGGTACATTGCTTTGAGATGTTATTCAGTCGGCTGTTATGGCATTTGAGCTGCTTACCTGCTTAAGGTAATTGACGGCATAAGTCCGCTATCGAAAATATTGCTCAAAATATCGTTCAAGAAGTCGCGGAGCGATTTTTGATGGGTCGTGCGTCAAGCGATGTGGCAAGTTCTTGGTTAGATATTGGTCAGTTTTGGGGCAACCTTGCCAAAAGCTTGACGAATGCAAATTTAGAGGTCAGCGAATGAACACTTTGAGCGAGCTCGGTGCAAAATTCTGGGCTGATTCTCGATAATCGCTTCCAATCGTCCCTTACCGCGTGCCACCCTCGCGTACAATCTGCTCCGACATTCACGCGCCGCCTGGCGCTCAAGAGGGGAGGACCCCATGGCAAACGAGATCTGGACCATCAAGCGTTGTCTCGAGTGGACCAAGGAGTACCTGGCCGAGCGCGGCGAGGAGCATCCCCGTCTTTCTGCCGAGTGGCTGCTGTGCGCGGCCACGGGCCTGGCGCGTATCGACTTGTATATGCGCATGGACGAGACGCTTAACGCAGCCCAGCTCGAGACCATGCACGCGGCCGTCGTTCGTCGCGCCAAAGGCGAGCCGCTGCAGTACATCACCGGCAGCACGCAGTTTCGCATGATCGACGTCGCGTGCGCCCCCGGCGTGCTCATCCCGCGCCCCGAGACCGAGATGCTCGTCGAAGAAGTCCTGAACTATCTGGATACCGAGGTGCTGAGCCCCGAGGCCGCTGCCCGTCAGCGTGTTGAGCTGCCTTGGAACGATGAGGTCGAGCAGGCCCGCAAAGCTGAGGCGGCGCTGGCCGACGAACGCGCGACCGCCGAGCGCCGTGCTGCCAACCTGACGGCCGCCGATGAGGCTGCGCTGGGTAGCGACGTGCTCGGTAGCCGCGCCTATGCCGAGGAGCTTGCCGATCGCGAGGCCGAGGAAGCCGCCGCGCAAGCAGCAGAAGCCGAAGCCGCAAAAGCCGCCGAGCCCGAGCTCGACGAATACGACATCGCCATCGAGGGCGCCGACCAGGAGACGGTTTCAGCTCAGGATGCCGCTGCGCCTGCCCCAGCCGAGCCCCGCACTGCCCGCGTTCTCGAGGTCGGCTGCGGCACGGGCTGTATCTCGCTCTCGATCGCCTGGGAGCGCCGCGGCCACGTTACCTGCACTGCTACCGATATCGAGCCGCGCGCCATCGACCTTGCTACCAAAAACCGTGATGCGCTTGGCCTCACGTCCGACGAGGTCGCCTTCAGCCTCACAAACCTGGTGAGCTCCATTCCCCGCGAAGAGTGGGGCACCTTTGACGTACTCGTCTCCAACCCGCCCTACATCCCCACCGATGTCATGCGCTCGCTGCCGCATGAGGTCAAGGACTTTGAGCCCGATCTGGCGCTCGAGGGCGGTGCCGACGGTCTCGATATCTTCCGCCGCCTGCTCAACGCGGCGCCCTACATGCTGCGTGCCGGCGGCCTGTTTGCCTGCGAGCTCTACGAGGGCGCGCTCGACGCCGCGGCCGAGCTCTGTCGTCAAGCAGGCCTTTCGGACGTGCGTATCGTCCACGACCTCACCGATCGCCCCCGCATTGTCCGAGCCATCGTCACCGAGCCCAAGCAACGCCAGTAATATTTATTAACTGGTTAGCAAAAATTATAAAGTAGTTTATAATTAGGACGGCTGAAAGAGGTCGGCCCATGCAACCTCCTACCTTTCGGGAAATCATTGCCCTACTCAAGCACGATGGATTCGTGAAGGTCGCGCAAGTCGGTAGTCATGCTAAGTATGTTTCTGGTGACCGCGTTGTCACCGTGAACGGCTCTGGTGGTGATCGACCAAAGAAGGGCACGTGGGCAAGTATTCGTCGCCAAGCTGGATGGTAGTTGGAGGCAAAATGAGGCAGCGATTTACCTATGACTGCGTTCTCATAAAAGAAGACGATGGTTACTGCGCTAGCTTCCCGCAGATTCCCGGCGCCTTTGCCGATGGCGACACGCGCGAAGAAGCGATTGCCCATGCCACCGAGGCACTGATGGCGTTTTTGGCCGACGACCTCAACAACGGTTTGACTCCGGCAGGGTACGAACGCTCGGCCGAGGTCGTGGCCCTTTCAGTCGAAATCGACCACGATGACGCTCGGGAAGCGGCGTGCCGAACATTTAAAGACGCAGCGCTGGACCTCAAAGTCTCCGCTTCGCGGATTACCGCGCTGGTCAAAGCAGGAAAGCTCGATGTTGAACTCGTCGACGGCCGTCGGATGATAACGATAGACAGCATCGAGCGCTATGCCGCCCAAGAACGCCACGCCGGCAGGCCAAAGAAGTTCGTCGCAGTTCAATAACCCCCTCACTTTCACCGACTACTAGAGCCGCTCACCAAACCAACATGCGCTCTGGGCAAATAGGTTGAACGTTTCGTGCGAGAATGCCCCACAGTAAACAAACTTTCACCAGAGCGTAAGGGGCTGGCATACACATGCAGACGGTCTATCGGGTATTCGAGGGAGCGCGCGAGCCGCATCGGCTTGCCGTCGAGCGCACGGCCGAGGTGCTCGGCCGCGGCGGCCTGGCTTTGATCCCGACCGAGACCGTCTACGGTGTCGCCGTGGCAGTCAACGCCTTCTCGGACGCCGTGCCCCAAGATACAAGCGAATTCCCATCGTGGCCGCGCGATCCGCAGGCTGCCGTCAATGGCGCCGCAGTTCCTGCGCTCGGCACCGGCTATCGCCGTATCTTCACTCTCAAGCAACGTGAACTCACGCAAACCGTCGCTTGGCTGGTCGATGGCGTCGAAGCACTCGACCGCTATGGCGTGGATATCCCGGAAGATGCCCGCATACTCGCGCGACGATGCTGGCCGGGAGCCCTGACTATCGTGGTCAAGGCAGCCCCCTGCGTGCCGACCTTTATGCGCGCTGCCGACGACACGGTGGCACTTCGCGCTTCGGCCTCGCCCGTGGTGCAGGCGCTCATTCGCGCCTGTGGCAGCCCCCTTGCCTGCACCAGCGCCAACACGCATGGCGCGCCCGCGCCGGCAAGTTTTATCACGGTGGAGGGTCGCATCCTGGAGGGGGTCGATGTTGCCGTCGACGCCGGTGAGACCCCGTGTCGCGACGCCTCGACCATCGTGTCGTTTCAGCACGGCGAGCTCCAGATCCTGCGCCAAGGCGCACTTCCCGCATCAGAGATCGAACGGGTCCTGTCCGACCCGATGCAATAGAAAGGTTTAAGCGATGTCGTTGAATCTGGGCAGCCTGGGCATGGAAGATGCCTCGTTTGACTTTGGCGGTTCCTACATCATGGCGCTCGACTGCGGCACCACCTCGGTACTTGCGACCATCGTCGACGAGTACGGCTGCATCGTCGCGCAGGCACGTCGCAGCGTCAAAGCCAGCTTCCCGCGTCCCGGTTGGGTAGAGCAAGACCCCATGGCGGTCCTTGCCAGCCAGATCGCGGTCATGATGGAAGTCCAGTTTAAGAGCGGTATTCACTCCGACCGCATTGCCGCCATCGGCATCTCCAACCAGCGCGAGACCACGGTGGTCTGGGATCGCGTGAGCGGTCAGCCGATCTATAACGCTATCGTATGGCAGTGCCGCCGTACCGCACCTCTGATCGACGAGCTTGTCGAGCAGGGCGCAGAAGGGCTGGTGCGCTCCCGCACGGGACTCACGCTCGACCCGTATTTCTCGGCCTCCAAGGTGCAGTGGATTCTCGACAACGTCGACGGCGCACGCGAAAGCGCGGCGGCGGGCGACCTCATGTTTGGCACCATCGACACCTGGCTCATCTACAACCTCACCGGCGGCCAGGTCTTTGCCACCGACTACACCAATGCCAGCCGCACGGCACTCTTTAATATCCATACGCTCGATTGGGACGACGACCTGCTGGCACTCTTTGACGTTCCACGTTCCATGATGCCCGAGGTTCGTTGGAGCTCGGGCGACTACGGCCGCGTTGCGAGCGACATCATGACCAACATGCCACCCATCATGGGCGTGGCGGGCGACCAGCAGGCGTCGCTGTTCGGCCACTGCTGCTTCCATCCCGGCCAGACCAAAAACACCTATGGCACGGGCTGCTTTATGCTCATGAACACCGGCGACGAGATCGTCGAATCCAAGAACGGTCTGGTCTCCACGATCGGTATCGCCGCGGACGGCAAAATCAGCTATGCGCTCGAGGGTTCTATCTTTGCCGCCGGCTCAACCATGAACTGGCTGCGCAACAACATGGGCATCATCTCGAGCGTGAGTGAGTCCGCGCAACTCGCCACTTCGATCAGCGACAACGAGGGCTGCTACTTCGTCCCCGCCTTCGCAGGCCTGGGCGCTCCCTGGTGGGACCCGCGTGCTCGCGGTATCGTGTGCGGCCTGACCGGCGCCTCGAGTCGCGCGACCATTGTACGTGCGGCCTGCGAGTCCATGGCCTACCAGAGTTATGACGTGCTACGCGCCATGGAGCAGGACGTGGGACTTTCGATTGAGCGCCTGTCCGTCGATGGCGGTGCCTCGCGCAACGAGTTCATCATGCAATTCCAGGCCGATCTGCTGGATATCCCCGTGCTGCAGTGCGAGACGGTGGAGACCACGGCGATCGGCGCCGCGTACTTGGCGGGCCTTGCTGTCGGCTATTGGGAGGATTTGGAGGAGCTGGAGCAAAACGCTCAGATCGTCAAAGTCTTCCATCCTCACATGTCCGCCGAGCGCCGTGAGAGCAACCTCGCTGGTTGGCGTGATGCCGTCAAGCGTTCGCTTAACACCGCTCAGTAGGGTTGCGACGAGCTGCTCGATACAACAAACCGTTAAACTTATGCACGGCGCGCGGCAACAACGTCGCCATGCGTCTTGTCAGCAAGGCCATCTTCCGGCCGCAATGAAAGGGGCATCAACCCATGACCGTCACCTACGATACGTCCCGTGTGACGCTTGTCGACCATCCGCTCGTCCAGCACAAGCTGTCGATCCTGCGCGACAAGAGCACCGGCACCAACCAGTTCCGCCAGCTCGTGCGCGAGCTCGCACTTTTTGACGGCTACGAGGCCATGCGCGACCTGCCCATGGAAGACGTCGAGGTCGAGACCCCCATCACCACCGCAACGTTTAAGCAGCTCGCCGGCAAAAAGCTCGCCATCGTTCCCATCCTGCGTGCGGGTCTCGGCATGGTCGACGGCATCCTCGACTTGGTACCCTCCGCTCGCGTGGGCCACATCGGCATGGAGCGCGACGAGGTCACCCACGAGCCGCATGAGTATTACTGCAAGATGCCCAAGGATATCGACCAGCGCATCTGCCTGGTTGTCGACCCCATGCTCGCCACGGGCGGTTCGGCCGAGATGGCCATCAGCTACCTGCGCGAGCGCGGTGTCAAGGATATCCGCATGCTGTGCATCGTCGCCGCGCCCGAGGGCCTCAAGTCACTGACCGAAAAGGACCCCGACGTACATATTTTACGTGCGCCATCGATGACCATCTCAACGAGGCCGCCTACATCGTTCCCGGCCTGGGCGACGCCGGCGACCGCATCTACGGTACGCTCTAGTCGTTGGGCCTTGTCGGCTACGGTCACAAATACGAAGAAATGGTGCGCGCGGGCGATCAAAAGTCGTCCACGCGCACTTCTGTTAACGGACGTTTTGCCCTGAGGGGTTCGAAAAAACGTATTACCGTACCTGCGGCATAAAGAAGGCCTTAAGAAAACGTACAGGTGCGTATTAACCGTTTGTTTTACGGTTGTACTTTAGCGATTGGCTCGTACAATAGTCACCAATGTTTGGCTGGGACTGTGCTGTGAGGCGTTAAAAAGGAAAGCGAGGAAGCCAGTGTTTCAGATAGCCGATCTGCTCGCTATCGTTGCAGGCGCCATCGCGGGCGCAATTGCCTTCCTTCCCTTTGTTTTTACGCTCAAGCCGGTTCTTGACGATAAGCAGAATGCGGACATGCTCAAGGGTATGGTGAGTCTGGCGGTCTCGGCAGTCGCCCTGCTCGTCTTTACCTTGGTTGTGTTTGCGTTGTTCGGAGAGGCATTTCGCATGTTCCTCCTGGGCGAGGCGATCGGCTTCGTGGTCTTTATGGCCGCCTGTACGGTTCGCGTCGCCAAGGCGCTGCGAGATCCTCATGAGGTCGAAAGGTAAGTCGTGGAAATTTTTGAAAAGCTGCCTGATGAGATTAATCATCTGGTCAGCGAGTTCAGCTCCACCCCTGTCGTGGGCGATCTGAGCTGCGGCATCACGCAGTACTCGTTTTGGCTGATCGTCTCCACGATCGTGCTCCTGATCGTCCTGGCCGTGTTCAAGAAGAAGCAGACTCTGGTTCCCAAGGGCTTCTTCGTCAACGGTTTCGAGTACATCATCGAGTACGTCGAGAACGATATCGGCAAGGGCGTCGTGGGTGAGAACTGGAAGAAGCACTTCCCGTTCCTGTGCTCGCTTTTCCTGTTCATCCTGATCAATAACATGATCGGCCTGATCCCGGGAATGAAGCCCGGCACCGGCGCAATCGGCTCCACCGCCGCGCTCGCCATCTTCGCCTTCGTGTACTTCATCTACTACGGATGCAAGGCTCACGGCGTGATCGGCTACATCAAGAGCCTCGCCCCGCAGGGCGTGAGCTTCCCGATGAACGTGCTCGTGTGGGTCGTCGAGCTCTTCTCGACCTTCCTGCGCCTCATCACGCTCGCCGTCCGTCTGTTCTGCAACATGTTCGCAGGACACGTGGTCATGGGATCGTTCGCCATCATGGCGAGCATGTTCATGCAGCCGCTGCTTCAGCAGGTTTCCGCGGCCCACGCCGTCGGCGCCCTGCCTTCGCTGGCCTGGCTTGCCATCCTCATCCTGATCTATGCGATCGAGCTTGTGGTCGGCGCCATCCAGGCTTACGTCTTCACGGTCCTTACCGCCGTGTATGTCTCCGAGGCAGAGGAGGTCGCGGAGGAGGAGTAGTCTTCCGTTCGCGCCTTAAAGGTAAGGCAATTCGTTAAACCGCCGGTGCCCGTACCCATGGAGCCCGGCAGTTATAAAAAGGTTATCCTGCGTGAAATAAGACACGCACGACAAAGGAGGAATCGTGGGAGTTATCGGTTACGGTCTCGGTGTTATCGGCGCTGGTCTTGCTATCGGCCTGTCTGCTCTGGGTGCTACGGGTGCTATGGCCCGTCAGCCTGAGGTCCAGGGCCGCGTGTTCACCGTCTTCATCATGGGCTCCGCCTTCGGCGAGGCTCTGGCTCTGATCGGCTTCGTTGTCGCGCTGATCGTTAAATAGCACGGAGCGTCAAGTATGAATCTTTCATCCCAGAAGAGCGCGATCGCACTCTCCGCGTCCGCGGCCGCGCTGCTCATGCCGGTTTCCGCGTTCGCCGAGGACGGCGCTGCCGGTGCGGACATCCTCATCCCTAAGATGGCGGAGTTCATCCCGGCGCTTATCGCCTTCCTGATCATCTGGATCGTGCTGGCCAAGGTCGCCCTGCCGGGCATCATGAAAACCATGGAGGAGCGCGGCAAGAAGATCGAGGAGAGCCTCGACGAGGCCGAGAAGACCAAGCAGGAGGCTATCGCCAAGCGCGCTGAGTCCGACTCGATCGTCACCGACGCCCGTCGTCAGGCTGCCGACATCGTTCTCGAGGCCCGTAAGGACGCTGAGTCCGAGCGCGCCCGTATCATCGAGGCTGCCCACAAGGAGGCCGAGGAGATCATCGCCAAGGCCCATACGACCGTCGAGGACGAGCGCAAGTCCATCTACGCCGGTGCCGCGAGCTCCATCGCCGACCTGTCCGTTGCCGTCGCCACCAAGATCGTGGGCGAGGCACTCGAGGACGAGGGCGAGCAGAAGAAGCTCATCGAGCGCTACATCCAGGAAGCAGGTAGCCTGAATGCCGACTAGCCGCTATCAGGACAAGGTGCTCGAGACCTACGCGCGTTCCCTTTTGGAAGCCGCCAAGGCCGAGAACCATGTGTTCGAGGACCTCGAGATGATCGAGCGCCTGGCTAGCGCCAGCCCCGAGATCATCGCCGTGCTCGACACCATGTCCAAGCGCGACCAGCTCGACCTTCTTCCCAAGGTGGCAGCTGCCTTTAAGTATGTTGCCGAGGAAGACGAGGATGTAGTGGGCGTGACCGTCACCACGGCGATCCCGCTCGACGACGAGCTGCGTCAAACCATCACTAAGAAATGCGAGCAGGACTTCGGCCGCAAGGTATTCCTTATCGAGCAGGTCGACCCGTCAATCGTGGGCGGCCTGGTGCTCGAAGCCCGCGGCGAGCGTCGTGACATTTCCGTCAAGACGCAGCTGCGCATCGCGCAGGAGACCCTCGCAAACTCTGCTAATTCGTACGGAGGTGAAGCCTAATGTCCGAAACCCTCAATGCCCAGGATATCGCCAAGAAACTGCAGGAGCAGCTCACGAGCCTCTCCGCGACGGTCGATACGCATGAGGTTTCAACGGTCGACGAGGTAGGCGACGGCATCGCGCGCGTCTCCGGCCTCAAGAGCGCCATGGCAGGCGAGCTTCTGGAGTTCAAGAGCTCCGATACCGGTGAGACCGTCTTCGGCCTTGCCCAGAACCTTGACCGTGACGAGGTCGGCGCCGTTCTGTTCGGTGCCGTCGACTCCATCAAGGAAGGCGACGAGTGCCGCACCACTGGCCGCATTATGGATATCCCCGTGAGCCGCGCCATGCTCGGCCGCGTCGTCAATCCGCTCGGCCAGCCCATCGACGGCCTGGGCGACATCGTCGCCACGCATCGTCGCCCCATCGAGTTCAAGGCCCCCGGTGTCATCGACCGTACCCCGGTGTGCGAGCCGGTTCAGACCGGCCTGTTGGCCATTGACTCCATGGTGCCTATCGGCCGTGGTCAGCGTGAGCTCATCATCGGCGACCGTAAGACCGGTAAGACCGCCATCGCCATCGACGCTATCCTCAATCAGCGCGGCAAGGGCATGGTCTGCATCTATGTCGCCATCGGCCAGAAGGCCTCCACGGTTGCCAACATCCGCGAGACCCTCGCTCAGCACGGTGCGCTCGACTACACCATCATCGTTTCGGCAACCGCTGCCGATTCCGCTCCTATGCAGTACATCGCGCCTATGGCCGGTGCCGCTATCGGCGAGTTCTTCATGTACAACGGCGAGGACGGTAAGCCCGCCAGTGAGGCCAACCCCGGCGGTCACGTGCTCGTCATCTACGACGACCTGTCCAAGCAGGCTGTGGCCTACCGTCAGATGTCGCTGACGCTGCATCGTCCGCCCGGACGCGAGGCCTATCCTGGCGACATCTTCTACCTGCACTCTCGTCTGCTCGAGCGTGCCGTCAAGATGTCCAAGAAGAACGGCTACGGCTCCATGACGGCACTGCCGATCATCGAGACCCAGGACGGCGACGTCTCGGCCTACATTCCGACCAACGTCATTTCCATTACCGATGGTCAGATCTACCTGCAGTCCGAGCTCTTCTTCCAGGGTCAGCGCCCGGCAGTTGACGTGGGTATCTCCGTGTCCCGCGTCGGTGGCGATGCACAGACCAAGGCCATGAAGCAGGTCGCCGGCAACCTTCGTCTGGACCTCGCTTCCTATCAGGAGCTCGCCGGCTTTACGCAGTTCGGCTCCGACCTCGACGAGGCCACGCAAAAGCAGCTTACCCACGGCGCTCGCATGACCGAGCTCCTTAAGCAGCCGCGTTATAAACCGTTTGAGGTTGGCGAGCAGATCGTTACGCTGTTTGCCGGCAACGAGGGCTTCCTGGATGACCTGGAGATTGCCGACGTGCTGCCTTTCCGTGCCGAGCTCATCGAGTACCTGGACAACGGCTTTGGCTCGTTGCTCGACAAGGTTCGCGCTAAGAAGATCGACGATGACACCAAGGCTGAGCTCCTGCGCGTTATCGGTGACTTTAAGCAGCAGTTCATGGCCAAGCACCATGCCGATACGACTGGATCAGAGGAGAACTAAGCCCTATGGCCAACCTTCGCGACATTAAGAAGCGAATCTCCTCGGTTACCACGACCAAGCAGATCACGCGCACGATGGAGATGGTCTCTACGGCCAAGATCCGTCGTGCCCTCGATCGCTCCAAGCAGGCCGAGCCCTATAAGGAGGCGCTGACCGACGTCATGTTGACGGTCGCCGGCGACGCCTCCTGTTCGGGCACCGATCCCATGCTGCAGAAGCATGAGAGCGTTAAGCATGGCCTGATTGTCGTTATTGCCTCGGACCGCGGCCTTGCCGGCGGTTTCAATACGACGGTGGAGCGCACGGCCGAAAAGCTCGCCGCTTCTTGGGCGAACGACGGCATCGAGTGCGAGATCATCGCGTGTGGGCGCAAACCGGCCACGTATTTCCGTGACCGCGCAAACGTCATCATGCACTTTGAGGGCAATTCCTCAGAGCCCGATTTTAATCAGGCCCGCATGATCTCCTCTCATATCTGCGATGCGTATCGTGCCGGCGAGCTTGACCGCGTCGAGCTTGTCTACCACCACGCCAAGAACCGCGTGGATCAGGAGCTTCGCGTCGAGCACTTGCTGCCGCTCGATCCCGAGATGATCGCTATGGCCCACGGTCCGCGTAAGAACGAGACCGACGCCCCTAAGCGCATCTCGTCCACGTTCGAGTTCGTGCCCTCTCCCGAGCATGTTCTCGGCAAGCTTGTGCCGTCATATATCCTGACGGTCATCTACCAGGCCCTGATCGATTCGGCGGCAGCCGAGCAGGGTGCTCGCCGCAAGGCCATGCACTCCGCGACGGAAAACGCCACCGCGATCATCTCGACCCTTACCCGCACGTATAGTCGCGTGCGCCAGGCTTCGATCACGACCGAGATTAACGAGATCGTCGGCGGAGCCTCAGCATTGGAGGAACAGTAATGGCTAATAACACCGTAAAGCTTGCGGTCGAGGAAGCCACCAAGAAGACGACTGCCGGTGATGGTCGCATCGTGCGAATCATCGGCCCTGTCGTCGACGTCAAGTTTGACGGCGCGGTGCCCCCGATCTACAACGCGCTCACGGTCGAGGCCGAGACCCCGATCGGCCACCTGAGCACGATCCTCGAGGTTGAGAGCCAGCTTCCGGGCGGCGTCGTCCGCACGGTCGCCATGTCCTCGACCGACGGCCTGCAGCGTGGTCTCATCGCCACCGATACCGGTGAGCCCATGAAGATGCCCGTTGGCCCCAAGACGCTCGGCCGCATTTGGAACGTCATGGGCAAGCCTGTCGACGGTAAGCCCATGCCCGAGGTGGAGGAGTTCTATCCCATCCACCACGCAGCGCCCCGCTTCGACGAGCTCACTACCAAGACCGAGATCTTCGAAACCGGCATCAAGGCCGTTGACCTGCTCGAGCCCTACATCCGTGGCGGCAAGACCGGTCTGTTCGGCGGCGCCGGCGTCGGCAAGACCGTTCTGATTCAGGAGCTCATCAACAACCTCGCCCAGGAGCACGGCGGCACCTCGGTGTTCACCGGCGTCGGCGAGCGTACCCGTGAAGGTACCGACCTTTATCTCGAGATGAGCGAGTCTGGCGTTATCGACAAGACCTGCTTGGTCTATGGTCAGATGAACGAGCCGCCCGGAGCGCGTCTGCGCATCGGTCTGGCCGGCCTTACCACTGCTGAGTATTTCCGCGATCGTGGCCAGGACGTTCTGCTGTTCATCGACAACATCTTCCGCTTCTCCCAGGCCGGTTCCGAGGTTTCCGCACTGCTGGGTCGTATGCCGTCCGCCGTCGGTTACCAGCCTACGCTGGCTACCGAGATGGGCGACCTCCAGGAGCGCATTACCTCGACCAAGACGGGTTCCATTACCTCCGTCCAGGCTGTCTATGTCCCTGCAGACGACCTGACCGACCCGGCGCCTGCCACGACGTTCACCCACCTCGACGCCACCACGGTTCTTTCGCGTAGCATCTCGTCGCTCGGTCTGTTCCCGGCTATCGACCCGCTCGCGTCTTCTTCGGACGCTCTCGATCCCTCGATCGTTGGCGAGGAGCACTACCGTGTCGCCGTCAAGGTCCAGGAGCTCCTGCAGGAGTACTCCGACCTTCAGGACATCATCGCCATTCTGGGTATGGACGAGCTGTCCGAGGAGCAGCGCCTTACGGTCAACCGTGCCCGTAAGATCCAGCAGTTCCTCTCCCAGTCCTTCCACGTCGCCGAGAAGTTCACCGGCAACCCCGGTGTCTACGTCCGCGTCGAGGATACCGTCCGCTCCTTCGCCGAGATTGTCGACGGCAAGGCCGATGACCTGCCCGAGCAGGCATTCCGCTATGCCTCCACGATTGAGGACGTGCGCGAGCGCGCCCGCAAGATGGGGGAGAAGTAGGTTATGCGTATCCGCATCGTGTGCCCCGTGAGCTGCGCCTATGAGGGCGACGCTGCGTTTGTGTCGATTCCGTCCACGGATGGCGAGTTTGGCGTTTTGCCTGCTCACTCCAGCGAGATCTGCACGATCGACCGCGGTTACGTTCGCGTTTCCGATAAGGCCATGGGCACTGTCGACCACACGTTTGCCGTGGCCGGCGGCTATGCCCAGGTTGCGGACGATGTCGTGACCGTCCTCGCCGAGCGCGCTTGCGATTTGGCGACCGTCGACGCCGACAAGGTTAAAGCTGATATTCAAGGTTTTGAAGAGAAGCTGGGTAATTTGTCGGAGGATGATGCACGCCGCGCCTACCTCTATAATGAAATCGCATGGTGTAAGCTCAAGCTTGCCCAATAGTCAAACGTTTTAGCGTTCGACCATTTGCGAACACATCATGCCCGGGATGGCCCAGCCACCCCGGGCATGCTTTTTGAAGGGGTAGACCTTGGATATTATCCGTGTTGAGGGTGGCCACGCCATCGGAGGATCCGTGCCCGTCTCGGGTGCAAAGAACTCCGCACTCAAACTCATGGCGGCAACGCTTCTGGCGCCGGGCAAGACGACGTTGCAGAACGTGCCTGATATTTCCGATGTCCACGTGATGGGCAAGGTGCTCAAGGGTATGGGCGCTACGATCGATGTTCTCGACGAGCACACGCTCGAGATCGATACCTCCCAGGTCGATTCTTGGGAGGCGCCCTACGAGCTCGTCGCCAAGATGCGCGCCTCCACGGCTGTGATGGGCCCCCTGCTGGGTCGTTTCCATCGCGCCAAGATCGCCATGCCGGGCGGCTGCAACCTGGGCGCTCGCAAGATTGATATGCATATCTTGGGTCTCGAGGCTCTGGGCGTCGAGTTCGACACCGCCCACGGCTACATCAACGCCAGTGCTCCCCAGGGTCTGCACGGCACCACCGTCACGCTCGAGTTTGCGAGCGTGGGCGCTACCGAGAACCTCATCATGGCTGCCGTGCGCGCGCAGGGCACCACGGTTATCGACAACGCGGCCCGTGAGCCCGAGATCGTCGACCTTGCCAACATGCTTAACGAGATGGGTGCCAAGATTGTCGGCGCGGGCACTCCCGTCGTGACCATCGAGGGCGTGGAGGAGCTGCATCCCGTTACCCATTGCGTGGTGGGCGACCGCATCGAGGCCGGCACCTTTATCGTCGCCGGCGCCCTCATGGCCGATGAACGCGGCGTCGATGTTACGGGCTTCTGCCCCATCCACCTGGGCATGGTGCTCAAAAAGATGGAACTTATGGGCATCGAGTGCAAGCGTATCGAGAACGGTGTCCATGTCAATCGCGTCGAGCGCATCAAGCCGGTCGATATCCAGACGCTTCCGTTCCCGGGTTTCCCGACCGACATGCAGGCGCAGATCATGGTGCTTTCGGCCCTTGCCGACGGAAGCTCCGTAATTACCGAGAACATCTTCGAGAACCGCTTCATGTTCGCCTCCGAGCTCGTGCGTATGGGTGCCGATATTCGTATCGAGAGCCATCACGCCATGATTCACGGCGTCAAGGGCTTCTCGGGCGCACAGGTCACCTCACCCGACCTGCGTGGCGGCGCGGCGCTTGTGGTTGCCGGTCTTATCGCCGATGGCGTTACCGAGGTCTCGGCCATCCATCACATCAAACGTGGCTACGAGCAGTTTGTCGAAAAGCTGCAGGCGCTTGGCGCGCATGTCGAACATGCCACCGTTCCCGATCCCGTCATCTACTAATGCAGGTTGCCTATGTTTAACAAGAAACCCCTAGCGGATAACACCCGAAGACCCTCGACTGGTGCGCAGGCCAAGATCTACAGCCGCGACAATGTCGCACGCTATTCCGAGCGCGCCCGTCAGCGCCGTCGCGGCCGCACGGTTCGCCGCGTAGCTCTCATCGCCGTACTCGGCGTGCTGCTGAGCGCCACGACTGCTGCGGGTCTGTGGTTTGCCACTATCATGGGCAAGCTTGGCGACTCCAATGTCATTACCAACAACCTGCGCCAGATTCTGGTCGATACCAATGAGGCAAAAGATCCGTTCTACGTGTTGCTTCTTGGTACCGACGGTCGTCCGGGCGAGGATACGTATCGTGCCGACTCGATTATCCTGGCACGCATCGACCCCACGCAAAAGCAGGCGACGCTCATTTCCGTTCCGCGCGACACCAAGGTCGTGTACAAGGGCGAGACCATGAAGATCAACGCCTGCCACACCGTTGGCGGCGCCGAGGCCATGGTCCAGGCGGTCAACGAGCTGTGCGGCGTGCAGATTTCTCACTATGCCGAGGTCAGCTTTGACGGCATGCAGTCGCTTATTGATTCGGTTGGCGGTATCGACATCAACGCGACCGACGACGTCGACGATCCCGAGCACCTGGATATTAAGATTACCGCTGGTCAGCAGCATATGGACGGCGCTACTGCCCTTACCTATGCCCGCTGCCGCTACACCTATGCCGACGGCGATTACACGCGCATGCGCCATCAGCGTCAGGTGCTTGGCGCCCTTGCCAACCAGATTCTCAATAACTTCGATGCCACGAAGATCTTTGGCCTGGTTAATTCGCTGTCCGATATGCTCGTAACCGATATGAGCGTTCAGGATATCGTCTCCACGGTTAATGCCATGCGCGGCATGGATGTCGAGGGCATCTACTCGGCCAACCTGCCTTCGTATGCTGACGACAGCACTATGATCGACGGCGTGAGCTATGTCTTTGTCTACGAAGACGAGCTTAAGGAAATGATGGCCCGCGTCGACGCCGGTGAGGATCCCAAGGGCCCCAACACCATGGGCCTTTCAGACGGCTCCAGCTCCACGATCGGTGACCTCAACAACAATACGTCCGAGGACTACGCATATGGCACCGCGACCTCGTCGGGTGGCTCGGACGATTCCGACGATTCGAGCGACGGCTCCGATTACTACGAAGAGCCCACCGGTGACGGCAACGGCTACGAAGCCAACTACTAAGTTACGGCGTTTTACCAAACGCCGTAACGGCTCGACGCTGCGCGCCGCCCAGGGCGACAATTTGTCATTCAAAAGGCAGGGCATGACCAGAAGGTCAATGCCCTGCCTTTTTCATGCCAACTTGTTCGCCCTGGACGTCGCTCGCTGACGTTGGCTCAACCTGCGATGCCGACTACTTTTCTTACACCAAAAATCGCCCCGTTCTCGGTTGAGGACGGGGCGATTCGTCTTTTGGGCTTATGCAGCCAGTCTTATGCGAAACGGGCGACGAGCTCCTGCAGGACGTCGGTCATCTTGACGAGCGAGCTGACCGGGACAAACTCGTTGACGCCGTGGTAACAGTAGCCGCCTGTCGAGAGGTTGGGGCAGGGCAGGCCGCGGAACGACAGCTGTGCGCCGTCGGTGCCGCCGCGAATCGGCAGTACTTGGGGCTCAACGCCGCAGGCAAGGCAGGCTTCCTTGGCAACATCAATAAGCTCGGGATAGTCACGAACGATCTCGGCCATATTTCGATACTGCTGCTTAATCTCGACCGTTACGCGCTCCTCGCCCAGTCGCTGGTTGAGCAGTGCGGCGGCGGCATTCATCAGCTCGAGTTTCTGCTGGAACTTGGCGGCATCGTGATCACGGACGATATAGCGCGCCGTGGCATGGTCGACCGTTGCCGAGACGCCCTCAAGGTGATAGAAGCCCTCGTAGCCCTCGGTGTATTCCGGGCGCTGCTCGTAGGGGAGCAGGGCGTTGAAGTCGCAGAACAGGTTGCCCGCGTTGACCATGCGCCCCTTGGCGTCGCCGGGGTGAATGGACTGGCCCTCAAAGCGAACGGTTGCCTCGGCGGCGTTGAAGCACTCCCACTCAAGCTCGCCAACCGGACCGCCGTCGACCGTGTAAGCGTACTTGCAGCCGAAGGCCTCGATATCCAACAGCTCGGCACCGTGACCGATTTCCTCGTCCGGGCAGAAGCAAATGCCGAGCGCGGGATGGGGCAGGGAGGGATCCTGCGCGATGCGTGCGACAAGCGCCATGATTTCGGCGACACCCGCCTTGTCGTCGGCGCCCAGCAGCGTAGTTCCGTCGGTGCAGACAAGGTCCTCACCCACCAGGTTGTTGAGGGCAGGAAGTTTGGCGGTGCTCATGGACACGGGCTTGCCGTCGACGATGCCGCAAACCAGATCGCCGCCCTCGTAGTGCACGATGTGCGGCGCTACGCCGGCGCCCGGCGCGACCTCGGTGGTATCGAGGTGCGCGATCAGGCCCAGGGCGGGCTTATTCTCGGAACCGGCGCTAGCGGGAATGTGCGCGCAGACATAGGCGTTTTCGGTTACATGGGCATCGGTTGCACCCAGCTCGCGCAGTTCTTCGGCAAGCACGTTGGCAAGGTCAAACTGTACGGTGCTCGACGGCACCTGGTCGCAGTTGGCATCCTCGGACTGCGTGTTGATCTGGACATAGCGCAAAAAACGTTCGAGGACGTCGGGGTTCGTGGTGGTGTTTTCCATAAAGATCGCTCCAATCTTGGTCGTCGTGTGCAACAAGAACTCTAGCACGGTATGCCGCGGCATACCGCGACGCTTGGATGGGGTAGAATCAGCCATTGAGTGCAGAAGGGACGGATGTTCATGGATACGACAAATAGCTCGCGCGAGCTACACCTAACGGTGGCGAACGAAGACTACTTGGAGTGCATGGTTCGCATTGAAAGCGAAGAGGGAGAAACCAACGGCGTGCGATCGGTCGACATCGCGCAGCGCCTTGGCGTCTCCAAGGCATCGGTCAATAAAGCGGTTTCGGCGCTCAAGGCATCCGAGCTTGTCGAGCAATCGCACTACGGCAAGGTAATCCTGACCGATCGCGGCCGCGAGGTTGGCACGGCTATATGGTACCGTCATCGCCTCATCCGCACGTTTTTGGTTCAGGAGCTCGGTGTCGAATTTGAGCGAGCCGATTCCGAGGCCTGCATGATGGAGCATGCGCTTTCCGAGGACACGATGAACCGCTGGCTCGCCTATCTCGAAAAGCAGGGAATCAGCGTCGAGGAATAGCGGGATATATATGGATACGAGTTATTACAACCGCTTTGGTGCCGAGGAGCTTACGCGCCGCTTGTCGAGCGAGACTTTGTTGGCGCAGGGCCCCATGGGCAGTGTTCTGTTGAGTGAGTACGATGCCGCCGACATTCCACCGGCGTTTTGGAATCTGGCAGAGCCGCAGACCGTTTCTCGTATCCATCGCCTGTATGTCGCCGCCGGCGCGCAAGTGCTCATTACCAACACCTTTCAGGCATCGAGCTATGCCCTCAAGCACGACCAGATTGCGCCGTCCGTGGCGGAGGTCAATCGCGGGGCCGTCGACGATGCCCGCCAGGCTTACCCTCAGCTGCTGCTGGGTTCGATGGGCCCGATCGGTATTGAGTGGTTTGCTGAGGATTCTGCCGAGTATCGTGAAATCCGAGGCATTGCGCGCGAGCAGGCGTACGCCTTGCTCAATGCTGGTGTTGACGGTCTGCTGATCGAGACGGTGACGTCTATCCGTAATTTGCAGCCCATGCTTGCCGGCGCCCGAGATGCCGCCGACGGCATGCCCGTTCTGGTGAGTTTTGTCGTTGACGATAAAGGCGACCTGTTGGGCGATGGCCTCAACATCGAGGCAGCCGTTTTGTACGCCGAAAAACACGGCGCAAGCTCGGTTGGTGTTAATTGCTGTTCGCTTGCGGCCGCGAACGCGGCGGTGCCCAGGATGGTTGCATCGGCGACTACTCCCGTCACGGTGCGTCCCAACGTAGGCGATCCGGTCCAGACTCAGGATGGTCCCGTATGGCACGAGAACCCCGAAGCGTTCGCGCGCGCATGCATCGAATGGAGGCATGCCGGTGCCGCAATGGTGGGCAGTTGCTGTGGAACCACGGCAATCACTACGGCAGCGATGGCCGAGGCCCTCGATATATAAAGGGCAAAACCGCTCCATACGGGGCGGTTTTTTTATTGCCTGCATGTCATCGGCAGCATTTGCCCAAATGGTGAATGCTGGTGCCGGCAGGTTGCCGAGTGCGTGTTGCGGGTATACCTCATGCGTACCATGATCCAAACACTGTGAGGTGTCTGCGCGTGTGCGCGATAATTCATTTTGGAACTGACGGTTGGCGTGCTCGCGTCGATGAGGATTTCACTGCCGATAACGTTGCCCGTATCGCCGATGCCGTCGGCGAGTTGTGGCAAAAGACTAATCCGGGCAAAACGGTATATATAGGGTTCGACACCCGGTCCCAGGCGTACGAGTTCGCTGAGCTTGCGGCGGGTGTGCTAGCAGCGCACGGGCTAGACGCCGTGCTCACTTCGCGACCTGTCCCGACCCCTGCCCTTACATGGGCGGCGGCTTATGACGGTGAGGCGTGCGGCGCGCTCATGGTGACGGGGTCCCATCATCCGCAGGGTTATCTGTGCCTCAAGATTCGCATGGGTGACGGCTCGACCGCCAACCAGGATGTCATCGAAGAGCTCGAAGAGACCGTGGCTCCCGAGCCAATGGGGATCGAGGGGCAATATCGCACCGCGGATATCATTCCTGACTATATGCAGGCGGTGGCGTCGTTTGTCGATGCCGAAGCCATCCGCGCCGCGCACCTGCGCGTGGTGGTTGACCCCATGGGCGGCGCAGCCCAGGGCTATCTAGCCGACTTGCTGCGCGAGCTTGGCGTTGAGGTGCACGAGATTCACGCCGGGCAGACGCCTGACCAAGAAGATATCTGCCCCGACCCCGTTGAGCCGTGGGTGGACGCTTGCGAGCGCACGGTTATCGAGGACGGAGCTTGCGCTGGCCTGGTGACCGACGGCGACGCCGACCGTATCGGCGCGGTTGACGAGCGCGGCAGATATATTCATCCGCATCAGATCATGGCACTCGTTTTGGGCGACTTGGTTCAATTTCGAAATTTGGAGGGGCGCGTCGTCGTCAATCTTTCGTGCTCGACGCTCGTACGTCGCATTGCCGAGGCGCTTGGCTGCCGCGTGACCGTCAAACCGGTCGGCTTCAAATATATAGCGGCAGAGATGAAGAAGGGCGGCGTCCTCATAGGCGGCGAAGAAGCCGGTGGTATCGGCATCGCCGCGCATATGCCCGAGCGCGATGGAATCCTCGCCTGTCTGATTCTATGTGAGCTTATGGCAAAGACTGACGCGCCTTTGGGCGTTCTGGTCGACCAACTCGAGGACAGTTTTGGTAAGACGAGCTACGGTCGACGCGATTTGCGCCTTGAGGCCGAAGATGCCGAAACGTTACGAACCCTGCTGCCGGGCGTAAACCCCAAGTCGATTTGTGGCAAGGTGCCGCAAAACGTTAGTCATATGGATGGCTTGCGTTTGGCATTCGAGGATGACACGTGGCTGCTGGTCCGTCCTAGCGGGACCGAACCGGTGGTGCGCGTCTACGCCGAGGGGTTCTCGGTGGAAGAACGTGATGAGTTGCTCGATGCTGGCTGTGCTTTAGCTAGGGGAACGTATCCGCATTAACCATGAGACTGCCTTACATAAAGAGATGCTCGGCGAGCGGTAGTTAACGGTTGGCAAACGTTAGTCGGATCACAATATGTGTAGGAAATGTGTGCGCCCAGATTCCCGCCCCGGACGCCCCTCCGGTCTGGCAATATATCTCCTTGCCGCGCGGCCCGGTCGAACCGGATC
>CATYJC010000004.1 GCA_958407555.1 uncultured Collinsella sp. | reverse complement strand
GACCAGTCTTTCTGGGACGGGAATGATTTTTTCATCCCCGTCCCAGAAAAATCATCCGGTGGGTGGATTGGAGGAAGTGATGGCGCAGGGGACGTTTGTGCAGGCGCTTCGTAAGGAGGCGGCGCTCAGCAGTACCTTTATGAAGGGGCGCTCGCTCATGCTCAACGGTGCCGTGCTGTCGTTTGAGGACTCCGGCTCGCGCTTCTCCAAAAATGTGACTATCGAGGGCTCGGTGCGCGGCTCGCGCGGCGACCTGTACAAGACGCACGTGGCGCTCGACATGGACGAGCACGAGGTTGTCGACTACGACTGCGATTGCCCCGCCGCCTTCCGCTATTCCGGCATGTGCAAGCACGCCATCGCCACGGCGTTGGCGTATCTGGATGCCAGCGGCGCCGAGCCCGTCGAGGGTTTGCGCACGCCGGTCCGCACGTTTACGGTACCGCCCGCACAGTCCAAGCAGCCCACCCGTCCCGCGTCCACCGTATCTGCGGTCAACCCCAACTTTCCCTTCCCGGCACCCGTCCCCACGAGCCCGAGCCTTGTGGCAGCGCTTTCCGATCTTTCGGACGCGCGCATGGACGAGCTCGTGGCTATGCGTCGCAAGTTCGCCAGCACCATTGACCCCGATGCGCCCAACGCAGTGCTGGAGCCCTCGTTGGTGCCGTACTACAATCCGCTGTTTGCCGATCGCTTTAACTGGGCGCTTGAGTTTCGCATTCGCAGCGGTTCGGTGTCCTACGTGGTTAAGGATATCGACGGCATGGCCGATGCCTATGTGCGCGGCGGTACGTTCTCCTATGGCAAGAAGCTTACGTTTGTCCATGTGCCCGAGGCTTTCGATGACGTGTCGACAAAGCTGCTCGACTTTATCGCAATGACGGTCGCCTACCTAGGCGATATTACGAGCTCGCGCTCGGCATCGTATGACTTTGCCCGCAGCGGTTTTGTCGCCGAGCGTCAGTTGCCGGTATCCGAGTATTCCGTCGTGTCCGTACTGGACCTGCTGCGCGGCAGGACCATGTCCTTTGAGCCTGCTTGGTCGCGGGGGACGACGACGCATCGTGCCTACGAGGTGGCGGTCGAGCCGTCGCCGCAGGGGGAGGGCGAAGTCCCGGCTAAGCGCCCGCCGCTCCTTGCCGCCAAGATTGCACCGGCGGCGGGAGGTAGCTACGACTTGCGCCTGCCGGCCGATGTGTACTGCTTTGTCGCTGGTGACGCAGCCTATCTGGTTGATACGCGCCGCGCGCGCCGTACCGAAACGGCGTTTGCCCAACATGCGGCGCCGTTCCTTTCGCACTTGTTGCCCTGCCGCACGCCGGTCCATATCGCCGCCGACCAGGTGGGCGAGTTCTGCCGCATGGCGCTGCCTATCCTGCGCGACTACACCGACCTGACCGCTCCCGCCGCGCTCGACGCCGTGGCGCCCGAGCCGAGTTTTGCCATGGCGATTGGCGTCGACGATGATCTTGTGACCTGCAAGATTACGGTGACCTACGGCGATTGGTCGGCAGATCTCTTTAGTCTTGGTGCTCCGGGCAGTCCTTTCGAAGAGCAACGCCCCGGCGTTCCGCCCCGCGATACGGTAGCGGAGTTTCGCGTTATGGACACGGCGGCCCTGTACTTCGATTTCCACGAGGGCGGCCTGGCGTTTGAGGAACGCGATGACGAGAGCCTGTTCCACCTGCTGACCGAGGGGCTGGCGGCTTTGTCCGAGTTGGGCGAGGTCATGCTTAGCGACCGCCTGCGCCAGGTCTCGGTCCGTCCTGCACCCAAGCTCTCGGTGCGTGCGACCGTCAAGAGCAACCTGCTCGACGTCGAGCTGGGTGCGAGCGGGCTTTCGGCGGCCGACCTTGCCATCTATCTCGATTCGTATAAGCGCCACCAGACGTTCGCGCGCCTTACGTCCGGCGACATCGTTCGCCTGGACGAGGGAGCGCGCGCCGCGTTTGGCCTTGCCGAGGACCTGGGCGTCGATACTGTCGACCTGCTCGATGGCGTGTTGCTTCCCGCGTCGAGCACCCTTTTTGTCGATAGCATGCTCGCGCGTACGCCGGCGCTCGAGGCCGATCGCGACGCCGCGTTCCGCCGCACCGTCGAGCGCCTGGATACGCTCGGCAAGATGGACTTTACGGTGCCCGCCTCGCTCAAGGCCACGCTGCGTGGCTACCAGATCGACGGCTACCAGTGGCTTGGCTCGCTCGAGCACCTGGGTCTCGGCGGCATCTTGGCCGACGATATGGGCCTGGGCAAAACGCTGCAGATGATTGCGCACATTCTGGCGCGCGTGGAGGCGGGGGATACCAAGCCCACGCTCGTGGTGTGCCCCGCGTCGCTCGTGTACAACTGGGCTGCCGAGTTGGAGCGCTTCTCCCCCTCGATTGATGTGTGTGCCATCGTGGGCGCCAAGGCCCAGCGTCGCGTACAAATTGCCGGTGCCGCCGAGCACAACGTGGTCGTGACGTCGTATGACCTCATGCGTCGCGACATCGACGAATACATCGAGCAGGACTTTGCCCGCGTAGTGCTCGATGAGGCCCAGTACATTAAAAACCCGCTCACCCAGGTGGCCCGCGCTGCCAAGCGCCTGCCGGCCGGCGTGCGCTTTGCCTTGACGGGCACGCCCATCGAAAACCGCCTGTCCGAGCTTTGGAGTATCTTCGACTTTTTGATGCCGGGTCTTCTGGGCACGCGCGACTCATTTGCCAAGCGCTTTGAGAGTCCCGTCGAGCATGCCGAGGGCGACAGTGCCGCTCGTCTGCAGGCGCTCGTGTCGCCGTTTGTGCTGCGTCGCGTCAAGGAAGATGTGGTGGCCGATCTGCCCGAGAAGATCGAGGATACGGTGATGGCACAGCTTGCCGGCGAACAGCGCAAGCTCTACCTGGCCAACCAAGACCGCATCGCCCAGCAGGTGCAGCACCGCGAGGCCGGGGAGTTTAAGAAAGATAAGCTCAAGGTGCTCGCCGAGCTCACCAAGCTACGCCAGATCTGCTGCGACCCGCGTCTTCACTACGAGGATTACAAGGCGGGGAGCGCCAAGCTCGATACGTGCATGGAGCTCGTGCACGGCGCACTCGACGGCGGGCATCGTATCCTGTTGTTCAGCCAGTTTACGGGTATGCTCGATATCATCGGCAAGCGCCTGTCTAAGGAGGACATCGCCTTCCTTAAGCTCACGGGCGCATCGTCTAAGGAGAGCCGCGCCAAGATGGTTGCGCAGTTCCAGGCGGGCGAGGTGCCGGTGTTCTTGATTTCGCTCAAGGCGGGCGGCGTGGGCCTTAATTTGACGGCTGCCGACGTGGTCATCCACTACGACCCGTGGTGGAACGTGGCGGCGCAGGACCAAGCGACCGACCGCGCCCACCGTATTGGCCAGCAGCACACCGTGACCGTGTACAAACTCATCGCCAAGGACACGATCGAGGAACGCATTATGCAGATGCAGGAGTCCAAGCGCGATCTGGTCAACAGCGTGCTCGGCGGCGACGGCATCTCGTCGGCACTGTTTACCCGCGAAGATGTTCTGGCGCTGCTGGGCGGCGACGGTCGCTAACCGCGCGCGGGATGGGGTTGCCGGGGCAGATAGTACGCGCCGCCCCACCGTTCCCGCCCGTTATGTGTTCATTTGCCATGCCGTGGATGGTTCGCCTGCCTTTGGGCATAAGAAGCATCGAGAACATTGGCACATCAGCAAAGGAGAACATCATGGCGAATTTCTTTAAGGATTCCAACGGCAAACTCGTTGCCGCCCTTGGCGACGGCGTTGCGACCCCTGCCGGCTGCACGGAGCTGACGGCGAACACCGAGGATGCGGCACACGAGAAGCATGTGCCTGTTGTCGAGATCGAGCGTGACGGCCACGTCATTCGCGCACGCGTGGGCTCGACAGAGCACCCCATGTTGCCCGAGCACTACATCGAGTGGATCGCGCTTGAGGCCGAGGGCCGCCTGGAGGTCCATTACCTTGAGCCCGGCATGAAGCCCACGACGTTTTTCGCTGGCGGCTCCAAGACCGGTACTGTCTATGCCTACTGCAACCTGCATGGGCTGTGGTCCGCGACGTTCTAGGAGCGCGCCCCCGCTCGGGGTATCATAGCTAGCATATGCACATGCGAGCGCCGGCTGCATTATGCGGCCGGCGCTTTTACTACGACAACGACGATTTACGACGGAAAGGGCTGGGCCATGAAGCTCGCACTTGCACAGATCGATATGCGCTTGGGTGACATCGAGGGCATTTGCGGCCGCATCGAGGACCAGGCTCGCCTGGCCCATGAGCGCGGCGCGCGCGTGCTGTGCGTTCCGGCCCCGCTCTTTATGGGTGCCATGCCGGGCAGCCTGGTGGGCGCTGCCGATTTTGAGCACGATATGCTGACGGGCCTGACGGGCGTTGCCGAGCGCATCCAAGAGCTCGATATGATCTGCATCGTGCCCGCTGCGGTTTCGTTTGAGGGCCAGTCCCTGCTTGACTATATGATGCTTAAGGATGGTCGCGTGGTGCCTGCGCGCGCAAGTATTGCCCTGCAGCGCGGTGAGAACAACGACACACGTTGGGCACCGCCGGTGTTTGACGTGGACGGCGTGCGCATCGCCGTGGTGTTTGACCTGGATCGCGAGCTCGAGATGCTGCCGACCGGTGTCGACCTCATTGCCTATTTCCAATTCAACGCGTTTGACATGACCGATCGCGAGACCGCCGCCGTCGCCGCCGTGCGCAGCGGTGCCTACCGCAAGATCGCCTCCAAGCGCAGCGTGTGGTTTGCCTGCATGGCGCCGGTCGGCGCCTATGACGAGTCGGTGTATACCGGCGGGTCGTTTGTGCTCGACGATTGCGGTCGCGTGGTGGCCCAGGCGCCGTGTTTTGAGGAGAGCCTGCTGGTTCAGGAGATTCAGCGCGGCGTGATGCTCGATGCCCTGGAGGACCATGAGCTGCCCCAGTTTCGCTCCGAGGAGTGGTTGTGGCAGGCGCTGGTGCTTGCCGTGCGCGACAATGCCCGCGCCCACGGTACGTCGCATGCCGTGGTGGCGCTCGAGGGCGATTTGCCGTCGTCCCTGTTGGCGGCGCTTGCCGTCGATGCCTTGGGTCCTCGTAACGTAATTGGCTTAGTGCTGGGGCGCAACCGCATCTTTACGCCGGCGCAGGAGGAGGCCGAGGCCGCCCGCTGTTCTGCTGTTCGCTCAATCGCTGAGCGTCTGCACATTCGCACCGTCGAGCGCGATGCGCCGGATGCGGAGCGCGTGCTCGACCGCGACGTGTCGGCGGGCGATGCCGAGCGCCTGCGTTCGCGCGCGCTGGGCCTGATGCTCGAGGATACGGCGCTCGAGCTGGGCGCCATGGCGTTGAGCCCGCTTTCCAAGACTGAGTATGCACTGGCGGCGCCCGCGCTGTCCGGCGGCTACCAGGGCGATTTTGCGCCCTTTGGCGACGTGTATCTGTCGACGCTCGAGTTTGTGGCACGCGTGCGCAACCGCACCTCGGCCGTGGTGCCCCAAGAGCTCGTGACGCTCAACGCGGTAGAGGATTGCATGGATCGCGTGCTGGCGCAGGCACTCTCGGCGCTCGCCGGCCCGGTTGATATGCTCGATCGCGCGGCGCAGCTGCTGGGCGGGCTTGAGCCGGGCGAGGTCGATGGTGCGCTCGAGTCGCACGTGGACCGCAACCGCCCCTTTGATGACATCCCGATGGCCGCCGCCAAGCCCGAGGCCTGCTCGCTGCTGCTGATGCTCGTGCGCCAAGGTGAGGCTGCTCGTCGCATGCTACCGACGGCGCCGATCGTTTCGGCCCGTTCGTTTGCCGAGCGCGCCTGGCCGTACATGCTTGCGTGGTCCGATCTGGGGCTCAACGGTAAGGAGCGCATGGCGGTTGATTCGCTGGCGCGCGCCGAGGTGCGCCGTTTTGCCGACGACGATACGAGTGACCGTATGCGCGGCGAGATGATGGGCTTATTAGGCGAGCTGTTGGGTATTTCGCCCGAGCAGATGGAAGAGCTGCGCTCCGAGGACGGTCAGCGTCGTCTGCATGAGGGTATGAAGAAGTTTGAGGGCGAGGTCCAGGACGCCATCGATAAGATGATGGGCGGCCAGGGTGGACCGCAGGGAGGTCCGATGCCGCACCCGCCGGTTGATCCGAGGCAGTTTCCGTTCTTTAGCCAAAACTAACTATGGGATGGGATTCGCTCCCAACCCCGATACTTCAACTAAGCACCTTGGCCCTGTTGTGTTATTCTAGAACAGACGTTCGTGAATAGTGCGCGGGGCCTTGCCTTGTGCTTGGCAAAAGACGAGGGGAGGTTGGCTTGGTCATTTTGGGTATCGATCCCGGTTTGGCCCATACGGGCTGGGGGATTATCGAGGAGCGACGTGGCGAGGTTCGTTGCCGTGCCTACGGTTGTATCGAGACCAGCGCGGGCAGCCCGCTCGCGGTGCGCCTGTCGCATATCGCCCGTGACCTCAAGGGCGTCGTGGAGCGTTATCGACCCGATACCGCTGCTATCGAGAGCATCTACTTTGGTGCTAACGTCCGCTCGGCCATCCCCACGGCGCATGCCCGCGGTGCCGCGCTCGTGGCGCTTTCGGAGTGCGCGCTCGAGATTGGCGAATACACGCCCATGCAGATCAAGCAGGCCGTGGTGGGCACCGGTGCCGCAGATAAACGGCAGGTTGCCTACATGGTGCGCACGCTCACGCAGCTCGATCACGACCCTCACCCAGACCATGCCGCCGATGCCCTGGCCTGCGCCATCTGTCACGTTAACCTCAGCCGCACCCGGGCGCTTACCGGCGGCGAGTTCTATCAACAGAGAGGAACCGGATACTGATGATTTCCCAGCTCCATGGAACGCTTGTCGAGGCCACGATGAGCTCGGCCGTCGTTGACGTATCGGGTGTGGGCTTTGAGCTCGGTATTTCGGGCAGCACTGCCGCCACGCTGCCTACACCCGGCGGCGAGGTTCGCCTCTATACCCGTATGCAGGTGCGCGAGGACGCCATGACACTTTTTGGCTTTGCCTCCAAGGACGAGCGCACGATGTTTGACCGGCTCGTGTCCGTGTCGGGTGTTGGCCCGCGCCTGGCGCTTGCCGTGCTTTCCACCTATACCGTGGGACAGCTGTATTCCCTGGTGATGGCCGAGGACGACAAGGGCATGGCCAAGGTGCCCGGTGTGGGCAAAAAGACCGCCCAGCGCCTTATCTTGGAGCTCAAGAGTACCTTTGCCAAGGACAAGGGCTTTGTTCCGGTCGACGTAATTCCCGGTCGGGTTGCGATGCCGGTCCCCGCCGCCGCTCCCTCGGCCATCGATGACGCCCGTGCGGCGCTTCTCTCCATGGGCTTTAGCCCGCAGGAGACCGAGGTTGCCCTGAGCGGGTATGATGGGCAGGACATGCGTGTCGAGGATCTGCTCGGCGCGGCGCTTAAGCGACTCGGAATGGATGCGTGATGTGGGAAGCCGATGACTCTCAGGACCTGTGGGCGACGCCCGGCAGCTCGCCGGCGGCATCCATGGCGCACGGTGAGCGTATGGTGGGCTCGGAACTGACACCCGAGGACCTCGATGTCGACCGTACCCTGCGTCCCCAGCGCTTGGACGACTACTGCGGTCAGGAGCATATCAAGCAGAGCCTTCGCGTGCTGATCGAGGCGGCGCAGAGCCGTGGCGAGACGCTCGACCACGTGATTTTCTCGGGCCCTCCGGGCCTGGGCAAGACCACGTTGGCCACCGTTATCGCCAACGAGCTGGGCGCTCAGATCAAGACGACGAGCGGCCCTGCTATTGCGCGTACCGGTGATCTGGCGGCCATCCTGACTAACTTGCAGCCGGGTGACGTGCTGTTTATCGACGAAATTCACCGCCTTAACCGCTCGGTCGAGGAAGTCCTGTATCCCGCGATGGAGGACTTTGCGCTCGATATCGTTATCGGTAAGGGTCCGGCGGCGCGCTCGATTCGCCTGGATATCCCCAAGTTTACGCTGGTGGCGGCAACGACCCGTTCGGGTATGCTGACCGGTCCGCTGCGCGACCGCTTTGGCATTTCGTATCGCCTGGATTACTACACGGTCGAGGAGCTCGCCCAGATCGTGACACGCTCGGCAACCATTCTGGGCGTGACGATCGACCATCCGAGCGCACTTGAAATCGGCTCGCGCTCGCGTGGCACGCCGCGCTTGGCCAACCGTCTGCTCAAGCGTGTGCGCGACTATGCGCAGGTACGCGGCAACGGCCCCATCGAGCTTGATATTTGCCGTCAGGCGCTCGAGTTCTTCGAGATCGACGAGCTTGGTCTGGACTGGATGGATATTCGCATCTTGGAGACGCTTGCCAAGACGTTCTCCGGCCGTGCCGTGGGCCTGACGACCCTTGCCAGCGCGGTTGGCGAGGACCCTGGTACGCTCGAGGATGTCTATGAGCCCTATCTGCTGCAGTGCGGCTTGATGATTCGCACGCCCCAGGGCCGCCAGGCAACCTTGCGCACCTTTGAGCACTTGGGCATCGAGCCAGCCGTTTAGAGGCGGGTTTGTTTTGGCTGGTCTGTAGGCTATCGCTGAGCATTGGATAAACATATCGCCATTCATCGGTTACGGGTGTTTTACTATTGCGCGCCCGTGCTATGCTGAATTGGTCTTTTTCTCATCCGGTAACGAAAGGACCGCCCATGCCTACTGACATCGAAATCGCACGTTCCGTCACGCCGCTGCCCATTACCGAGGTGGCTAAGAACGCCGGCGTCGACGTGAAGCACCTGATTCCGTACGGCTTCGACAAGGCTAAGGTTGACTATTCACTGCTCAACGAGCCGACCGATCACCAGGCCAAGCTCGTCCTCGTGACCGCTATCAATCCCACGCCCGCCGGCGAGGGCAAGACCACCACGACTATCGGTCTGGCCGATGGTTTGCGCCGTCGCGGCGTCAAGAGCGCTGTGGCCCTGCGTGAGCCTTCGCTCGGTCCCGTCTTTGGCGTAAAGGGCGGCGCCGCCGGCGGCGGTTGGGCCCAGGTCATCCCCATGGAGGATATCAACCTGCACTTTACCGGCGACTTCCATGCTATTGGCGCCGCCAATAACCTGCTGGCCGCCATGCTCGACAACCATATTCAGCAAGGCAACCAGCTCGGTATCGATGTTAAGCGCATCACCTGGAAACGCGTCGTCGACATGAACGACCGCCAGCTGCGCCACGTTATCGACGGCATTGGCGGCAAGGCTCAGGGCGTGCCGCGCGAGGATGGCTTCGACATCACTGTCGCCTCCGAGGTCATGGCAATCCTGTGCCTGTCCACGAGCATCAACGACCTCAAGGAGCGCCTGGGCGAGATCGTCGTCGGCTACAGCTTTGCCGGCGAGCCCGTCCGCGCCCGCGACCTCAAGGCTCAGGGCGCCATGGCTGCGCTGCTTAAGGATGCGCTCAAGCCCAACCTGGTGCAGACGCTTGAGGGTACTCCCGCGTTTGTCCACGGCGGCCCCTTCGCCAACATCGCCCACGGCTGCAACTCCATCATGGCTACGCGCATGGCTATGCGCTTTGGCGATGTCGCCATTACCGAGGCAGGCTTTGGCGCCGATTTGGGTGCCGAGAAGTTCCTCGACATCAAGTGCCGCATGACGGGCATTCGCCCCAGCGCCGTCGTGATTGTCGCGACCGCCCGTGCGCTTAAGTACAACGGCGGTGTTGCCAAGGCCGACCTCAACGAGGAGAACCTCGAGGCCCTCAAGGCCGGCATGCCCAACCTGCTGCGTCACGTCGACAACATCCAGAACGTTTATGGTCTGCCCTGCGTGGTCGCCATCAACCGCTTCCCGACGGACACCGAGGCAGAGCTTGCGCTCATCGAGTCCGAGTGCCAGAAGCTCGGCGTCAACGTTAAGCTTTCCGAGGTCTGGGCCAAGGGCGGCGAGGGCGCGCTCGATTTGGCCGACGAGGTCATGCGTCTGATCGAGCAGCCGAGCGAGCTCAAGTTTGCCTACGAAGACGGCGCCGATGTTGCCGATGCCCTCGAGGCCGTCGCCACCAAGGTTTACCGCGCCGATGGTGTCGACTTTACGCCGGCTGCCAAGCGCCAGCTCGCCGAGCTGCGCGAGAACGGCTTTGGCAACCTGCCGGTGTGCGTCGCCAAGACGCAGTACAGCTTTAGCGACAACGCCAAGGCCCTGGGCGCTCCCGAGGGCTTCCGCATCACCGTGCGCGAGCTCAAGGTTTCCGCCGGCGCCCACTTTGTGGTCGCGCTGACTGGCAGCGTTCTGACCATGCCGG
Source organism: uncultured Collinsella sp. (assembly GCA_958407555.1). Taxonomy (GTDB): domain Bacteria; phylum Actinomycetota; class Coriobacteriia; order Coriobacteriales; family Coriobacteriaceae; genus Collinsella. Next base: position 29,444 of record CATYJC010000004.1, on the reverse strand, counting down.
GCCTGCCCAAGGTCCCCGCGGCCGAGAATATCGACGTCGATAACGACGGCAACATCACCGGCCTGTTCTAAGACTGCTGCTCATAGCCGCTTGCCCGCCCCGCCGCGCCTACCAGGCTCGGCGGGGCTTTTTGATCCTTAGGCCCGCGCATGTCTTGTAGATACCGGCGGGCTTTGCCCATCATAGGCTTTTGCGCGGGTAGAATGCATGGATAACTTGATGCTTTCAGGCGACGGAAAGGAAACGTTGCATGGACCAGGACAAGACGACCGTGATGGGCGGATATGGTTCCGCACAGGCTGACGATAGCGCCGATGCGACCCGCGTTGTTCCCAACCCCGGTTATACCGACCCCGCCGCGACGCAGCCTTCTGCCGAACCCACACGGGTTATGGGCTATGGCGATACACCACGGGACCCGTTTGATTATGCACCGCAGGACTCGTATGGCAATGCGGCGCCGGACCCGTATGGCAATGCGGCGACAGATGCTTATAACAACCTGCCGCAAAATCCTATTCCGCAGCCTCAGCAGACGACGTATATGCCGCGCACGGCACAGGCCCAGCCTCGATATGAGTCGCGCGATCCATATGCGCGCCAACCTTATCGCGAGTATCCCAAATCGATTCCGCAATATGGTGAGGACGAGGAAGAGGCGCCGTCGCGTTCGTCGAGTGTGATCAAGAAGATCCTCATCGTGTTGGCGATCTTCTTTGCGCTGTCGGTTGTGTTTGCCATTGTGTCGGGCATGCTCAACAAACGGGGGAGTTCAACGGCCGATACCACGGCCGAGCAAACCGAGTCTGCCTCGTCTAGCACCGTCGATCTGAGCGATATCCCGGGGCAGTACTGGTCCAACGCCAAGAAGCTCCTCAAGTCGCGCGGCGCCGATCTTTCGAATGCTGTGATTCTGACTGACGACGGCTCGACGCCTGTTGTCGATGCCAACTGGGTTGTCACATCTGCCTACTACAACGCTGACGGCAACCTGGAGGTCCAGCTTACGCGCAAGGACGGCTCGTCGGGCAATGCGTCCGGCGATCAAGGCACCACGGACAGCTCGAGCTCCAACACGCTGGAGTACCTGAGCAACAAGGCCCAGGAGCTTGGAGACAAGGCGCAAGAGCTGGGCGATACGGCTCAGAACCTCGGCGATACCGCGCAGAACCTGGGCGATATGGCTACCAATGCTTGGGACGCGCTGCAAAACGGCATTTCGGGCGCACAGGGAAACTAGCGGCCGAGCGGCTAGAGCCTTAGCGGTGCAAACAAAAACGGGACGCAGGATCGCGTGACCGGGCGCATAGGCGCGCTGGTCGGCGGTCCTGCGTCCCGTTTTGCTGTCGATTACAGCTGCTCTGCCGGACGCTCGGGCGAGCTAAAGCCGGAGTCAAACGTGACGACGCATGATGCATCGGGCCTGCGCTCGTGCACGATGCGCGTGACGAGCCCCAGCAGCTCCTCGTCGGATATGTCAAAGCCGTCGGGACGCACCAGGTCAAACGAAACAAAGCCGTCGTGCTCGTGCAAGTCGTGGATGGAAAGCGCGGGGTCGATCTGCGCTACGCCGCGCTTGACCCAGCCGCGCAAGTCATCGCCGGTTGTTGCAATGGGGTCGCAGTGCAACGTGATGGCGATGCCCATCTGGCGTTTGATGTCGTGTTCGATGGTGTCCAGGATCTCGTGGTGCTCAAAGGCATCGCCCTCGCCGGGCATTTCCACGTGTGCGCTGGCAAACTGACGGCCGGGGCCGTAGTCGTGCACCATGAGGTCGTGCGTGCCCAGGACCTGGGGGTACGACATGATCCTGTCGCGGATTTCCTGGACGAGCTTGGGGTCGGGCGCTTGTCCCAGCAGCGGGCTGATGGCGTCGCGCACCAGGCCCAGGCCGCTGATGCAGATGAAGATGCCCACGCCCAGGCCCGCCCAGCCATCGAGGTCAAAGCCGGTCGTCTGCGAAATAAGCGCCGCCACCAAGACCGAGCCCGAGGTGATGACGTCGTTTTTGGAGTCCTGCGCCGTGGCGATGAGCGTCTCGGAGTCGATGCGATTCCCCAGCGTGCGGTTGAATGCAGCCATCCAGAGCTTAACGAGCATGGACGTAGCCAGTGCCGCAAGGGAAACGAGCGTGTAGGCGGTGGGGGAGGGCTTGATAATCTTGGTAACGGACTCGAGCACCAGGTTGATGCCGACGGCACAAACGAGGACGGCGACAAACAGGCCGGCGAGGTATTCGTAGCGGCCGTGGCCATAGGGGTGACCTTCGTCGGCCGGGCGGCTGGCAAGGCGGAACCCGAGCAGGCTCACAATGTTGCTCGACGCATCGGAGAGGTTGTTGAAGGCGTCGGCGATGAGCGAGACGGAGCCGGCGAGCAGGCCCGCGATGCCCTTGGCTAGGCACAGGGTAATGTTGAGGCCAATGCAGATGAGACTTGCGGCAAAGCCTGCGTTGGTGCGGCAAGCCGTATCGACCGGCTCGTCCTCGCTGCCGGGAACAAGCGTATGTACCAGCCGATTTACAAATAGCATGGCGTATCTCCTCGCATCCTCGTTTAAGGGGATAGTGTAGCTCGCATGGGCGCACCGTGCGCCGATGCTCAGAAAATGCAGTAATGGTCTGCTGGAGCTAACGAGCGGCCCTTCTTGTCCGACCGGGTGCTCCATTTTGGGCCACATGGGTATGGGCATGTGCCTGCCTGCCCGACATACTTAATGTCGACAGCCCCTGTGCAAAGGAGGACGTATCCATGGACGAGATGTTTGCCATTAAATGCCAAAACTGCGGCGGCCCTATGTACTCACACCAGGCTAAACGCAGCTTTGAGTGCGCCTATTGCGGCACGGTCGTTCCGTGGCAGGCCGATGCGGGGGAGCCCAAGAGCGCCCTGGGCATTCGCCATACGCCGCTGACGGTTGTCGATGGGCTACTTAAGCTCACCCATGTGTCGCAACTCGAGCGCCCGGAGGACCCGGACTGGTATTTCTTTAATTCACACTGGCGCAATCAGTCGGTTCTGGAGCATCTGCTGTGGGAGGACCGCGGCACGGCGCAGGAGTTCCAAGAAGCCACGCACGTGAGCATTCCCTGCCCCTTCTGCGGCGCGTCCTTTGAAGGCGAGTCCACTCAGCGCGTGTTTGAGTGCCCGTCCTGCGGAAATAAGATCGGCGTTGCCGACCTACTCAAGCCCGGTACCTTTAGCAAGCGTCTGACCATGGGCGTTGGTGCCGAGTATGTGCCTGAGCAGGGTATTCCTTGCGAGATAACGCCGCAGCAGGCACGTGCCAACGCGCTGCAGCTGGTGCGCCAGTATCCCGATGCCTTTGCCGGGCACGACGCGGAAGACGCGATTCAAAATGACATGATTCTCTTCTACTTCCCCATGGCGCTCGCGGACCTGCGCATGATGGCAAGCTTCCCGGGCAAGGGGCTGAGCAAGGAGACCCTGGTGTACTACGAGGTGCTCGACTGGGCGTATCCCAGGGCAAACTACCTGGACGTTCGCCTTATGGGCATTTTGGAGCCATGGGACTTTGCCAAGGTTGGGCCGTTTGACCCGGCCATGCAGGAAGGCGACTTCCGCGTTGTCTCCGTCGATGCGTCTACCAAGGACCAGGTGGTCATTGATAAGCTGGCGCTCGACGTTGCCGGCAATGATGCCGAGGCGGTGCTGGGGCTCAATAAAAAGAGCATCCGCACCTGGGCGCGCAAGGCTCGCAAGCATAAAGACGGCCTGGTGATGGTACCGGTCTACTTTGTCGATCGCCCAGCGACGGACAGCCGCGATGGCGAGCAGGCGCGCATTGCCGTAAACGGCCAGACGGGTCGTGCGGCTGCGGTAGTGTTTAGCGACAAGCGTGAGACGCATGTGGTGGCGCCGCTCAACCCGAGCCTGCATCTATCGAACGAAAGCACCGTGCACGCCACGCCCATCGAGGTCAAATACGTTAAATCGCCCTTCCTATACCAGATCGTGCGCCGTGGAGGCGGTGAGCAACCGCGCCAGGTGGCAGCGGTTGCCGAGGGTTCCTACCGAGAAGAAAAGCCCAAACGCCGCGGTCTGCTGGGTGCGCTATTTGGGAAGTAGGGAAGCGCAGCCGGTTGGCGCTGCGATGCGATAGCTAGAGGAACGGGGCAGCTCGCAGGAGTGCGGACTGTCGTCTGATTGTTTGAGGGTGCCAGATGTAAATAATCGGTGGAACAGCTGTAAAAGAGCCTTTCCACTGGGTAGAATCAGGTTGTGCCGCGGAACCCGCTCCTCAGCGCTTAAACTTCGGAGACGCGGGCAACGCAGGTATTATCGTCTAGGGCCGGCTGCAACCGGTCCTTTTCTATGACTCCCTTCGCTATCCGTTACTGCTTATATTCCCGCCAGATCGCGTAGAGGTTCCGGGCAATGCCGGTCACGTACATCGAGAGGCGCAGGATTTCAAGAAACAAGTCCATAGGCTTCACCCCAATCGGAGATCGGAGCGCTGCCCGCAGGCGGATTCCGCGGCAGGCAAGATTTTACCTCACAGGCCGCGGTGGGAGGCATCCTACCCATCCCATGGTCCGGAACAGTGTCGATCTAACGGGCAATCAAGCCTCTAGCTCTCTTTGAATTGAGCAAGCATCTGCCCGAAGAAGCTTAGTTCGGATGGCTCATAAATGAGCGAACCGCCGTCCGCGGTCCTGTAGACCCCGCAGGGGAGGTAACGCCCGTCGGGGAGGACGTAAAGGTTTTCTTCCTCCCTCAGTCTTGTTGGGGGTATCGGGGTTTCGTTTTCGTCCATTTGGAACTCATCGATATTTGCGATCTTCCTCTCTATGATGCCCCCTACCTTATTTCTTGAATGGCGTCCTAAAACAGGCAGCTCTCAATCAATTCTTTACCGCGCAGGGTGTCTATCCACTCCCGTGGAATGGCGTCGATACCGTAGGCCGTGCCGGCAAGGGCGCCTGCGACAGCCGTCGTGGTATCGGTGAACGCCAGGGGAGCGATGCGCATGAGTGGGCCGTTGCTGTTGTCGCGCTCGCCGGAGCCTCATTGCTATCCTTGTGCTTCGCCATTAGTCGCTTCGTTGATGGCGCGGTACTCGGCACTCAGCTCGCGCGCCAGCTCTTCCTTGCTTGGAAGATACGGCAGGTATTTGGCGGCAAACACTTGGTCGTTGTCTTCGGGCAGCGTGTACTCGACGATCGAATCGCTTTTGTCCGCGCAGAGCACGATGCCTATGGGCGGATTGTCGCCTTCGTTCATGAGCTCGCGCGTGTAGTAGTTCACGTACATTTGCATCTGGCCCAGGTCCTGATGCGTAAGGTCATCGGTCTTAAGGTCGATGAGCACGAAGCAGCGCATCAGATAGTTGTAAAACACAAGGTCAATATAGAAATGGCGCCCATCAAAGGTGATGCGCTTTTGGCGCGCCTCGAAAGCGAAGCCACGGCCAAGCTCCAGCAGGAACTTCTGAAGATGCGTGATGAGCGCCTGCTCTAGATCGCTCTCGCGAAACGTAGCATCGTCCGAGAAACCTAAAAACTCCAGTACATATGGGTCGCGGATGATATCCTCGGGGCGACGAGCCGGGGCACTCTCTTGGATTTCCTGGGTGACGGCCTCTTTGTCCTTGCTGGCAAGAAGGCGCTCGCGGAACATGGTATTGATTTGGCGTTCGAGCTGGCGCGTGCTCCAGCGAGAGTCGGCGCATTCGTTCATGTACCAGGTGCGAGCTTCGGGGTCAGGAATGCGTATTAACCTGCGATAATGTGTCCAACTCAATTCGGGACGCAGTGAGTCCCGAATTGGAAATGCAAGATAGAACTGACGCATTTTACGCAGCTCTCTTGCTTCAAAACCTTTACCAAAATCCTTGGTAAGTCTGATTGCGAGGGCCTTGAGCAGCGCCTCTCCATACTTGGCGCGCTCCTCTCCGTCCTGCTCATCAACAATGCTCTTGCCGATCTCCCAATACGCCTCAACCATCGCAAAGTTAACGGCGGTATAGGCCTTGTCGCGAGCGGCGTTGAGAATCGAGGAAACCTGCTTGTAAAAAACTTCTGGCACGATTGCCGATTCTCCACGGTTTACCAGTTCGCCCATCACTGTCGCCCCACTTTCCTCTTGTGGAATGCATCTTTATTGCATTTAGTTTAAAGCCTCGCGCGGACTCGAATTTCAATGTCGCCTAGCGCCTTCGTGCAGGATTCCCGAAGTGACTAAAATGTGACCATAGAGGCAGTTTTAGCGAACCCCATGGGAGTGACACGCATGGACAACAACACCTTGCTGTTCCAGGACAAAGGTTCGGGCAGGTTTAAAGACGTCAAGATCTACCCTAACCGCATCGAGGTGCTCAAGAAGGGTACTTTCGGCGGCAAGCATATCGAGATTGTCTACCTTAAGGACATCACGGGCGTTAACAGGATCAAGGGTCGCGACGTTTTCCTGCGCAATCGACTGTTAACCGCTTGCGTCTTTAGTCTGAGCAGTCGTGCGAAGGCCCAGGAGTTTGTTAACGCGCTGAACATGGTGATGTAGCCCATGGCGGCGTTCGGGCCAAGGTAAAAATCGGGGGCACAGAACGGTGTCCTGCGCCCCCGATTGAGTCGATGTGTCTAAAAGGCGGGCTTGCCTATTCGCTGTCGTCCCCAGCGTTTTCGCGGTCACTGGCAAGCATTGCTGCGCCGGCGACCGTCGTCGCTACGGCGGCAGCGGCGAGCCCGGCGGCAATGCCAGAGCCGTCGCCCGTGCCGGCGAGCTTCTCGCCCGAGCCCTTGCTCTTGTTGCCCTTGCCGTTTTTGTCGGCGCCGCCTGTGTTGGAGCCCGTGCCGTTGCCGGTGCCGGCGCCGCCCGCGTTGCCCGAAGTCGTCACAGTAAAGCTTGCGGCTCCGTCGCTGGCGAGCGTGTAGTTCTGCGCCGCGTCGCCCAAGAGACCGTTCACGCGCACCCAGTACGTTCCTGCGGCAAATGTTTCGCCCTCGGCCATTGCCGTGCCCGGAGCGCCGTCCGCGTCGTGCACAAACTCGAGCTGGGCCGTGCAGGCATCGGTTTCGAGCTTGCCCTCGAGTGATGCCGCAATCTTGGCGCGCACGTCTTCGCCGGCCTTAAGGCCTTCGAGTCCCTCAAAATGGGGCGTCAGCGCACGTGGATCGATATCGATGGGCACAGGGCCCTGCAGCCCCGTAACAGTCTCGTTGCCCAGGGCGTCGACATCCACATATTCGATGGCAAACGCATGTCCCGAGGCTGCTACGTTGAGTACGTTGCTGCTATCGACGAGGCGGAAATGACCCTCGCCAACGGTCTTGCCGTCCTGGAGCGAGGCGTCGCTCAGCGAGTCGCCGTACGTCATGCGCATGCGGGCTGGGAGGTAGCACGAAGCCGTCTGCTTGTGCTCCGTATCGTAATTGCGCTGGTAGATGCTCCGGGCCAGTGCCGCATCAACAAAGTCGGATGCGATGATGCCAATGTGCTTGCGGCAGTCCGCCTTTGTGCTCTCAACTCCGGTATTGTTTATATACGAGCTCTTGTACAGGTGCTCGTTGACCACTCGCGCTGCGGTAAAAGGGTTGTTTTGCGTGCAGCTCGTGTAGTTGATAAACCAGCAGCGCTCCGTTGCCTGCACCGTTGTCCCGTCCGCGGCAGTGATATCTACGGTGCTGCGCTCGAACTCGGACGCTGCCTTCAGGGCCATATCGACCCAGTCGATCTTACTGGATCCCGTGCAGCTGTAATGGTCTTGGGCATATACCGCTGTGCTATAGGGCTCTTTGTCGCCCGTATTGCCCGCAGCCTCAAAGCCTTGCTCGTATTTCACGAGGCACATGGACTTTCCGGAATGCGCCTTGATCTTGTCATCCCATTCGGTGAGGTCGAGGCCCCACATGTGGCCGTCTACGCTGTCGCCGGCGAGTTTAAATCGACGCAGCAGGACGATCTTTCCGCGCACCTCGTTCAGTGTGGGGACATGGCTCGACGTATAGAACAGATCGGAGTTATTGCCCATAACATTGGCAAAAGCCGTCGTAACACTTTCGTCAGTAGCCTCGTCGTTGCCTCGTGACACAAGCATGATGAGCGCTTCTGACGGGTGTTCGTTCAAAAATGTTTTGAAGTAACCGATGACATCGGAGAGATGTATAAAGCCCCCGTCTTTTTTGAGCAGGTAGCATATTCCATGGTCGATGCCGGGGTCGCCGTTCTTGTCGTTCTTTCCAAGTCGGATATCAAAATAGCGAATGCCTTCGAGCAGCTGCGTGGGGATGTAATCCTGCTGGCACTTTGCAAGCGAGGTTTGGGGCTCGGTGTCGTTGTCGACGCTGCAGGTGCTCGAATCATGCGTGCCCGGGATGCTCAGCTCGTCGAGGTATTTGTTGCCATCGACGTGGCTCATCCAACATGGTCCGTCGACGTAGCTGCTATACGTGGTCCAGTCGATGCTGCTAACTGTGGCATTGGTCTTGTCCATGCTGTAGCCGACAAGCTCGAGCTCCCACGGAATGCTCTTACTCTTATGGCAGATCTTATTGTTGTCCTGGTCTTTGCCGTCCTTTTCTATGGCCAGGTACTTAATGTCTTTTTTCTCGGTTTCTTTCTCGACCGTGCGGTCTCGGATGATATAGGTTCCGTTTGATTGCCGCTCGAACGCAAAAGAGCGACTGGGCTTGCCGTCATGCTCGCCACTCCATACGTGGATGACCTTTCCATCTTTGTCCGAGTCGCCATCGACCGACCAAATGCTGTAGCCCGTCTTCTTGTGCTCTTCGAAATTGAGCAGGGTGCGGATGGCATACCAATTTCTATTATCTGTATCGGTCTCTACGTGCTCAAGGATGAGCTTGCTGGACGTGCCGTCATTAAACAGGTGGCAGACGTTGCCGATGACGTTGCCGTCTTCGTTGACGCTCGCGGTGCGAAAATAGCCCGCGGGGCGAAGGCGAATGACGAACTTGTCGAGGGTGGCCGCCGGTGTGGGTGCGTCTTCTGCAAATGCCGCGCGCACGGGAAGGCCCAATCCCGCGGTTTCGGGCAGGCTTACAAATGGCGACAATGCTGCGAGTCCTAGGCCCAACGTGAATGCTCGACGGCTAATGGCGTGGTGTTCGGTCATAACTTCTCCATTCGCAGAGTGCGGTTATGCGATAGTTTTGGTCACTATACTGCCCAGATGTTTAAAGACGCCGGTTTAATTGTCTGCGCGGCGCAATAAATCGGCGGGTGGACGTGTTGGGGTGTTTGTCGTGTTCGTACTGTTGCCACATTTGGGGCGGTTCCGGCGTCCGGCGTCCTCGCGTTCGTCGGCTACCGGCATAAGAAAAGGAGGGTCGGTTTACCGGCCCTCCCTTGGTACGAAGCGCTGGGATACCGTCGCTTGTTTACGCTGCGCCCGTGTTTCCCGCTGCGCTCGCCAGTCGCTTAGCGTTTAATCTCGATATCCTCGAGCTTAACGTCCATGGCCTCGGTCTTGGCCTTGGCGATGTCGTCGGCAAATTCCAGAGACTCCATCATGGTCTCGACGGCGTCCTTGTGTTCCTCGACGTTGTCGATGCGCACGTACACGCTGCCGCCGTCAACGTCGGTGAAGTACTCGGTCGTCACGCCGCCCGAGTGCGTAAAGTAGGCGCTGCGCCAGGTCTTGCCGTTGTACTTAACGGGATCGCTCTCGGTCCATCCGGAGTTGGCCTTCCACTTTGCCTCGTAGTCAAACAGTTCATCGGCCTTCTTGTCAGGATCGAAGACGGGGATGAAGCGGTCGCTGGCATGCTCGCTCTCGGTGAACTTAAACTGGGCCCTGTCGGCGGTATCGCCTGCGACGTCCGTGATTTCGACGCCCTCGGGGACTTCGACCTTAAACCAAATGAAGTCGGTCCTCATATCCACGGCTGGCTTTTCCGCTCCACCGCCACCGCCGCTGCCGGTAGCGCCGCCGCTGCCACCGCAACCCACCAAGGCAACTGCGGCAAAGAGACTGATGCAGAGGGTGAGAATCGCAAAGGCCTTCTTTTTCATGGTCGTGTCCTCCTCGATCTGTAACCGTCCATGGATTACCTGCCTTTACTGTACGCGCGAGCGGCTCGTAAGGGTGGGCCATGTGTCCCATTCTGAGGGCCGGATTTGCGCCGGCAAGTGGCAATATGTCCGGGCGCAAAAGAGGGGAGGGCCGGCCGATCCGATCCTCCCCTGGCTGGGCGTCCGATCATTTAATGACTGCGCATGCGATGCTGCGTGCGAGCCCCTAATGCTTGATCTCGATGCTCGAAATCTCGACTTCGCGTGCCTCGGCAACTGCCTTCGCCATGTCATCGGGGAACTCGATGGAGTTGAGGAGCGCCTCGGCTTCTTTCTTATGCAGATCGAAGTTCGAGATGAGGACGTAGACGCTTCCCGGCTCAACGTCGGTAAAGAGGAGGGTTGAGACGCCGCTGTTGTCCTCGTACGTTCCGACGAGCCACGTCCTGCCGTTATACTCGACGGACCCGCCATTCTTCCACTGGAACGTATCGCCTTTCTTTTCTGCCTGGTCGGCGTGGGATTTCTCTGCCGTCAGCGCTTTTTTCCAAACGGGGATAAAGCGATCGGCCGAACCGTTCTCGTCTTCGGGGAAGGTGAGCTGGACCCTGTCGGCGTTCTTGCCGGCGGAGTCGCTTACGCCAACGCCCTCGGGCATCTCGACCTTAAACCAAATGAAGTCAGTCTTTTCGGCGACGGGGACCTTTTCCTTGCTCTCGCTCTTAGCGGCGCTGCCGCCCACGCCCGATGCGCTCCCGCCGCAGCCGACAACGGCAAACGCGGCAAAGAGGGCGATGCACAGGGAAAGGATCGATAGGGTCTTTTTCTTCATGGCGGCGTCCTCCTTGTCTGCCGATGACATCACGGCGCCGCATGCTGTTGGGGTACTGATTGCGCTGGCGGCGGATGTCTCTGTGTACTGTGCGGCTTATGCCTCCGTTCATCGCTTGTGGCCGTTGCGCGGCCGTGCCCCAACGGGTTCCTTACTTATAGATATGCCCCAGTTTGTGCCGTTCGGGAGTCTCGAAAGGTGGGCCATGTGTCCCATGTTTGCGGCGCCGACGCCTATCGTTCGTCATAGAAATCCGCGATGGCCAGGTGTGCTGACGCTCATGTGCTTATGGGCTAGACTTAGCATCATTACGTGTTTGATGCGGTTGGTCGGCGGTTGCCGCCCGACCGATCTATATGACTTGAAGGTGCATACGTATGAGCCAAGAGATGATGGACAAGACCTGCCGTGGGTTTGCCGAGGCGCTGGCCGCGCGCGAGCCGGTTCCCGGCGGCGGTAGCGCGAGCGCCTTTGTGGGCGCGCTGGGCGCCTCGCTTTGCGGGATGGTCGCTCGCTACGGGGCGACCAATCCCGCGCTTAGCGATCGGGCGGACGATCTGACGCGTGCATTTGCCCAGGCAGACGAGTTGGCGCAGGAACTAGTGGGTCTGGTTGCCGAGGATGTTCGTGCATACGGCCAGGTGTCCGCGTCGTACGGCATTCCGCGCGAGGACCCGGCTCGACCCGCGGCGATTCAGGACGCGTTGCGCGTGGCGGCCATGCCGCCGTACCGGATCATGGATGCCTGCGGGCGCGCGCTGGCGCTGCTCGAGGACATGGCCGACAAGGGTTCGCGCCAGTTGCTGTCCGACGTGGCATGCGGCGCCGTGTTCTGCCGCGCCGCCATGCAAGGCGCGAGCCTGACGCTCTTTGCCAACACCACATCTATGAAAGACCGGGCGCGCGCCGAGGAACTCGAGGCGGCGTGCGATGAACTACTAGATACGTGGCTGCCGCGCGCCGATGCACTGGCGCGCCGTGCTGCTGACGCCGCAAGGAAGAGGGGATAGCCATGGCCGAACTGCTCAAGGGTGCTCCCGTTGCCCGCGCTTTGACCGAGGAACTTGCCGCTCGTTGCGCCGCCCTGCGCGAACAGGGCATCGTGCCGACACTGGCCATCGTTCGTGTGGGCGAGCGCGAGGACGACCTGTCCTACGAGCGCGGCGCCCTCAAGCGCTGCGAGAAGATTGGCATTGAGGCTCGCCGCGTTTTGCTTCCCGCCGATGTTTCACAGGACGAGCTGTTGGCGGCTATTAAGGACATCAATGCCGACCCCGCTGTTCACGGCTGCCTGATGTTTCGTCCGTTGCCCGCTGGGCTTGACGAGGATGCAGTTGCCGCGGCACTCGAGCCCGCCAAGGATGTTGACTCCATGACGCCGGCCTCGCTGCTCACCACGCTTTCGGGGCGAGGCGAGGGCTTTGCTCCTTGCACGGCAGAAGCCGTGTTGGCGTTGCTGGACCATTACAGCGTTGAGCTGGATGGGGCCAAGGTCGCGGTCGTCGGTCGGTCGCTCGTGATTGGCCGTCCCGTTGCCGCCATGCTTACGGCTCGCAATGCCACGGTGACGATGTGCCATACGCATACGCGCGACTTGGCTGCCGAGTGCCGTGCGGCTGATATTGTGGTTGCGGCCGTTGGACGCGCACGCACGATTGGCGCGGATGCGGTTCGCGAGGGCCAGACGATCATCGATGTGGGCATTAACTGGGACGAGGCCGCTGACAAGCTGGTCGGTGATGTCGATTTTGATGCTGCGGAACCGATCGTTGGCGCAATTACTCCGGTGCCGGGCGGCGTGGGGGCTGTGACCACTGCGATTCTCGCCAAGCACGTGATCGAGGCGGCGGAGCGCGCATCGAAATAGTCGTTTTTGACCACAGGGGTTGCCGGGGCGGCTGTTTCGCCCTTTTTGCGCCGAAGCGATACACTGTTGCCGTTTGATTTCTTCGCTCAAGGAGGATGCGCATGCCGTGCACAACGATTTTGGTTGGTAAGAACGCGAGCTACGACGGGTCGACCCTGGTTGCCCGAAATGAGGACTCGTCCAACGGGGCGTTTGAGCCCAAGCGCATGTGCGTGGTGCATCCCGATGAACAGCCGCGCGTCTACACGAGCGTCCTGAGCCACCTGACCGTTGAGCTGCCCGATAATCCCATGCGTTATACAAGCGTCCCCGACGTTGTCCCCGGTCATGGCATTTGGGCCGAGGCCGGCTTCAACGAGCTCAATGTTGGCATGTCCGCAACCGAGACGCTCACCACCAACGAGCGCGTCCGCGGCGCCGATCCGCTCGTGGACTACGTGCCCGCCAAGGGCAACGAGGGCGAGGACGGCTATGTTCCGGCGCAGCCCGGCGGCCTGGGTGAGGAGGATATGGTGACCCTGGTGCTGCCGTACGCCAAGTCTGCCCGCGATGGCGTGCGTATCCTGGGTGATCTGCTCGAGCGCTACGGTACCTACGAGAACAACGGCATCGCCTTTAGCGACGTTGACGAGATCTGGTGGCTCGAGACCATCGGCGGCCACCACTGGATCGCCAAGCGCGTGCCCGATGACGCCTATGTGACCATGCCTAACCAGCTGGGTATCGATAGCTTTGACCTGGACGATGCCGAGGGCGCGCAGGTCGACCACATGTGCTCCGCCGACCTGCGCTCCTGGATGGCCGAGTGGCATCTGGACCTGACGCTGGGCGTCGAGGGCGACGGTCCCGCTGCGGTCTTTAACCCGCGCGAGGCCTTTGGCTCGCACAGCGACAGCGACCACGTCTACAACACGCCGCGCGCCTGGTACATGCAGCGCTGCCTCAACCCCAGCGATGTGTGGGACGGTCCCGACGCCGACTACACGCCCGAGAGCGACGACATCCCCTGGAGCCGCGTGCCCGAGCGCAAGGTGACCATCGAGGACATCAAGTACGTGCTTTCGAGCCACTACCAGGGCACGGAGTACGACTGCTACGGCAGCAAGGGTACCCCCGCCACGCGCGGCGCCTATCGTCCCATCGGCATCAACCGCAACAGTCAGCTCGCCGTGCTGCAGCTGCGCCCCTATGCGCAGCCGGCGTATCGCGCCGTGCAGTGGATGGCGTTTGGCTCCAACTCGTTTAACGCGCTCGTGCCGCTGTACGCCAATGTCGAGACCATGCCCGAGTACTATGCCGACACGCAGGCTCGCGTGACGTCCGAGAATTTCTATTGGGCAAATCGCCTGATCGGTGCCTTGGCGGATGTTCGCTTCCACGAGTGCGGTCGCGCGGTCGAGGACTATCAGGAGAAGGTCGGCGGCATGGGCCACAAGCAGATTCACGACGTTGACGCTGTCGTAGCCGCGCTGCCCGAGGCCGAGGTGCCTGCCGAGCTCGCCCGTGCTAACGAGGCCTTTGCCGAGCTTGTGCGCGTGGAGACCGACGCCTTGTTGGGCAAGGTGCTCTACACCACGAGCTGTGCCATGAAGAACTCCTTCGCGATGAACGACAACGTAAGGTAAAGACGGCCTTGCGGCGTACGAGCGGGACAAACGCCGTCAAAGGCTTTGCCCCGCTCGATTTCTATCCCGGGGATAAAACGATTTTGTGTCGTTCACCCAATCTTGGGTACAAGAAGGCCAATGCAGTTGTTCATGATTGGAGCCAACCATGGTTATGAAATTCGATCAGCTTGTTAACGGTGCCATCAACGTGGGCTTCGGTGCCGCCGCCGTTGCCGTCGAGGGCGGCAAGAAGGTCCTCGACGACCTCAATACCAAGGGTGAGCAGGTGCGCAAGGACGCCGGCACTCCCGATATCGCCCGCAGCGTGTCCGACATGTTCGAGCAGGCCGGCGGCACCATCTCCGACCTGACCGAGCGCCTGGGCATGCAGGGCGAGACTGCGGCACAGCGCGTGCTCGACGAGCTCATCCTGGCCCGCGTCCGCGTTATGACCGCCCCCGAGCGCACGGCCTTTCTGGCCCATGTACGTGACATCGTCGATTCGGTCGAGGACAACGTGACCTCGGTGCCCGTCGAGTCCGTTGAGCCCGACGATGCAGAGGACACCGAAGAGGCCGAGTAGCAGCGCAGATGGCAGATTCCACCACCGATTACAACAATCTAGATCCCTTGGGCGACGAGGCGGCGGTCGTCGACGAGGTCGATGCCGCCGTCTCGGGCGCTCGCAAGAAGCCGCGCGCTGTCGATATGGTGCCCGAGGAGCCCGACGCGATGGCGCCGGATGAGGAATACCAGCTCACGCCGGCAGGCCGCCGCGAACGCATTGGGCAGATCGTTCGCCTGATCAAAAAGTACCGCGTATGGGATAACCTCACGCCGGTTCGCCTGCGCCGCCTGCTCGAAGAACTCGGCCCCATGTTCGTCAAGATGGGGCAGATTCTGGCCAACCGGTCCGAGATTTTGCCGCAGCGGTTTTGCGACGAGCTGCGTCGCCTGCGCTCCGACGTAGAGCCGGTGCCGTATGAGGTAGTGCTTCGCTGTCTGGAAGAGGAGTACGGCCAGCGTCTGGGGCAGATGTTCGACGCGATCGACCCCAACCCGCTCGGAAGCGCGTCGCTCGCGCAGGTGCACCGCGCCCGCCTGGTGACCGGTGAGGACGTGGCCGTTAAGGTGCAGCGCCCCGGCGCGCAGCAGGTCATGGCGCAGGACATCGACATCATCCGTTCGGTGGTGCGCATCGTTTCTAAGTTTGTCAACACCGATCAGTTTGTGGACCTGCATGGCGTGGTCGAAGAGCTGTGGACCTCGTTTCGCGAGGAGACCAACTTTTTGGCCGAGGCCAAAAACCTCAACGATTTCTATGACTTCCACAAAAGCGTGCACGGCGTGTCGTGCCCTAAATCCTATCTGGACCTTTGCACCGAGCACGTGGTGGTCATGGACTACATCGACGGCATCTCGATTGCCGATCCCGAGCGCCTGGTGGCCGAGGGCTATGACCTGGAAAAAATCGGCTCGGCGATTGTCGAGGACTATTCGACGCAGGTGCTCGATGACGGCTTTTTCCATGCCGACCCGCATGCGGGAAACATCATCCTCAAGGACGGCATCGTTTACTTTATCGACCTGGGCATGGTCGGGCGCATGTCGAGTCACGACCGCGGTATCGTCAAGGACATGATTTTCGCCGTGGCCGAGGGTGACGTGCCCAAGCTCAAGGATTCGCTCATGCGCTTTGCCGTGACGCGCGGCGACTCGGCCGAGCTCGACCATTCGGCCTTTTTGTCTGACTTGGACTTTATCGTCGCCGACTTTGCGGGTCTCGATCTTAAGGATTTGGATATCGGCGAGTTTTTGACCTCGCTGCTAAACCTGGCGCGCAAAAACGACGTTGAGCTGCCGAGCGTGGTGACGATGTTCGCCCGTGGCATGGTGACACTCGAGGGCCTGCTGACCGAGTATATGCCCAACGTCAACATGATCCAGATCATCCAGACGCACATCAAAAACGAGAAGAGCACCTATGCGCGCGTCCGCGAAATGGGACGCGACCTTGCCGCGAGCAGCTATCGCGCGGCAAAAGGCTCGCTCGAGGCGGCCGAGTATCTGGGCTTGGCGTCGCGCATGCTCACGCGCGGCCAGCTTAAGGTAAACACGCAGATCATGAGCAGCGATAAGGCACTGCGGCAGCTGGGTGGAATTATCGACCGCATGTCGATGGCAATTGTGATCGCCGGTCTGTTTATCGGTTCGTCGGTGGTGTACTACGCGCGCATCGAGCCGGTTGTGTTCGGTATCCCGGTCATTGGCTTTATGGGCTACGTGAGTGCGCTGGTGCTGGCGCTGATGCTGGGCCGCGAAATCTGGCGCAACAGCCACGGCGGCAAGCACTAGAGGCCGTGACCGTCACCGCATTCTCCTATCGCAAACCATAGCTTTTACCTTGGGCTTCGCCTGTGTGCGGGGCCCTTTTGCGTGCTACCATACTGACAGTAATAATCGATGGCCTAGATGGTGGTGCGGAGACGCACGAATGCGCGGTTTTCCTGCGTGTTTGGGAGAATCGGGGTGCAAGTCCCCGGCTGTACCAGTAACCGTAATTCCTCTTGGCCCGGGATGGTCGCGTCGCAGATCGGACGGCGCGCCCGGGTCGGTAAGGTTAAGTCGGATCGCCTCCCATCTTGTACGCGGCCGCGGCGCATGCCGCCGGTACGCGTTGGGCTCTGGAGGGAAGGGGGACCCGATGGGGGTACTCGAGCGCAATGTGCGCGATGACGTGGGGCAGCCGCTGGGCAATGCTCCAAGTTCAGACAATAGGAGACAAATGGATATGTTTGAGGACGAGCGCCAGCGCGCCTCGTGGCGTCGTCATGGAGCGATTGCCCGCGGCGTAGCCAAGCGCGGTCTGGTGGCGTTCCTGGCTTTTGCCATGGCTTTTGGAACGACGCCTGCCCAGATGTGGGCCGAGGGCGCCGAGGGCATTGCCGAGGCCGTGACCCAGGCTGCGACGGGCGGCGAGGGCACGGCGGCCGATGAGGGCACTGTTGCCGGCACCGACGCGAACAGTGCAGCGGCGAGCGCTGCTGCCGATGGCGTCGACGCAGATCAGGGCGCAAATGCGAGTGCTGCGAATGGCGATGACACCGCCGCAGACAACGCGACTGAGTCCGAGAACTCTGCTTCGTCGCCTGCTGCTTCGGAGCAGAAGAACGCCGTTGCCGCCGCTTCTGCCACGACGCTTTCCAGCGAGGCCAAGGTCTTCATCCAGGACACCAAGGATAAGGACAACTCGTATTCGACGAAGTCCGGCGCGCTCAATGTGGGTGATACGCTCTGGGCCAATATGTATGATGAGGTCGAGACCGAGGACTACTGGGGCGACCCTACGACCGAGACCAAATCGGTCGCTAACCCCGGCGCCTGGACCTATACCTGGCTCGCCGGCACGGTCAAGGCCAGCAGTGACGCCGCCGATTACACCGAGGTCGTAGGCCACGAGCAGTCGCTCACCATCACTGACGCGATGGAGGGCAAATACTTCATCTGCAAGGTGACGGCAGACGGCAAGGACCACTACGGCCCCTCTGTTTCGTACGGCTCGGGCATTAATCCTAACAGCATCCCCGGCCCCGTGCTGGGCGCCGGCCAAATGGAGCTTTACAACGTCAAGCTGAGTAGCGACGCGCCGAGCATAGGCGATACTCTGATGGCGACGCCGTACAAGGATTGGTCGAGCCCCGCGGGCTCCGACGCCAAGGTCACCTACACCTGGTCCGCATCTACCTCGCAGTACTCGGGCTTTACCAAGATCGAGGGCGAGACGGGCGCTTCCCTCACGGTGACCGATGACCTCGAGGGCAAGTACATCAGAGTCGAGGCTACTGCTGGCGTAAATACGGTGAGCAAGACCACCTCCAACAAGGTCAAACAGGCCGGTGCGGTGGACGTCTACGCGGTTTCGCTCATCAATCCCAAGACCAACAACTCCGTGTTCGCGGTTGGCGATACCGCCCAGGCTCGCGCCAAGGAGAAGGGCGCCTCGACGTTTATCGACGCGAGCAAGCTCAACTATCAGTGGCAGTGCTCTGACACCAAGAGTGGCACGTATACCGACATTGCGGGCGCCACGGGTGAGACCCTCGAGCTTACCGACGCTTTGGGTGGCAAGTACCTCAAGTGTAAGGTGTCTTCGAAGATCGGCTCTTCGAGCTTGACCAACTCGACGGGTGCTCTCGTTGCTGCTGCCGGTTCAATTAATGGCATAAGCGTGACTATGAGCCCGACTTCGGGCAAAGTCGAGGTTGGCTCCACGATTACGGCGACCGCAAAGGCGGGCTCCACTGACGTTACCGCCGATTCACATGTTACATGGCAGTGGTACAAGGGCACCTCGAGATACGCGAGCTCGTGCAACACGCCTATCGAGGGTGAGACTGGCAACACCCTGACGGTGACCGCCGCCCTCAAGGGCTACTACGTCGTGGCCAAGGCCAACGGCGGCTATGGCGAGCAGAAGCCGTACTATGCGGCGGGTCCTGTGTCCGTCGCTGGCCAAGTTGAGCTTTACGACGTACAGTTTGAGGGCTCTCCCGCCACCAATGGCGTGCACGTAGGCGATACGCTCAAGACCAAGGTGCGCAAAAAGGACGGCTCGAACTACAGTCATATCGAACGTACCGACAATGTGACCTATCAGTGGCAGTATGCAAATACCAGCTCGAGCTCTGACTCCGCTTATACTGATATCCCCGGTGCTACCGAGGCCACCTATACCGTTGACGCTGCCCATGCCGGCAAGTATCTGCGCGTGAAGGTGACGAGCGAAAATACCGTTTCCAGCACGCAGAAGAAGAGCTCCTCCGGCGGCACGCAGTCCGTTGCCCCGCTCGGCCCCGTGACGCTTAAGGGTCAGTACAAGCTTGCGAGCATTGAGCTTGCCAATAAGAACGTTACGCTCAGCGTGGGTTCAAAGATCACGCCGAGTGTGCAGGTGCCGGGAAGCTGGTCGGGCACGACCAAGGACGTGCCCGACGATGCCGAGCTCACCATGGCGTGGTATGCCAAGGGCGAGGGCGATGCCGATTGGACCGAGCTTACCGACGGCATCGATACGACCGATGGCAGCCTGACTATTTCGGACGCGCTTGTTGGCAAGAAGATCAAGGTTACGGCGAGCGCTCTCGACAACACGGTTGAATGGGTTTCGTCGGACAGCGTTACCGCGGCGGGGGAGTATAACCTGCTGCGCGTAATCGCCAGCCCGCAAATCAATAGCGACACGACCCATCTCGTTTCGGGCGACAGCGTCAAGGCGACGGTGCAGGCTAAGCGCGCTGACGGTTCGACCACCAACGGCATCGACGTGACCGCTCAGACGACGGTTGCGTGGTACGCGGCTGATGATGCGAAGGCTCCGGCGGCCGACTGGACGCTGCTGTCCGATATGTCGGGCGCCACGGCAACGGTCTCGGCATCTGCTGCCGGCAAGTATCTGAAGGCAGTCGCCACGAGCGGCAACTCGACGGTCGAGCTCGTCTCCGCCAACAAGGTTATCGCCGCGGGCTCGCTTGAGGCCGCGGTCCAAAAGCTCACCGATGCCAACAAGCAGATCGCTGTTGATTACAGCGCCAAGGGCGGCAACGTCAACGATGTTCTGAAGGCGCAACTTGCCGAGCTCGGCTACAACGACATCGACGTCAAGGTCTCCGAGGGCTGCGTTGCCTTTAATGCAGAGGATGACAAGGCCACGGTCGGTATCTCCGACGCTCAGGATAAGACCAACGGCGATGTGACGTTCTTCTTCATTGACCCCAACGACTACACCGGTTACAACATTGACGGTCTGCGTAGCGCCGACGTCGTGTTTGAGCTGTCGCGCGATGGCAAGACCGAGTATTACCAGCCCAGTAAGTCGGTGCAGGTTGCTTGGGACGAGGCTCGTGTGCAGCAGATGCTCGACGATGCCGCCGAGCAGGTTGCCATCGGTTACGCTGCGGGCGATTCGGCTGAGTCCGTCACGTCCAACCTCACGCTTCCGTATCGCGCGGGCTCCAAGAGCAAGTTCGAGGTTAGCTGGAAGAGCTCCGACGGCGATGTCATTTGGCCGTCCGGTTATGGCTGGGACGACTACACCGGCAAGGTGACGCGCGTTTCGAGCGATCGCACCGTAACGCTGACCGCGACGGTTTCGTTTGTGAGCGGTGGCCCGAGCGATGTCGAGGGATCGCACGACTTCACCGTGACCGTCAAGGGCGACCCCGAGAAGGTCGCTGCCGACAAGAAGGCACTGCAGGAGAAGGTCGATGCGGCCTTTACCTACGACAATATCAAGTACTTCGACACCAAAACGGTTGCCAACAAGGACGGCCTGACCGCCGACCTGCAGATGCCGCGCACGAGCACGCTCGGCGTCGACGGCAAATATTATAAGGTCGAGTACTCCGCGAGCACCGATGACGTGACCTTCAACGGCTATAAGGGCACGGTCTTCCGTCCCGAGGCCGGTAAGGGCGCCGTCTCCACGAAACTCACCTGCACGGTTACGGATAAGAACAACGCTGAGGTCACTGCCACAAAGACGCTTGGCTTCACGGTTGCGCCGCAGGATCAGGCCGACCTCGACAATGAGCTTAAGCTCATGGAGGCCGCCAAGGCGGGCTACGCCGAGGCCATTCTCGACGGCCAGGACGCCGCCGGCGTGACCGCAAATATGCACGCCTTCCAGAAGGCGTATCTCGACGCCGACGGTAAGCTCGCGTGGAGCTACGACAAGGCGACTACCGACGCTGCGGACTCGGGCATCGTCCCGGTTGAGCTCGAGGGCTACGACGACATGAGCGGCCAGCAGTGGCGCCTCTTCAAGTCGAGCGACACCAGTGTCGTCTCTGCGGAGAGCCTTCTTGTTACGCAGCCTGAGTACAACACCAAGGTCACCATTACTTCTCGCCTTTCCAGTGAGAAGTACGCGCGTTACGCCGAGCGCTATCCAGATAACGCCACGTACGCAAAGCTTGCCAACCAGGACGTCTCTGCGACGGTGACCGTGCTTGGAACGAGCGGTCAGGTCGCTCCTAAGGTTACAGCAACATGCTCGGTTATCGGCATCGATGCCGATGGCAACCAGCAGACCTGGACCGCCGCCGAGCCGTATACGTTAAAAACGGGGTCTACCGCCGCCGACCTCTCTGAGGCGCTCTTCAAGAAGCACGGGCTCACCGCCGATTACGGCATGGGAACCTGGGGCTGGTACCTCAATTCCATCACCTCGCCCGTCGACGCGGGCCGAACGCTTGGCTATGATTCGCAGACCGGAGCGTACTGGCAGCTCTTTATCAACGGCACGGCCGCATCGGTTGGCGCGGGCGGCTACGTGCTCGAGGCCGGCGACTCGGTCGTCTGGTGCTACTCCAAGTACGGCGACCCGGCGCCCACCGACCAGCTCTCCGTGAGCTGCGAGGTCGTTGGCCAGGCTAAGGACGGCGGCCAGCAGACCTGGGCTCAGCCCACGACCATCCAGGTGAAGGGGGGCTCGACCGCGGCGGAGCTCTCTGAGCAGGTGTTCAAGCAGGCTGGCATTGGCGCCAACACTGGGACGGGCTCCTACGGCTGGTACCTCAACTCGCTCACCTCTCCGTTTGATGAGGACGTAAAGCTCTCGACCGAAAAGGTTGACGCCTCCACTTGGAATTACTGGCAGTTCTTTGTCAACGGCAAACTCGCAAATGTGGGTGCCGGTAACTACACACTCAAGGCCGGTGACAAAGTTTCCTGGGTCTACGGCTCTGACGGTACCGTGCCTGGGCAGACAAAGGCTTCCCTGCAGATTATCGGTGTTGACAGCGGCGGTAATGTTCAGACGTGGGTGCCTGCAGCTGACTACACCATGGTTGATACCGCGACCGTGGCTGATGCGACTGAACTTGCCTTCAAGCAGAGCGGCATCTTTGCGGATTATGGTACGGGCACATGGGGCTGGTTCCTCAACTCAATTACATCGCCGTTTGATGGGCGAACGCTCGCATGGGACTCTACGACTGGGGCTTACTGGAAGCTCTTTATCGATGGCAAGCCTTCCGATTTGGGCGCGGGCAGCGTCAAGCTGAAGGACGCGAAGTCTATCGCCTGGGTCTATACGGCTGACGACAAGCTGCCTGACCCCGATGCCCTCACGACCGACCCCAACGCGCCTAAGTCTAACTTCGACTCTGCCTGGTCTGCGTTTGCCGGCGGCAAAGCCAATGGCTCGGTTGTCGAAGTGCCGACTCCGTCTGGTGCAGCTGAATCTGCGTGGGATGAGCCCGCGGATATCAAGGGCGGTGCAAAAGGCGTTTCGGACTTGCTCATTATCGACGGTAATATTTGCGCGGTTAAGGGCGACCGCATTGTGCTCATAGATTCTGAAACCGGAAAGAAGGAGCTTGCGAGCTGCTCTATTGGTGCGAACATTGGCTACTTCTGCCGTCCCGCCTATAAAGACGGCTATCTGGTTGTTCCTTTTGAGGACGGCTCGCTCGGCATTTTTGTTCTGGACAAGAAGGATGGGCAGTACTCGATAGCCTGTCGATACAAGACCCCTTCGCTCGGGATCAAAGATACCCAAGCTCTCACGTCCGTGACCATCTCCGGCGGCAAGGCCTACGCAGGCTTCACTGTTGTCGACGGTTCAGAAGGTGCGCTCGTGTGCGTTGACCTGGCTTCCGGCAAAGTGGACTGGACAACAGACAAAAAGAAGTCCGAGACCAACGAGAACGAGGGCTACTACTGGGCGGGCGCTGCGGCCTCCGGTGACGACATCATCATCGGTAACGAGTCCGGTAAGGTTGCTCTCATTGATGGCTCCAACGGCAAAGAGCTCTCGAGCGTAAGCGTAGGCACGCCCGTTCGCTCCGGCATCATTGCCGTCGAGGTTGGCGAGAACGGCGACGGCACGTATCTCGCGGTCTCCCGCGATAACGGAACGCTCTACAAGATTCGTCGCAGCGGGGACAAGCTGACCCTCGAGGGCAAGCCCGTTGCCTTCGCGGCCATCTCCACCTCTACGCCGGCAGTGAGCAACGGCCTGGCGTATGTCTGCGGCATGGACATGGAGGGTTACGGAACGCTCTCTGTCATCGATCTGAGCACTATGAGCGTTAAAAAGACCATCCGCGCAGACAAGGGCGAGTCCAAGAGTACCCCGCTCGTCTCGGTTCAAGGAAACGACACGTACGTGTACTTCACCTGCAACGCTCTGCCCGGCGGCGTTTACGCTTATAAGCTGGGCGACGATGCGGCGCAAATGATATTCATGCCCGATGCAAAGTATCGTGAATACTGCACCGCTTCTATCATCTGTGATGAGAAGGGCAACCTGTACTACGCCAATGACTCGGGACGCCTCTTTAAGCTAGCGGGTGCCGAGTCCTGGAGAGTTGCGTTCGATGTACAGGGCGGTTCGTACGTCGCACCGCGTTATGTTGCCAAGAACAAGATGGTTTCCGAGCCGGCCGCCCCTACCCGCGACGGATATACGTTCCTCGGCTGGTACACTGCCGAAGGCGAGAAGTGGGACTTCGCCAAGGACGTCGTGACGGCCGATATGACGCTGTATGCCAAGTGGATCAAGAATGTCGTTAACCCTGGCGGTAACGGTGGCTCCAATGGCAACGCGGGCGGCTCTGGCAATGGCGCCGGCTCCGGCAGCGGAACGAGTGGCCAGCAGAGCGGCGGTGCCGTTTCGCCTGGGCAGAAGCCTGTGTCGTCGACCGCGACCAAGACCAAAACCAAGGACGGCAAGGATTCCAAGAAGGATTCCGACAAGTCCGACAAGAAGGACAGCAAGAAGTCTGATAAGAAGTCCGCTGAGGCTCCTGTGCAGCAATCTGGCTTCAATCCGCTCGCCATCGCTGGTGTGGCGGCCGGCGTGATCGGTCTCGCCGTCATCGGTGTGTTCGTATTCACCAAGCGTCGGTAGGTGAGGGCTGTGTCCAATAAGTCTCAGGACGCCGAGTCCAAGCAGCCCGACTCATCGTTCATTCAACTCGACGATGCAAAGCAAAAGGGCGCCGCTTCGGCGGCGTCCGTCCCGCGGCGCAAGGCGCTTGTTGGTGCCCTGACGGCCGTCTGCATCGTTTTGATCGTTGTGTCGCTAGGCTTTATCCAACCTTCTTCCAGCGGTGCATGGTCCATCGATTGGATCGCTCAGGCTGTGACAGGGGAGAGTGTCGTTGCCAAGGACGCATCGGGTTCCGGCTCGACTGCCGTTTCGGGCAAGGTTGCGTCCAAGGACTCCAAATCTTCGGACAATGCGAAGGACGGGTCGAAGGACTCAAAAAAGGATTCGAAGGAGAAAAAGTCCGAAAGCAAGGACGGCAAGACGTCCAACAACACGTCTGCTGGACAGGGCTCTAAATCCACCGGTGGATCGAGTTCTTCTGACGGCTCTTCTTCGAGCGCTGGCTCGGCGACCGGCGGTGGGTCTGCATCCAACAGTGGCGGCGCCTCTGCGGGCAATCAGGGCGGCTCGCAGCAGCCTGGCTACGTCACGGTGACGATTTCGGTCACATCGAGCGCTGTGGGCAATCCTGTGTCTTCTAGTGGCACCTTCACCTTTAACGAGGGTGCAACGGTCTACGATGCCCTGTGCGCTCTGGGCCTTTCCGTGAATGCGCATGGCTCATCGTTCGGCACGTATGTCGCCGCCATTGGCGGTTTGGCCGAGAAGGAGCATGGCGCCACGAGCGGCTGGATGTACTCCGTCAACGGCGTAACACCCAACACAGCGTGCAGCAATTATGTCTTATCCAACGGCGACAGAGTCGTCTGGTATTACGTTACAGGCTAGAGGCCTCGACATAACACGCCAAACGGGCGGTTCGGACAAACATCCGGGCCGCCCGTTTTTCATGCGTAGAGGACTGGGTCGCCGGGTCTCTCGGCAAACAAAAAAACCGGTTGGAACGAGAATTCCAACCGGTTATACCTTCAAGCAAATGTCGAACAAACTACGACTGCGCGCCCTCGAGGAAAAAGCGACGGCTAAAGTAGTTGTACCAGGTGACCAAGAACGTGGCGATTGCCTTCATGGCCTGGTAGCCGATGCTCAAAAACGTGACGCCCACAAACATGTACAGATCGTTGAGGCCCAAACCGATCACCGACAGGATGGTGAAGATCGTGAACTCGCGCTTGCGGCTCATGCCCTCGCGATGGTCGAACACGTACTTCATGCTGAGCCAGTAGTTGACCACGACGGACGTGGTAAACGAGATCGTGGTGCTCATCAAAAAGTCGAGGTGGAACAGCTCGACGAGCGCAATGAGCATGCCCCAGTCGATGCCAAAGGAGATAAGACCCACGACAGCGAACTTGAGGAATTGCTTGGTATGAGGTTGTGCCAGTGCCTTGCGCACGTAATCACATCCAATGCGTTGACGAATCGAGCAACGAGATACTTTAGAGCTTTTGCATGGGAAACGTAAGGTCTTTGGCAAGAACTATACGAACTCGCCAAATATTCAAGAGGTAATCCGCAAACGTTGCAAATCTTCCCGTAAACGAGCAGGGCCCACGAACAACGCGGCGTTCGAAGCACGTCGTTCGTGGGCCCCGTAGTGCAACGAGGAGGCCGAGCTACTTGGTCTGCTCGCCCTCCAGGAAAATCTTGCGCGTTACAAAGTTGTAGACCATGACCAGCGCGGTGGCGCAAATCTTGGCGATATTGGCCTCGAGCCCCAGGCCGGCGTTGAGCGCCAGCACGATACCGTCGTTGAGTGCCAAGCCAATAACGGACAACACGACAAAGATGATGAACTCGCGGCGGCGGCTCATGCCCTCCTTGTGTGCAAATACGTACTTCATGCTCGCGACGTAGTTAAAGATGAGCGAGACGATAAAGCCACTGGTGTTGGCGATCAGGATATTGAGGCCCAGGCCGTAGTGGAGCAGATTCATGATGCCAAAGTCGATGACGGTGGCAATGACGCCGACGACGCCAAACTTCATGATCTGCGCAAGGAGCTTTTGCATGGTACCTGCCTTAGGGTGGCGCCGGGGCGCCGTGGGGATGACAAACTCAGCAAGTTTAGCCAATCCGCGCAGGCGGGGCTAGGCGCGCTCCTCGATAGCACCGTTTCTATATGCATCGAGCAGTTGGCGCAGGTCCTGGATCTGGCTGCGAATCTTGACGCCGGTATCGGTGTCGCTCACCATGCGGCGACGGTCGGCCTGGTCAAACCGGTTGGTCTCGCTCTCGATGTCGATGTTGCGGGTGAGCGCCTCGGCAACCGTGGTAAAGGCTCGGTGCGACTTAAGGCGACATCCACGCGAGCTGGAGATAAGCGTGTAGCCGGCGATGCCCGTCTTGGGGTGGTAGGCGCGGCAGAAGCCGCCATCGATGACCAGTAGCTTGCCGTCGGCTCGGATGGGCTGCTCGCCTTTGGTCGTCTTGACGGGCGTATGGCCGTTGATGATGTGGCCGGTCGGCGAACATGCCATGGGGGCAACGCCGAACTCGCGCATGATGTCGTCGCAGACCGAGGGCGACTTGGTAAGCGTAAAGTACGGGTCCATTGGCTCGACCCAGGTGCTCTTATCGGCGATATAGGCGCGCTCAAAGGTACGCACCAGGCGTCCGCTGGCGGGTGAGTTAAAGCCGATCCACAGGTACCACATCCAGTCGAGGGCGTCGCGGTCGCCCACGCGCCAGGCGCGGCGGGCGATGCGGTCGCAAAAATCGAGATAATCGCGGCCGGCGTGCCAGGTACCCAGGCAGTTCATGCTGCTAAAGGTGCCATCCTCGTTGAGCGGCACGCAGCCATGGAACAGCAGGTTGCCGTTGGTAACCTTGTACATCGAGCCGTGGGTGTAGAGGAAATCGATATGGCGATGCAGGTGATCGGCGGTGACAAACTCGGACACGAGCTTGTCGATGATGTGTTGCTCCTGGGGCGTGAGCGTGTAGGGGTCCGTCGGGTCGACGGTGGGGAAGTCGTTGGTCGTGAGCGGCCACACGCTGCCGTCGGCGAGTGTGACCGTGCCGGTGTCGTGGTCGATCTTGTCGAGCAGCAGGCGGTTGGTCATGTCGAACTCGGGGTGGCGCTGGATAATCTGACCCTCGAGCTTAAAGAGCAGCACGTTGATGGCCTTGATTAGCGGGGTGATGGACTCACCGGCGGTGTAGGTGGAATCGGCGAAGGCGACAAGCTCGCGCAGCGAGATACCGTAGTCGTTCTCGAGGATCTCGTAATTGTCGTAGCGCAGGTTGTTGCGCAGCACCGTGGCGATGCAGGCGGGCTCACCGGCCGCAGCGCCCATCCACAGCAGGTCGTGGTTGCCCCACTGGATGTCGAGCGAATGGTAGGTGAGCAGGCGGTCCATAATCTTGGCAGCGCCGCCGCCACGATCGAAGATGTCGCCTACCAAGTGCAGGTGGTCGACGGCGAGGCGCTTGATGAGCGAGGCGAGCGACTCGATAAAGTCATCGGCGCTGGCGGTCTCCAAGATGGATTCGATAATGCGCTCGTGATAACGCACGCGGTAGTTGTTCTCGTCTGGATGCGTGTGCAGCAACTCGTCGATGATGTAGGCGTAATCGCGCGGGATGGCCTTACGCACCTTGGAGCGGGTATAACGGCTCGAAAGCGAGCGGGCAACCACAATGAGCTGGTCGAGCATGGTCTTGTACCAGGTGGGCGAGTCCTCGCGCCGGCTGCGGACAAGATCGATCTTCTCGCGCGGATAGTAGATGAGCGTGCACAGCTCGCCCTTTTCGTCAAAGGAGAGCGTGTCGCCAAAGATCTCGTCGACATGCTCGCGCACAACACCCGAGCAGTTGTTGAGGATGTGCATAAAGGCTTCGTACTCGCCATGCACATCGCTCATAAAATGCTCGGTGCCCTTGGGCAGGTTGAGGATGGCCGAGAGGTTGATGATCTCGGTGAATGCGGATTGCTCGGTGGGGAACTGTCTCGACAGCAGGCGCAGATACTTGAAGTTTTGCGGATTGCGATCGAATGCGACCATGAGGCACCTTCCGATGTGGTTGGTAAAACTGATAAAACAGCGTCAAGCGTTTATCAGTATGC
Organism: uncultured Collinsella sp.; assembly: GCA_958407555.1. GTDB lineage: Bacteria > Actinomycetota > Coriobacteriia > Coriobacteriales > Coriobacteriaceae > Collinsella. The sequence continues at coordinate 1,122 of CATYJC010000004.1, read as the reverse complement.
GCCGCTTTTGTTTCGTTTGGAGATGGGAGGTCGAATTGTTGGCCGAACGGTTTGGTAAATCGATTTAGTTGAGGTGGATATGGCGGTTGAATGGAGACGCGGGGTCGTTTTGCAGGCGCATGTCTCCTGGATCGATAGAGAGGATGACGGTAAAGATGTTCACTACCTTTGGTTCAATTTGGTAAATAGTGGACATTTGTACCGTATTCACGTTTGCTGTGCGATAATTTGCGCAGCAATGAGTAAGGAGCCTCATATGAGTGATTTTGTCCTGACCTGTGAATCCGCCGCCGATCGAACCCGTGAGTTCTTTGCATCGCGCAATATTCCTGTCGTGTGTTTTCATTACGAGATCGACGATGTTGTCTATACGGACGATCTGTATCAGTCGATTACGCCGGACGAGTTTTTTGCCCAGATTGCCGCGGGCGCCATGCCCAAGACGTCTCAGGTGAGCGTGGGTGAGTACGAGGAGTTTTGGGAGCCGTTTGTTGCCGAGGGTAAAGACGTGCTGCACCTGGCGCTGTCGTCGGGTATTTCGGGCACGTATGGATCGGCCTGCGTTGCGGCGCAGATGCTCGCGGATCGCTATCCCCGGGGCGGTAAGGTGCGCGTCATCGATTCGCTGGCGGCGTCTTCGGGCTTTGGCCTGCTGGTGGAGTGTGCCGCCGACGTTCGCGATAGCGGCGCTTCGCTCGACGAGACGGCCGCTTGGATTGAGGAGCATAAACTCAACCTGCACCACTGGTTCTTCTCGACCGATTTGTCGAGCTACCTGCGCGGCGGTCGCATTTCGGCCGCGAGCGCGATCATCGGCACGGCGCTTAAGATTTGCCCGCTTATGACGGTCGATTGCGAAGGTGAGCTGGCGCCACGCGAGAAGATTCGCACCAAGAAGCGCGCGATCTCCGAGATGGCCAAGACCGTGATGGCGCATGTGCAGGACGGCGCGAACTATTCGGGCAAGTGCATCATGTCGCACTCGGCGTGCCGCGAGGACGCCGAGGCCGTTGCGGCACTGATAGAGGAACAGGTTCCGCAGCTCAAAGGCAAGATTGAGATCAATAGCATCGGTGCCCTGATTGGCTCGCATACCGGCCCCGGCACGGTGGCCGTCTTCTT
>CATYJC010000003.1 GCA_958407555.1 uncultured Collinsella sp. | reverse complement strand
CGACTTGGAGCAGGCGCTTTACCCAAATGCAGCGAAAACGTAACGAGGGCGGCGGTTGGCAGGCGGCAGGCTGGCGGTTCTGCAGCGAAACCGCACCGTCCACAGCGAAAACCGTCCCGCCCGCAACGAAAACCATCACAACATTCGATGTTTTTCGTCAAAATCGCGATTTTCATCGAATGTTGTGATGGTTTGGAAGTCCCGCCCACCACAAAGGTGCCTGTCCCCATTGCGGTGGTTCTGGAGAATGTCTTATGCCGAGGCCTTGGCCTTGCGGCGCTTGCGGACCGCGTGGATCACGATGTCCAGCAGCAACAGCACAATGGCTACGACCACGATGAGCACGGCAAACTCGCGCTTGCCCCAGTGGCGGCCGGCCAGCGACTTTTGCTTGTCGACGTCCTTCTTGTTGTACTTGGTGCGCACGCAATGCACCAGCAGACGGTGGTCGTTCACGCCGTAGGGCGTGCAGGTGACGAGCGTCACCTTGTCGGCGCCGGGCTCGATAGCCAGCGACTCCATCTCCTCGGGCAACACGACCTCGGAGTCCACCATCTTGTAGGCGAGCGTCTTGTTCATGGTGTGTAGCAGCACCAGGTCGCCGGGCTCCAGCGAGTGGATGTCGTCGAACATGCTCAGGTTGCGCATGCCCGAGTGCGCGGTGAGCACGCAATGCGTCGAGGTACCGCCCACCGGTAGGCTCGTGCCCTCCAGGTGGCCGACGCCCGCCATGAGGACTTCTTCGCTCGTGCCGTGGTAGATGGGCATGCTCACGTCGATGGAGGGGATCTCGACCCAGCTCATCATGGGGTCGCGGTCAAAGATGAGCTGCTGGTCGTAGGGCTCGATCTGGTCGGCGGGGAGCTCGGTAGCCTCGCCCGCCAGCTGCTCGTTAAAGGAGCGCGCCTGTAGCAGGATGCGCTCGCGCTCCTCGGCAGACAGCGCGTCCACGGTGCTGGACACGGTGCTGATCTGATTGAACACGCCCGAGGCCTCGAGCCGGTCCAAGATCCACGGCCAGGTCATAAGGCCCACGCCAATAAGGATGATGACGATGGTGATGAGCCGGTCGGCCCAGCGCGGCAGTCGCTTGCGACGGCGCTTAGATTTTGGTTGAGGTCTGGGCTGGGGGCTTGAGCCACCGTTGCCCGCGGCGTTATTGCTCTTCATATGTTTGGCGCCCTGCACCATCGCCGGTCACTCCTCTACAACTCAAGTTGTCTAAACAAATAATAGCCGATTAGCAAGCTTCCACGCCAGACAACGCAGCTAGACTGCACCGTCCAGTCGAGGATAAGCCAGCATTTGAGTTTTCAAAATGTCCCGGATCGGCGGGGCGATTCGGGATACAATATCAATAGAAAACGACGCACCCCGCGTAAATGTTTGGGAGCGCGGGCGGCCTAGTTTTCAGCTTTTGTTAAATGCCCGGGATCCGACCCCCGGGCATTCTTATTTGCGCTTGTTGCGGCGCAAATGCCTTCTACCGTCCGCACCGCGCGTGCGCCTACGGACCTTAAACCGAACCTCATACGAGTCAAGAAACGCGATGACGAACGTGCCCACCGCCGCGAGGGCGGCGAGCGCGTTAAGGAATTTCAGCATTTGGGGACCTCCGATCGAGTCGTCGGCCGCCCGCGCACGGGATGCGTCGCAAGGCAATTTTAGCGCGCGTGCTCGCACTCACACCTCGTAAATGCAATATTTGCAAACATTTGTTCGACAATCAAACGCTCGATCCTTCGGGCAATGGCGCCCCGGCTGCTATGTCCAAAAGAACGGGGCAAACTCCAGTGCGAAGTCTGCCCCGAAAAGAGAATGGCAAAGCAAGAACGTAGATGGACGAGAAAAGTGTCCGCAAGTCTCATGGCCATCACATCCCACCCGCCAAAGGGATGGTTGAATGAGCGTTACTCCTGCTCGGACTCCTCAGCCTGCTTACGGCTGCGGATGAGGTGCGCCACGCCGATGCACAGCACCGCGCCACCAGCGATCCAAGTGAAGGTCACACCGTTAAGACCGGTCAGCGGGAGGCCAACCTTCTTGGTATCGCCAACGGTGATGTTAATTTCACCGGTTTCGACATTAGCAGCAGTACCATTCGTGGCGGTTAGCGTGTTGTCGCCCGGAGTGTTGTTGAGCGTGCCGAGAGCGACATCGGAACGATGCTCATCATTTTCAGAAGGACTGACCGTAATCTTCTCAAGTTCTGCCGCATTATTCTTATACTCTGCCTTAATGGTAAAGGTGAAGGGATTAGCAACGGTATATTTGTCGTTTGGCGCCTTAATCTCAGTTACCTTGTAGGAACCAGCATCAAGGCCCTTTACTTCAATCTTTCCTTTATCGTCAGAAGAGAACTTGAGATAATCCGGAAGAGCCGTGCCGCTAAAGTTCACAAGTTGACCAGCAACGACAGTTCCGTCTGAATTATCTTTTGAAGCAACATATTGATTCAAAGTATCCTCATCAGCAGATTGAATACTGAATTCGGCACCCTCAAGACCTTTCTCGGTGCCCTGATCAACCTTGTTGAGGTTGAGCTTAAAGGTGAAGTCGCCAGCGCCACCTTCGACAGACGTTCCTGTTCCTTCGGTATAGGGGTTGTTGGAGTACTCGAGCTTAACAGCGTTATAGTTTCCCCTTTTTTCCTCAGTGCCGTTACCTGTAACGGCATTCTTGTTGAGCTTCGCCTTATAGAAGACAACAATCTCCGTGTCGGCATTTACGGAGTCGATATCCTTGAGACCCTTTTTGCCCGTGGCCTTGTCAACGGCAAAGTTAACAGTCAAAACACGGTTGTCCTCAGTTGGAGTAGTCGGGTCATAGCCGCTATTGATGGGAGTATAAACACCGTTGTTCACTGCATAGACTTTAAGCGAACCATCCACGTAGTCGAGGCCATTCGAAAGAGTATCCGTGAACTTGTATGCATAGGAGTCATAGGTGGCGTAGTTATCCGCAACCTTACCGGTAAGCTTGTAGGTCACTTCCTGTCCGATTTGAGAGTTGGCAACGCCAGCCCAACCATTTGTCAGCTGCGTGGGATCAGCAGAAGTCGCGGCAAGAATCTGCTTGTTGACAGTGGGGATGCTCTTCTTGGGGGTAATTGTCACCGTCGTATTCGTACCGTCAATCACGGCGTACACAGGAGAGGTGAACGCATCGGTCGACTTACCGTCAGGCTTGCCAGCGTTATCAGTAAGGAAGAGCCAGTAGCCGGCGTCGAGCTTAGAAAGGGATGCGTCGCCCTTGGTTGTCTTCTGCCAAGCCGTGCTGTCCTTCAGGTTAGCGGCGATTAAGCTGAAGACGTTGTCGCTCGCGACCTTCGAGCCGGTTCCAGTACCCTCAGCGTTGGCGCTCAACCAATCGGCTGCATCCTGTGCGTTGTCGCTGGAATAAGTATTGTCCTTTTTCTTGATGGCATTAACGACAGCCGTCTGGATTTCAGTGCCAGTGCCAGCCCACTCGATGCCGCTCACTGACGTGGTCCCGTTGTCCTTGGTCACTTTCGCTTTGAAGATTTGGATACCCTTATAGGTCGTGGACGCTGCATAATCAGGATCATTGAACGTCACGGTCGTGTTGCCCTCAGCAAACGCCATCGTGACCGGGGCCATCACGCCGCCGAAGCTCAACGCCGCCGTGAGGCCTGCCGTCACTGCCAGGCGTGCGATGTTCTTGCTCATGCTCATCTTCTTTTCCTCCGTTTTCCGGTTGATTTCCATTCGATCGGTCATTGTGTTTCTGTTTCTAAGCATCTGCTTCGTTACGTCTAGCCCCGCTCTCTGTGGGGCTGCCAGCTACTCTTTATGGCTGCCACCTCCCCGCTTGACCAGGAGCGCGACCACGATGAGCGCGGCTCCGACGACCGCAACGACGGCCGCGGTGAACATTGCCGTATCGCCAGTCAAGGGCATAAAGCCTCCGGTGAAGATGCTAGGGGGCGTGCCGGCGGGCGTGTTGATGAGCGACGCCTCCAGGCCGCCCGTCGACCCGTCCGCGTTGTCGGCGCGCAGGGGCGACTCGGCCGTGATGGTGAGCTTGGGCTTGGCGGCGGCCACCTGGTCGACGTCCAGGCCCTCGGCCTTGACCGTCACGGAGCGCGTGCCCCCAAAGGCGGTGTAGCCCTTGGGCGCCTTGAGCTCGCGGACCTCCAGCTTGCCCGAGTCCACGCCCGAGACGGTCACGCGGCCGTCCTCGCCCGTGGTGACGGTGGCCTTGCCCTCTGCATCCCACGTGCCGTCGGCCGCCAGTGTACGACCGCGGTCGTCGGCGATGCTCAGGACCGCCCCGGCAAGCGGCTTGTCGCCGTCGCTGCCGCGCTTGGTGAGCGCGAGATCCCAGGTGTAGGCGCACGCGTCATCGCTCGGCGTGCGGGTGAAGCCGGCATCGCCGGACTGGTCGGCAAAGGGAGAGCGCGGGTAGCGCAGGTAGACCTCGTTGGGGTTGCCCTTCGCGATGCCGTGGTTGCACGCGCTGTTGAGCGGCGCATTGTACACGGCGACAACGCGGGCGCCCGCGGTGAAGGCGTCGGCCCCGCCGAGCGCGGCGATCAGGTCGCTGGTGCGCACGGTGAAGGTCTTGCCGTCGGCCGCTACCTTGGTGGCGCACTGGGCCGTGATATCGGTCCAGCCCTTCGCGGGGTCGGTGCCGGCGCGACCGTCCTTGCCGGCCGACACGGCGTCGAAGCCGCCGTCCGCGCCCGCCGCCACGTACACGCGCATGCTCGCGGCGACCTTGGAGGGGTCGAGCCCCGCGCTTATGGTGTCGACGAACTGCACCGTATAGGTGTCGTAGGCGGTAAGACCCGCCGGGACCGTGGCAGAGAGGCGCCAGTACAGGTCGTCGGCAACCGTGGCGTCGGCGGCCTTCTGCCAGGCGGCGGTGCTGTCCTCCAGCACGTGCTTGGCCACCTTGGGAGTGGCGGCCTTGGGCTTGACGGTGACGGCACTGCCACCCACCAGGGCCATGATCGGCGCGGTGCCGGCCTCGTTCTGGGAAATGGCGTCGTCGTCGGCGACGATGAGCCAGTAGCCGCAGGGCAGCTCGGCCGTTGTGCCCGCGTTAAGGGCCACGGGCTCGGCGCCAGAGCTCTGGAGGGAACGAGCGAGCTGTGCGCTCAGCGCGCTCGTAAGGTGGGAATCGGTGTTGAGCCACTCGGCAGCTTCCTGCGCGGTGGTCTGGGATTTGGGCATGCCGGCGCCGTGCAGCACAGGCAGCGCGGCGTCGCGCACGGCGTCGCTTACCCAGGCGAGGTCGGTGGCGATCTTGGCGTCGTTGTCGCCGTCGACGACGTTGGCGCTAAAGATCTGGTAGGCGTCGTAGCTGCTCGCCACGGTGCCGCTCACCGTGATGGAACCGGTCGAGGTCGGCGCGGCCTGCGCGGATGCGGGGAACACAACCGCGCAGGTGCCGATCAGGAGGGCAAGCAGCGCAAACAAGATCGGGAAGGAGCAAACTTTCTTATTCACGACGCTCGCCTCCCTTCGCATTCGCCTTGCGACGAATGTGCATCCAGGCCGCAGCAGCGCAAAGCACCGCCAAGCCGGCAAGGTACGTCAGCGTGACGCCCGACATACCAGAAAGGGGCAAAGAGGTGGAGTAGGTGTTGGTGAAGGTGGGGGTGGACTTGTCGGTGAGTTCATGGGGCGTGTCAGTCACCGGGTTACCGTCTGCGCCCTTAATCTTGGTGTAGGTTGCGCTAGTCTTAATCTCGCCAGAACCGTTATCCTCTGCGTAAACCGTAATCTTATAGACCGACCGATCGAACGTGTAATGCGGATAGGTCGAGTTTTCTTCCTTCTCGCGCACATAGTACGTGAAGTAGTTGGAACCATTTATAAGGTCCTTAAGCTCATATTTCTTCCTCAGGAAATTGACCGCGACAGTCTTGTTGCCGTTTTCGTCGGTTGTAGCTTTCGACGGGTTGATTGTTACCGTTTCCGGATTGGAGAAGCTCTCGTCGTCCTTGTTCGCGAGTTCGAGCGTGAACGCCTTCATCTCGCCGCCATCAACCTTCTTGGTCACCTGAGGTGTCCAAAAGCCCTGTGCGTATGCATTAGTAAAGGTATTGACGGTGTTGCCATCGGTGATCTTAATGGAGACATCGCTACCGTTGGGCGGAGTAATCGTATTCGACTCATTAGTCTTGAGATTAGTGACCTTTACCTTCGTAACTAAATAGTAGGTGTAATCAATATGCAGCACCGGCCGCGTTTCGGTCGTAGTTGTAAGCTCAATCTTGTAGATGGTCTTGTCGTAGTCCACGCCATCGACGTGATTGTAGCTGGGGTCCTCAACGAGGTAGTAGACGTTCGTTCCAGCGGAGTAAGCCCTGCCCAAATCAAAGACAAAGTTACCGTCAGCGTCGTTCTCGACCCCATCGCCAACTTTTGAACAGTCATCATTGAACTGCAATTTGTCATCTTTATCAAAATAAGGGCCCTTACCACTCTTGTTCTGCTTCAAGAGCTGGAACTTGAATTCTCCCGCAGTAAGCGAGAGGCCCGTCAGTGCCTTAGTGCCGTTGAGCTTCATCTTGGGATACACACTCACCTGCGTGGTAGAGCCGGCGACAACGTCGCCGTTGGTCATGATTCCGCCGCCGTGGATATTGGAGCTGTTGCCCGTGATGAAGAGGGCCGCCGCATCGATGGCAGCATCCTTATCCGCCGAAATCGGTTCAGATTTAAGGCCAATCATGTACTTAACTTGGGCGCCCTCGTACTTGCCGATAGACGTTGGTGTATTGTCGATCGTGCCCGTCCAATTGGCAGCGCCGCCGCCAAGCATCTGACCTGTTACGGCTGCGATGTATTCACCGTTGTTCCTCTTGTGAATAAGGAAAAGATCCTCATGGCCATTGTTCTTGAAGTTAGTGGTAATCTCACCGCCATCATCATTTAGAAGCTGGTCTTCCTTCTTACCATTGGTGCCACCTGATAGATTCTTACCGTCTGCATCGGTGTTTCCGAAAATTGCAATGCCATTGGTGTCGGTAATAGCCGTTTTGCCGGACGGGCAGGCAGCGAAGCCGCCGCCATAGCCTTGGGCCGAATTGTTGGTAATCAGTGCGTTGTAAATCTTGAGGCTCGCTGAATCTACGTTTTCGCCACTGTTGCCACCCTGGATGAACACGCCGCCGCCACCCCAGTCGTTGGTGGTATTGGTCGTATTGTTAGTGATGTAGGCTTTCTTGCCGCTCACATTAAATTCGCCAACTGTAGGCGCAGCGATACGGATGCCGCCACCCTCTGAGTTTTGCGCCACATTGCTGGCGATGATTCCACCAGAAAACGTAAACCCGGAAAGAGCTCGATTCCAAGCGCCAGCATAAATACCGCCGCCGGCCTCGGCAGAGTAGTTGCCCGTGATGTAGCCGCCTACAATTGTGAGATTGCCGCCATTGAAAGCAGCAATGCCGCCGCCACCGTGGCAACCGTTACCGAGATGCTTCGTGGAGCCTTCCCAATCCTTGTAGAACTGATAATTATTGTTGGTAATGTAACCATTCGTAATGGTCACCCTAGAGTTCTCAGCACAAATTCCCGCGCCATAACCGCTTTCATAATTATTTGTACCGTTACCGGAGATAATACCGCCAACAATGTCTACCGCAGAATCCTTGGCATAAACGCCGCCGCCACTTGGGGCAAAGTTACCAGCGATTACGCCGTCAGAGATCTCCAGGGTTGAGCCATTGACATGAATTCCAGCACCAGCACCACTGCTGCCCATAGAAGCACCACAAACGTATCCGCCACTCATGTTGACGTTAGAGCGGTTCTCGGCATAAATCAGGTGGCCAACATTTGCGTCCTGAGTCGTGGTCAGCACGCCACTCTGAAGGTTAAACGTACCGCCCTTACCATTGGTGCCGTAAAGATTGATGAGATTCACTCTGTTACTGCTGCTGCACGCCACGATGGCACCACCGATAGTCACTTCGTGTCTATAAAGAGCCTCAGTAGTGCTGGTACCGTCTACATTAACAGACGATCCGGTTACGTAATAAATGAGCTTGTCCGGAATTTTAGGAGTCTTATAAACCACAGAGGCAAGGTTGGCATTTTTGCTGAGTGTGCTGTCAGAGCATTCAAAGTTGTTGGCGATCGGATCGTCCACTGTAGCTTGCTGACTGTCCATGACGGTTAACGTTGCACCGCCGGTGATATTGAACAGGGATTGATTATCGCTTGTATGTGTAATCTTGTGGCCGTTAAGGTCAATTACGGTTTCGCCATGGTCGAGCGTAATGGTGTCCGCGTACTCAAGATCCCCAGTGAGACGGTAGTTACCAGGCGTTCCGCCATTTCCGAATTGATTATGGATGTTGCTTTGATTTAGCTCGGTAAAGCCGTCCGCAGCGGTCGGCATGACATCATTCTCACCATCGGCGCCATCATCCGTAGGCTGCTCGGCACTTTTGGCGCCCGCATCATCGGACGAAAGGTCTACCGCGGCAGCGTCACCAGAGGTTTCGTCGCCCTCGGTCTCGTCACTATTCCGGTTTTCGGCGTCTTTGCCCGTGGAATTGCCTGCACCGGCCTCCTCGTCCAAAGTGTTCTCGTCTGCAACGGCGTCCTCGGCAGAAACCGCCTGGGCATCGTTGGCAATGGCCTGCGAGATCGGAGGCATGACGAGCGACAGCACCAGGCTCAAAACGGATGCTCCGCACAAAACGCCTGCCAGTACACGGCGCGTCGCTTTTTTACTCTGCTTAGATTTGTCTGAATTCGCTTTCATCGATGTCTCCTCCCCAAGAGACTGCGATCTTGCTCTTTCACTATCAAACGCATCTGCGCAACCTGAAATTGCGCACGCTTAGACTGCATATTGTAACGATTGTTTAGACATCCGAGCAACAAAACCGGCATTTTTGTAGCGAGTTCTCAATTCCCTTGACATTTACTCAGATTTGCCTTCGTTTATTCGCTATCTATTTTTGGTTTCTGCTGGTAATTTAGTTGACTATCATTTTTTAATGGCATTAGATTTATTTGCACAACATTTTGCTCAAGAGCAAACATCCCGCTCACGGTCGAAAATCGACCGTGAGCGGTAGGTCATTAGCCAGCAGGAATACCTTACCAAACTGATGAGAATATCTTTAACCCATCGGTGGTTAGAAGCGTGATGTTCAGACAATCATATTTGATTTTGTACGCAGATTTTAGGCATCAATTCGCCCAAATCGCCTGAGGTCACCGCAAAGGCGCCTGTCCCCATTGTGGCGGTTCTCCCCCGGCGCTACAGCAGATGTTCCTCGATAAAGATCGCTATACCGTCTTTGTCGTTGCTCGCGGTTACAAAATCAGCGGCGGCGCAGGTGGCGTCGCTGCCGTTTGCCATGGCCACGCCCACGCCGGCGTCGGCCACCATGCAGGTGTCGTTATCGGCATCGCCAAACACGCAAATGTTCTCGAGCTCCATGCCGTTGAGCTCCGCCACGCGCCCAAGGCCGCGCGTCTTGGACACGCGCGGATCCATGAACTCGTAGAGCCGCTGCGTGGTCTGCAGGGCTGCCGCCTTAACGGTGTCGTCGGCAAACGTCGACGCCTGCTCAATCACCCGCGGCATTACCTCGGGCGCCATGGTAAACATCACCTTGGGCTGAGGCTCGCGCAAAAACTCGGCAAAATCGACCACCTGGTAGGGCACACCGTCGACGCGCGACAGGTGCTCGACGCATGCGTTGCTCTCGGGCACGTAGAACACGCCGTCTCGGGGGCAGACGGGCGTTGCCGGAAGGTCCGCCATGTGCTTGCAGATGCGCGCGATAGTCTCGCCTGGCAGCGGATAGCTCAGCTCGTTGATGTCGTGCGCGCGGTCGATGACCTCGGCGCCACCGCAGCCCACGAGCACGTCCACCAGGCCTTCGATGCCCCAGAGCTCGTACATGGCCTCGGTCGCGCGGGCGTCGCGCCCGGTACACAGGCCAAAGAGCACGCCGCGCTCGCGCAGGGCGCGGATCGCCGCCACGGTGCGCGGGGACACCGTGTGCTGGCTCGTGAGCAGCGTACCGTCGATATCGCAGAGTACGGCTTTAATGTGGCTGAAGGTGGCGTCCATGGGGGCCTTTCTAGGTTGTGCGGCGGTGCCGAATGTGGTCGGAAATGGTGTACATGGTATATCAAGGCGCAGGCGCGGCCCGTCAAAGCAAAAACCACCACAAAGGTGCCTGGCCCCTTTGTGGTGGAAATGACGTTTACCCAGGTAAAACCTGCCAAAATAAACCTGTCTCTTTTTGGCATGTTATGACAGCGCAGCGAGCCGGTTCTAAGTGCCCCAGGTCGCCCCGAAAGAGGAGCGACGCGTACTTTGGTACGCGAGCGACGGCTTGAGGGGCGAGATGGGGTGCTTGGGGCCGGCGCAGCGTCAAGCCTGAAGGTGATCTTGGATGAGATCGCAGATGGCTCGGGCGTCGTTGATGTTGATGGCTCGGGTCGCGAAGCCGGCATCGAAGGCTTGGCGTGCAAGGGCTTCGTTGCAGGCAAGAGCCAACGTGCGACCGTCGACCAGGTCGAGCGAGCTCTTGCCGCGCAGACGGTCGACACCGGAGCGTGCGACCACGATGTTGTCGAAGCCCTCGGTCTTGTAGCCCTCGATGATCACCACGTCGACATCGTTGTAGCGCGACAGCAGCTCGCGCGCGGGCATCTCGTCCTCCTCGCGCGTGTCGGCGTACTCCGCCCAGCGCGTGGCGCAGATAAGGCCCACGTGTTTGGATCCGGCCTGGTGATGGCGCCACGTATCCTTAGCGGGCACATCGATATCAAAGCCATGATGCCCATGATGTTTGAGCGAACCCACGCGCAGGCCGCGGCGGGTGAGCTCGGCGATAACCTTCTCGACGAGCGTGGTCTTGCCCGAGTTTTGGTAGCCGATAAACGCGATCGCGGGGACGGCCGGGGCCGGAGCTGCGGGCGCGACGGCGACGGGTGCGTCGCCCGCGGCTCCCACGGACTCAACAGCAGCGGCCTGACGCTCTGCGCGGTCCCACACGCCCGAGCGGCCGCCCTCCTTGTGCAGCAGGCGCACGTCGACGATCTCCATGCCGCGATCGACGGCCTTGCACATGTCGTAGATGGTCAGACACGCGGCACTCGCGCCGGTCAGGGCCTCCATCTCGATACCCGTCTTGCCCGTCACGCCCGCCGTAACCAGTACGTGAAAGCCAACCTGCCCGTCCGTGCGCGCCGGCGCCCAGCCCTCGGGCACGTCCTCGGCAGGCGTCCCCGCCGGAGCGATCGGCTCGATATCGCACTTGCTCTTGGTAATGAGCAACGGATGGCACATGGGGATGATGTCGCTCGTGCGCTTGATGGCCATGATGCCCGCCACGCGCGCGCAGGCAAGCACATCGCCCTTTTTGGCGCGGTCCTGCAGCACCATGGCCTGCGTCTCGGGGTGCATGAGGATGGTGCCCTCGGCGATGGCAATGCGATGAGTCTCGGCCTTGTCGGACACGTCGACCATGCGTACCTCGCCCTTGGCGTCCACGTGCGTCAGCTCGTCGCGACGGGCGTCACGGGCGGGCTCGGTGGCAGCACTGGCAGTCGGCTGCACGGACGCATCGGCGCTGCCAGCATTCGCCGCGGCCGTGTCTTTGTGGGCAGACATCGCGGCCCTACGAGCGGCCTTGGTGGCATCGGCGTACCTGCTCTTGGCCATATGATCATCCTCCGATTTGGGACATAAATCGTTGCGTGCCCTCAATTATCGCGTGTTCCTGCGGTTTGTGGGCCACGGCATCGCGCCAAATCGAAAGTACCTGCATATCATCACCACAGCGCAGCGCCTCACGCACCGAATACTCGGCATCGCTGAACAGGCACGGACGCACGTTACCATCGGCCGTCAGGCGCAGACGGTTGCAGTTCGCGCAAAAATGATTGGACATGGCGCTAATGAAGCCGACCGTTCCCGCCGCGCCCGGAAAGTGCCAATAGCGCGCAGGGCCCGCGCCGGCAGGAGCGTCGTTGATGCCGAGCGGCTCGAGCTCGCCCAGTCCCGCCGCGGTGGCCCCGACATTGATGCGCGCCCGCAGCTCGTCGCTCGGCACGGTATCGCTCGCGTCCCACAGCTCAGGATTGAGCGCGGGCGCATGCGGATCCACAGCGCAATGCGAGCTCGTGTGTTCGTCGCCAATGGGCATGTATTCGATAAAGCGCAGGTGGATGGGGCGGTCGAGCGTGAGCCGCGCAAGGGCCGCCACATCCTGGTTGAGCCGGCGCACTACAACGCAGTTGACCTTAACGGGCTCAAAGCCCCAAGCCAGCGCCGCGTCGATGCCAGTCATGGTCTGCTCGAGCCGACCCAGGCGCGTGATCTTTCCAAAGAGCGTAGGGTCGAGCGTGTCGAGCGAGATGTTAACGCGGTTAAGCCCAGCGTCTTTGAGCTGCGGCGCCAACTTGGGCAGCAGGGCGCCGTTGGTGGTAAGCGAGATGTCCTCGATCTGCGGAATCGCACGGATGTCGCGAATAAGCGGAATAATACGGCGGCTGACCAGCGGCTCGCCACCCGTCAGGCGCACGCGACGAATGCCCTCCCCCGCCACCAAGCGCACAAAACGGGCGATTTCCTCGGCGCTGAGCAGCTCGTCGTGCGCGCGGGGTGCCACGCCGTCGGCTGGCATGCAATAGATGCAGCGGAAATTGCACTTGTCGGTAACGGCAATGCGCAGGTAGTTGATATCACGGCCAAAACCGTCATGTTGCACGAGCCCGTCCACGCAGCCCTCCCCTCACGCGGCGTTTTATTCTTCGGAAAACATAATACCCCACGAGAGAATCATGCCGACACCCGTACGACAGGACAGGTCGCTTCGAGCAAAACGGACTTTCCAAGCCCATCCTCAGCACAGACCATCACAACAATCGATGCTTTTTCCGTTTTTGGCAAAAAACGTCGAATGTTGTGATGGTTTGCCTGCCCACAGCACCCCGCAGAAGGACCAAAACGCCCCTAAATGTCGCCGTCCCAGTGCCGAATCACGAATTCTCGCAGGTCGTTTTGACGTTTCTGGAACGCTTCGCTTCGGTCGCACTTAAGACCCATAGCGAGTGCGATGGCGTTCGTCGCCCGGTGCAATTGCAGCTGGTGGGCAAACTGAGTCCCGGTGAGGACGATCATTCTAAAGCCCAGCGCGCTCAGCACGGTCATACGCTCCGCATCCGACGCGCTGCGCTGTTTATCAAGATGGTCCGAACCGTTGTATTCAATCCCCGTACCGCTCGCAGGCGCATATACGTCGATCTCGAAATACCCGGCCTTAGCGAGATATCTGAACTCATTGGGAACATCCACCCGATGGTTGAGCTCGATCTTGGTGTATCCCAGCCCTCCCTGGGAACGTTTTGCTACGACCATGATTGCGGTGGCCGTCTCCATGGGCGACCGCGCGCCATCGTGCACGCGCTTGAGCACGGCGGCCGCACGTATAGTCCCCTGACGAGATCGGTTCTCATTGCAATAGGCAATTAAATCGGCAACGGTATACCTCTGCCCCATCTCGATATAATCGCCTGTCGACAGATGATTCAAATGGTATCGGGCACAGATTTCGTAGCCATATTCCAGCTGCTCGGGCTCGCTCATCCACGAACCCGCTTGGACAAAGCACATGGCCTCATCAACCACCAGAAGGCCCTCTGCCACCTCGATAAGATGGCCTGAAGGTACCGGCGCCCCAAACACATGGCACCTAAATCCAGCCGGCGTCGAGCGCTCAAAATCGAAGTTGACGAGCGTATCGATATGATCGAGCTCTTCTCGTGAAATACCAAGCGAGACCAGATAGTCGGCAACGATCCCAACTGCCATTGAAGCCCTCAGCCCCTTGGCATCGAGTCCCAATTTGGGCAGGCTCGCGGTCGGCTCCGCCTCGCTAGCAAGCGAGTCCTCATCGTATAGGCTGCTTGCTCGCGAGAGCGGCTCGGACGGGCGCGCCACGTTGTGGTACAGCCAGGCAGTCTTATGGGACAGGACGATCGGCAGGTCCATGAGCCCTCCAATGGAGTCGGATAACCAACCTTATTCCCCTGCCCACGGATCCGCACACCTTCGTGCGAAAGAAAGCGATTCCACCCGGCCGAGTGGCAGAAAAACCATCACAACATTCGATGCTTTTCCCGATTTTGGCAAAAAACGTTGAATGTTGCGATGGTTTGAGGCGAGGTGAGGGGCACAGAGGACCAAAGCATCGTGCTCGAACGGGTTAATCCAGCTCTTTTAAGCCATGCGCCAGCTGCCAGTACTCGCCGTGCTGGGCGAGCAACTCTTCGTGCGTGCCGCGCTCGATGATGCGGCCGTGTTCGAGGACCATGATGGCATCGGCGTCGCGGACGGTGGACAGGCGGTGCGCGATCATAAACGTGGTGCGGCCGCGCATGATACGGTCCATACCGTGCTCGATGAGCTTTTCGGTGCGCGTGTCGATGCTCGAAGTGGCCTCGTCCAGGATGAGCACCGGCGGGTCAGCGACGGCCACGCGCGCGATGGCGAGCAGCTGACGCTGGCCCTGTGACAGGTTGGCGCCGTCGGCCGTGACCGGTGTGTCGTACCCTCTAGGCAGGCGGCGGATAAACGAATCCGCGCAGGCGGCCTCGGCAGCGGCGCGCACCTCCCCGTCGGTCGCATCGAGCTTGCCAAAGCGGATGTTCTGCGCAATGGTGCCGCTAAACAGGTGCGTGTCCTGTAGCACAATGCCGAGCGACCCGCGCAGGCTGGCCTTGGCAATGTGCTTGACGTCGATGCCGTCGTACGTGATCTCGCCATCATCGACCTCGTAGAAGCGGTTGATGAGGTTGGTGATGGTCGTCTTTCCGGCGCCCGTCGAGCCCACAAACGCAATCTTTTGCCCAGGCCTGGCAAACAGGTTGAGGTCCGTGAGCACACGGGTGCCCGGCACGTAGGAAAAGTCCACGGCATGGAAGCGCACGTCGCCGGCAAGCGGGACCAAGCCGCACGTGAGCTCGGTGCCGTCGGCGGCCAACGCGCGGCCCGACTCATCAACGGCTGCCACGTCATGCAAGTGCCCGTAGACGCCCACGCCCTGGCCCTCGGGAATCTTCCACGCCCACGCGGCATCGCCCGTCTGTACCAGCTCCACGCAGCCCTCGTCCACTTCGGGCTTAAGGTCCATAGCCTCAAACAAGCGCTCGGCGCCGGCCAACGCATTGAGCAAGAAGTTGCCCAGCTGCGTAAACTGGTTGATGGGCATGGCCGCCTGGCGCACAAAGACCAGGTAACTTGCAAGCGCGCCCACGTCGGCGAGCCCCTTGATGCAGAGCATGCCGCCCGCCACGGCGACGATGGCATAGTTGACGTAGCCAATCACGACGGTCATGGGCACCATGGAGTTGGCATAGCTCACGGCGGCGGTGCCGGTGCAGCGAAGCTCGTCGTTGCGGCAGGTGAAGCCGGCGACATTCGCTGCCTCGCGGTTAAAGACCTTGATGACCTTTTGGCCCGAGACCATCTCTTCGATATATCCGTCCAGGTCGCCAAGCGATGCCTGCTGGGCGGCAAAGAAGCGCTTAGAGCGCGCGCCCGAGTAGCGCGCATACAGCACAATGGCCGTATCGCACACGAGCGTGATAATCGTGAGCTGCCAGTTAAGGATGATGAGCATGGCCGTGGTGCCCACAACCTGAATGGCGGCCTGAATCACGTTGGCAAAGCTGTTGTTGAGCGCCTCGGAGACGGTGTCGACGTCGTTGGTGAAAAAACTCATGATGTCGCCCGAGCGTGTGCTGTCAAAATAACTGAGTGGCAGCGTCTGGATGTGCGCGAACAGGTCGCGTCGAATATCGGACACCACGCGTTGGGCCGCGCGCACCATAATCTGCGAGTAGCCCAGGGCCGAAAGCACGCCCGCGGCGTAGATAATCGCTGTCAGGATGACCTGCTTGGCGAGCAGTTCCTCCCCGCCCGTGGCCAAACCATTAACGATGGGGCGCACCATGTAGGTGCCGGCGAGGCTCGCGATGGCGGCGGCGGAGGCGAGCACGCCCACCGCGAGCAACGAGAACTTGGCATGTCCCATGTAGGAAAGTAAGCGGCGCACAGTGCGCTTGAGGTCGGCCGGGCGCGCTTGGGCTGCGGTCTTAGGCATGGCGCTCGCCCCCTTCCAAGGGTGATCCGCTGGGGACGGAGGAATACGGATCATTCGCGCAGCCATCGTCACTGCCGTCGCCGGCGTCCGCATTCCCCGCAAACTCCATCTGCGAGGCGTAAATCTCCTGGTATATGTTGTCGCCCGCCAGCAGTTCCTCGTGCGTGCCCGCGCCGTGGACACGACCGTCGTCCAACACCACAATGCGATCGGCATCCATGACGCTCGCGATGCGCTGGGCGATGATGAGCACCGTCGTATTGGGAATCCGAGCGATGTGCTCGCGAATCTTAGCGTCGGTCGCCATATCGACCGCGCTGGTGGAGTCATCAAAAATGAGCGCGCGCGGATGCTTGAGCAGCGTGCGCGCGATGCACAGGCGTTGCTTCTGGCCACCCGAAACACCAGCGCCGCCTTGGCCCAACTCGCCGTCCAGCCCGCCGATGCGATCAAGGAACTCGTCCACGCACGCCGCGCGGCAAGCCGCGAGGAGCTCATCGTCCGACGCCTGCGGATTGCCCCACTGCAGATTCTCGCGCACGGTGCCCGTGAACAGCACATTCTTTTGCAACACAATACCCACGGCGTCGCGTAGGGTCGCGAGGTCGTAGTCGCGAACGTCGTGTCCGCCCACAAGCACGACGCCCTCGGTGGCGTCGTACAGGCGCGCAATCAGCTGCACAAGCGAGCTCTTGCCCGAGCCCGTGCCACCGAGGATGCCCACCGTCGAGCCGCTCTCGATGCAAAGGTCGATATGCTCGAGCACATCCTCGGCTGCATCCGCGCGGTATTTAAAGGAAACGCCGCGAAACTCGATACCGCCGTCCGTTGGCGCCGCAGTCGCGAGGTCTCCCGCAGGGTTGGCAATAACGGGCTCCTCATCGAGCACCTCTGCGATACGGCCCACACTCGTGAGAGCGCGCGTGAGCAGCAAAAACACGTTGGAAATCATCATGAGCGAGTTCATGATCAGCAGCACGTAGCTCATAAAGCCCGTGAGCGATCCCACGCCCAAGCGGCCTTCGATGATCATGCGGCCGCCAATCCACAGGATCGAGACCGCGGCAACATACATCGAGAGTTGGAACACCGGCAGGTTGAGTACGGCGGTGCCGAAGGTCTTGGTCGCCGTGCCAGCGAGCTCGGTATTGACGGTGTCGAACTTGTCGCACTCGTGCTCGGCTCGCACGTAAGCCTTCACGGCGCGCACGGCGGTAAGGTCCTCTTGCACCACGCCGTTGAGGTGGTCCATCGAGGTCTGAAGTTGGCGGTAGAGCGGGCTCACGCGCACGGTAATGATACCGAGCACGATGGCGAGCATCGGCAGAATTACGGCAAAGACCGCCGCGAGATCGCGCGAGAGTGAAAAAGCGTAGACGAGGCCCATGACCAGATTTACCGGTCCGCGCACCATGGGGCGGAAGCCGTTACCTACGGCGTTTTGAATCACGGTGATGTCGGTGGTCATGCGAGTGACAAGCGAGCTCGTCTCGTATTCATCGAGATTGCCGAAGGCGAGGGTCTGGATCTTGCGGTACTCCGCGGCGCGCAGGTTGGCGCCGAGGCCCACCGCCACACGTGCCGAATAACGCGCATAGCCGAGGCCGAGTACAAGCGACACGGCCGCGCACACCAACATGAGTGCTCCCTGGAACAGGATGTAGCCGGTGTCGTGTGCGGGCACGCCCACGTCGATGATGTTAGCCATGATCACGGGGATGAAAAGCTCAAGCGCAGTCTCGATGGCGATGAACAGCACGCCGAGAATAAAATCGCGCTTGAATTCGCCGAGATAGGACATCAGCAGTTTGAGATTACGCACCCGTATCATCATCTCCGTCAAACGTCATTCGCAAACGCACGTATTATTGCGCGACAGGCAACAGTGTCAAGTGATGCGAAATCGATTTCTTTAAGGCCAGCGCAGGCACCACACTTGTACGGCTTATGCCTGTATTCAACGGAAACGATTACGAGCGTGACTTTTTTCGCCCCACTGCCAACACAAACCTTGACTCTACAATCGTTGTAGGGTTTTCACTACACTGGTAGCTAAACGAACCAAGCCAGAAAGTACCCCGCCCATGGAACACGACCTCACACGCGGCAATGTCCTTAAGACCATCGCGGTCTTTGCCCTGCCTTATATGCTCTCGTACTTTTTGCAGATGCTCTACGGCATGGCCGACCTGTATATGATGGGGCAGTTCAGCGGCGCCGCCGGCATCACCGCCGTGGGCAATGGCGCGCAGACGCTCTATATCATTACCGTGACGCTCGTGGGCCTGGCCATGGGAACGACGGTCATCGTCGGCCACGCCGTGGGCTCGCGCCGCTTCGACCGCGCCGAGACCGCCATCGGCAACACCATCACGCTCTTTATGGGCGTCTCGGTGGTGCTGGCCGTCATCTTGTTTGCACTGTGCCCGCAGATTGTAGAGCTCATTGGCACGCCGCCCGAGGCGGTCGAAGGCACCGCCGCCTACCTGCGTATCTGCTTTGTCGGCATTCCCTTTATCGCCGCGTACAACATCCTCTCGGCCATCTTTCGCGGGCTGGGCGATTCACGCTCGCCCATGTACGTGATTGGCGTGGCATGCATCATCAACATCGCGCTCGACTTTCTGTTTATCGGGCACATGGGGCTCGGCCCCGTGGGCGCGGCGCTCGGCACGGTAACCGCCCAGACGGCAAGCGTTGCCCTCGCACTCGTGTGGCTCAAGAGCCGCCGCA
This sequence comes from uncultured Collinsella sp., assembly GCA_958407555.1. GTDB lineage: Bacteria > Actinomycetota > Coriobacteriia > Coriobacteriales > Coriobacteriaceae > Collinsella. The sequence goes on along the minus strand of CATYJC010000003.1, from coordinate 26,555 downwards.
CGAACATCCACGTAAAGCGCAGCGACCTGCGCCCCCAGCTCGAGGTGCTTGGCAGCATCCTTAAGATCGGCGTGCCCGTGGCCGTGCAGGACGGCTGCATCCAGGTGGCGTTTATGTTTATCACCGTCATCGCCAACCACCGCGGCCTGGTCGACGCCGCCGCCGTGGGCCTGGTCGAAAAGATGATCAGCTTTTTGTTCATTGTGCCGAGCTCCATGGGCGCCACCGTCAGCGCGCTCACGGCGCAAAATGCCGGCGCGGGCAAGGGCGATCGCGCGCGTCAGGTGCTCAAGGACGCCATGACGATCTCGGTGGTGTACGGCTGCCTGATCACGGTGCTGATGTGGCTGGTGGCGCCGGCGTTTATTGGCTTTTTTGCCAAGGACCCCGCGGTGGTCGCGGCCGGTACCGGCTATATGCACAGTTATATTTTCGATGCAATCTTTGCCGGCATCCACATTTGCTTTAGCGGCTTTTTCGCTGCGTACGGCAAGAGCTACATCGGCTTTGCGCACAACGTGCTGGCCGTGGCGCTCATTCGCGTGCCCGGCGCCTGGCTGCTGTCGAACGCCTATTCCGATACGTTGTTTCCCATGGGCATCGCCTCGCCGTGTGGGTCGATTCTGTCGGCAGTCATCTGTGTTGTCGCGTTTACCGTGCTCAACCGGCGCGGGGCTTTTGACAAGTTGGTAGCGTAGCGGATCGTTTGTGTCATACGACGACCGCGCCGCACGACCTCGGCGCCCCTTCCCCGCCCATTGAAAGGAGCGGTCCTGTGACCGACGTGCCAAGTGAACATACTGAGGGCCTGCTCCGCATTGGCGAGGTGGCGCGCTTGTTTAACCTGAGCGTGGGCACGCTGCGCCATTACGAGCAGATGGGCCTACTGGACCCGGCGCACATCGATCCGGCGAGCGGGTACCGCTATTACGGATCGCGGCAGCTCTCCACCCTCAATACCATCAGCCACCTGCGCGTTCTCGACTTGCCGTTGGCGCAGATCCGTGAGTTTGTGACCACGCGCGATGTGGACCTTATGCAGCGGCAGCTGACTCAGCAGCAGGAGCTCATCGAGCGCAAGCGCCACGAGCTCGAACGCGTGTCGCGTAAGATCGATAACCGGCTTGCCCTGCTTCACGATGCCCTGAACACCGAGCTCGATACCATTTGTACAATCGATGCGCCCGAGCTTCGCTGCGCCGTGTTGCGCGAGCGCGTCAACCCTACCGATGCCTATGCGCTGGAGTGGCAAATTCGTCAACTGCAGAAGGGCCAGCACGAGACCTTTGTCTTCCTGGGCAACTTGGGCGTCGGTATTAGCGCCGAGCGCCTCGCCGCCGGCGACTTTGATGGCTACGACGAGGTCTTTCTACTACTCGATGACACCGATGATTACGTGGGCGACGTCGAGACGCGATCCACCGCGCGCTGCCTGGCCATAAGCTTTCGCGGCACGCACGGGCAAGCGGGCCCGCGCTATAAGCAGCTGCTCGGCTATATGCGCGAACATAACCTGACACCCGCCGGTCCATCGCGCGAGATTGCCCTGATCGACGACATCATTAGCGATGATCCGGCAACCTACGTGACGCAGATCACAGTGCCGGTTGCCCCGTCCAAATAAGAACCGTCCGGAAGGCATCATGCTTCCCGGACGGTTCTTCAATTAGACTATCAATGCACTAAGCCTGGGGCACCTCACCGGTAGCCAAGATCTGCTCGAGCGCGTCCTCATCCAGCACGGGCACACCCAGCTGCTCGGCCTTGGTAAGCTTGGAGCCCGCTTTGGGGCCGGCGACCAGATAGCTCGTCTTCTTTGACACACTGCCCGAAACCTTGGCGCCGAGTACCTTGAGCGCCGCGCCTGCCTCGTCGCGCGTGCGGTTGACGAGCGTGCCGGTGAGCACGAAGGTCAGACCCGCAAGCGGCTGTGCGTCGGCGAGCTCGCCCGCCACGCCGGCATCGGCTGCGGCTTGCGCGTGTGCGGCGCCCAGGTCGACCTCGAGCGACAGACCCGCTTGGCGCAGACGCTCCAGCACGGCCAGGTTTTCGGGCACGGCCAGGAACTGCTTAACGCTCGCCGCAATCTTGGGACCGATGCCCTCGCATTCGGCGATGTCCTCTTCGCTCGCCAAGATAAGCTTGTCAATCGACAGGAATCGCTCGGCGATGACCTCGCCCACGCTCTTGCCCACGTGGCGGATGCCCAGGGCAAACAGCACGCGACCGAGCGGCTGGCTCTTGGACTTGTTGAGCTCGGTGATGATCTTTTCGGCCGTCTTGAGGCCCACCGGAATGGGGTCGCCCTTCTTAACGCCCTTCCTGCTGTTGGAGCTGGCATAGATGCGGCCCGTGTCCAGGCCGGCGATGTCGTCGACCGTGAGCTGGTAGAAGTCTGCGACATCGTGGATCAGGCCGGCGGCGATCATCTTGTCGACGATCTCGTCGCCCAGGCCGTCGACGTCCATGCAGCCGCGGCTCACCCAGTGGAGCAGGCGCTCCTTGAGCTGCGCGGGGCAGTCGATGGAGACACAGCGGTAAGCGACCTCGCCATCCTCGTGAACCACGGGGCTGCCGCACACGGGGCAGACCTCGGGCATGTGCCAGTCGACCGAATCAGCCGGGCGCTTGTCGAGCACCGGGCCCACGACCTCGGGGATTACGTCGCCCGCCTTGTGCACGATAATAGTGTCGCCCTCGCGCACGTTTTTGCGACGGATCTCGTCGATGTTGTGCAGCGTGGCGCGCGCGATGGTGGAGCCGGCAACCGTCACCGGATCGAACTCGGCGACCGGCGTGAGCACACCGGTGCGACCCACCTGGATGCGAATCTCGCGCAGGACGGTCTGCTTTTCCTCGGGCGGAAACTTAAAGGCAATGGCCCAGCGCGGTGCGCGGGCGGTAAAGCCCAGGTCGAGCTGCTGCTGAAAGCTGTCGACCTTTACGACCACGCCGTCGATGTCGTAGTCCAGGTCACCGCGATGCTCGAGCGCCTGGGCGCAGAACTCGTGGACCTCGGCCGGCGTGGCACAGCGAGCCACGTTGGGGTTGACGCTAAAGCCGGCGCTACGCAGCCAATCGAGGAACTCGCGCTGGCTGTGGACGTGCAGTGGATCGGTATCGGCGATGGCATAGATAAAGGTGGCCAGATCGCGCCGCGCCGTAACCTTGGGATCCTTCTGACGCAGGCTGCCAGCAGCGGCGTTGCGCGGGTTGGCGAAGGGGTCACGGCCCTCGGCATCGGCCTCTTCATTCAGACGTACAAAGCTGCCTTTGGGCATATAGACCTCGCCGCGCACCTCGATGGTGCGCTCGCGGTCGGCACCCATGTGAGCGAGCGCCGGCTCGGACAGGTGCATGGGCACGTCCTTGATGGTACGGACATTGAGCGACACGTCCTCGCCCGTGGTGCCATCGCCACGTGTGGCGGCGCGCACAAAGGCGCCGTTTTGGTAGGTAAGCGCCACGCCCAGGCCGTCGATCTTAAGCTCGCAGGTATAGGTGACGCTACCGGCACCGAGGGCATCCTCAGTGCGTTGGAGCCACGCGTCGAGTTCGTCCAGATCCATGGCATCGTCCATGGAATACATGCGCGCCATGTGCGTGACCGGCGTAAACTGCTCGCTCACGTAGCCGCCCACGCGCTGGGTATAGCTGTCGGGCGTCACCAGGTCGGGGTAGGTCGTCTCGATCTCCTGCAGCTCAACGAGCATTTTGTCGAAAGCGGCGTCCGTGATCTCGGGTGCGTCGAGCATGTAGTAGCGATAGGCGTGGTAATCGAGCTCGTGGCGCAGCTCGGCCGCACGCGCTGCCGCCTGGGCACGGGCATCGGCCGGTGCAGCGGTATCCGTGCTCGCGGGCGTTTCGGTATCGATGTCCACGCCGTCACCAAACAGGCTCGATTGCTCCATAGCGGCACTCCTTCGCTCGATTTCAAACGGATACTAGAGTACCACCGGTCACCATGACGCCGAATAGCCCTTTCGAACCGCACCGAATCGGCAGCCGCCAGACCGGGGTGGATCGCGCGATCCAACCATGCTCTTATCAACTCTAAATGATCCGTTTTCCTCCGTCCCCAACGGATCAATAAGAAAAGAGGGGCCGTCCCACGTTGATGGGACAGCCCCTCTGGCCTCGATATGTGCGAAACGGCTCGCTAGTAACCCTGGCCGTAGCCTTGACCCTGGCCCTGCTGGCCCAACAGCTCCTCCAGGTACTGGCGCAACTGCTCGTCGGTGATGCCGCCGTTGCCGGTGTCGGTCGCGCTGTCGTCCTGCTGCTGGCTCTGCAGCTCCTCGTCAGAGCCCAACTCAACCGTGACCTTCTTCTCTTCCTTGCCGCGCATGAGCGTGATCTCGACCTTCTCGCCCACCTCGTGGCTGCGCAGCGCGATGATCAGGCCATCGGCGCTCGTAATCTCATCGTCGCCCAGCTTAGTAATGACATCGCCCTCTTGGATGCCAGCCTTGGCGGCAGGACCGTCCTCGACGACGCTTGCCACATACGCGCCGCTATCGGTGCTCAGCTTGTTGGTGCGGGCGTTGAGCGCATTGACGCTCGAAAGCGTAGCGCCCATGTATGGATGCACCGGCGTCTTGCCGTCGATAATCTGGTCGGCAATGTTCTTGGCGTAGTTAACCGGAATGGCAAAACCCACGCCAGAGCTGGAGCCCGAGTAGCTCTCGATGAGCGAGTTGATACCCACCAGCTCGCCATTGTCGTTGACGAGCGCGCCGCCGGAATTGCCCGGGTTGATGGCGGCATCGGTCTGGATCATGTTGGCGTAGATGGTGTTACCGCTGGTAGAGCTCATGGCCGTGGAGCGATACAGCGCCGACACAATACCCGTGGAGACAGACTGCTCGTTGCCGAACGGCGAGCCGATGGCCATGACCCACTCTCCCACGTTGAGCTTGGAGGAATCACCGATCTCAATCGGCGTGAGCTTGGAGGCGTCAGCATCCTTGAGCTTGATGACGGCCAGGTCGCTCGAGGCGTCGTTGCCCACGAACTCGGCCTCATAGGTGGTGCCGTCGTCCATGGTAACCACGTACTGGTCATAGCCATCGACCACGTGGTTGTTGGTGAGGATGTGGCCCTCGGTATCGAGCACAACGCCCGAACCGACGCTGCCCGAACCATCCGACTCGTCGGCAGACTGCGAAAGCGAGCCATTTTGGCTGCCGCTCGAAGTGGCGGTAATGGAAACGACAGAGGGCAGGGCCTTGGCAGAGACGGCCTCGGCCAGCGTGGTGTCCTCGGAGTCGATGGTGATCTTTTGCGTCGATGAACCCGAAGCACCCGCCGTCACGGCATTCTTGCCGCCGCCGATATCGAGCGTGCCGCTCATAATGAGCGCAATGACCAGCAGGGCGCCGCAGGCACAGCCGGCGAGTGCCGTAATAAAGATCGGCAGCTTTTTGGTTTTGGTCTTGACCACCGTGTGCTTGTTCACGACCTGCTGGCCGCCCAGCGGCTTGCCGGTCTGTGTGTCGTATGCCTGCACGTAGGGAATGTTGCCGTCGGCAGGCGTCGACTCCACCTGCACGCGCGGTTGCTGCTGAGTCTCGCCGGCGTGGCCCGCATCCTGGGGACGCCGGGAATCGTTCTCGCTCATAGCTGCAATCCTTTCGTCAAATAACCAAAGGCCCGCCAAACACGTGGCGGGCCATCATTGTTCACGTTGAGTTGTACCCCAATATGCGGGCGTACGTGTATGAGAACGCAATCTTTTAGGAAGGCTTAAGTTCTACTGCAAACTCGAAAGGAACCCGTACCTGCGGCAAAACCACCACAAAGGTGTCTGTCCCCCTTGCGGTGGAAATCTAGTCCTTAAACAGATAGCCCACGCCGCGGACGGTGGTGATGTGCGCCGCAATCTGCGGGCCCACCTTGGAGCGGATGCGTCGAATGTGCACGTCGACGGTGCGCGTGCCGCCGCAGTACTCAAAGCCCCACACGCGGTGCAGCAACACCTCGCGGCTGTAGGCACGGTTGGGATGCGTCGCCAAAAAGCTCAGCAGCGAGTACTCCATCAGCGTCAGGTCGATGGGCTCGTTATCGAGCGTCACCTGGTAGGTAGCCAGGTTAATCTCGAGGTTATCGATGTTGAGCACATCGTCGGCGGTGACGGTCTCTTCCTCGCCCATCAGGCGCTGCGCGCGAGCCTTGAGCTCGTTGGGCGTCGCCGTGGGACATACAAAGTCGGCATGCGCGTGATTCGGCAGGCGCAAGGTACCGAGCGCCTCGTCATCGACGATCACCAACATGGGGACGCCGCCGCGATCGTCAAGCCACTTGGCAATCTGATCGATGCGGTCGCTGCGGATGCCATCGCAATCGAGGATCAGCAGGTCAAAGTCGTGCGCCGCAGTCGGCGAATCGGGGGTGGCCAGGCTCACCTCGACACCCAGGGTGGTCGTCAAGCTGCGGGCAAACTCGTGGAAGCGCGTCGTGCGCGCCATGAACAGGGCACTCTTTTCGGACATATCGGCCTCCAAGGAAATGAGCTCAATCGTACTGGAACAAGCCAGCGCGATTAGGAGTTCGCCAGGTAGTGCTTGATCTCCCACTCGGTGATCGTGGACTCAAACTTATGCCACTCGTCGCGCTTCTTTTTGAGGAAGAAGCCGTGGATGTGCTCGCCGAGGGCATCCTTCATAAACTGCGAGTCCTCAAACACGTCGAGCGCCTCTTTGAGCGAGCGCGGCAGCGGCGTGTAGCCGGCCTCGAGCATCTGACGGTCGGTAAGCTTGAGCGTCTCGGCCGTTGCCTCGGGCGGGAGTTCCAGCTTGCGCTCGATGCCGTCCAGACCAGCCGCCAGCGTGACGGCGTTGACCAGGTACGGATTGGCCATGGGATCGGGACTGCGCAGCTCGATGCGCGTGGACAGCTGCTTGCCAGGCTTGTAGACCGGGATGCGGACCATGCTCGCGCGGTTGCGCAGGCCCCACGTGGCGTACTGCGGCACGGAGTCGCCACCCGTGGTGATGCGCTTGTACGAGTTGACCGTGGGGTTGGTGATGGCGCTAATCTCGCGGGCATGCGCCAGGATGCCTGCCATATAGTGCTTGGCGATATCGGAGAGGTGGTACTTCTCGTCGTCCTCGCCCCAAAAGACGTTGTTGCCGTCGTGGTCGAACAGCGACTGATGTAAAAACATGGCGCTGCCGTCCTCGCCCGCCAACGGCTTGGGCATAAAGGAGGCATGGCAACCGTTCTCGTAGGCCTGCTGCTTAATGATGAGTTTGGCCGTAGTGATGGCGTCGGACATGCTCAGGGCCTCGGCGTGGCGCAGACTCATGCCGTGCTGCGAGCGGCCGGCGGCGTGGAAGGTGTACTCCACGGGCACGGACATCTTCTCGAGCGTGAGGACCGTGTTGCGGCGCAGGTCGCGGGCGGCATCGCTCACCGAAAGATCGAAGTAGCCCACGTTGTCGAGCGGCTCGGGGGTGTGCTCGTCGGGGAAGTAGTAATACTCCAGCTCGGCACCCACGTTGAGCAGATAACCGGCCTTCTCGGCCTTATAGAACATGCGGCGCAGGGCATCGCGCGGGTCGCCGGCAAACGGCTTGCGATCGGGGGTGCACACGTCGCAGAACACGCGGGCGACGCCGTTGTGGCTCGGGCGCCACGGCAAAATCTGGAAGGTCGAAGCATCGGGAAACGCCAGCATGTCGGCTTCCTCGGGCGTGGCAAAGCCCTCGATGGCGGAGCCGTCAAAGCCGATGCCCTCCTCAAAAGCGACCTCGAGGTCCTCGGGGCTAATGGCAAAGTTCTTGAGGCGGCCGAGAATGTCGACAAACCACAGACGCACAAAGCGGATGTCACGCTGCTCTACGGAGCGGAGTACGTAATCGATGTTCTGCTGGTTCATGTCGCTCCCCTTTCTTTCGGGCGGGTTTCGACTGGTCTATATCGCAGATACTATCGCAGAAAAATGTTTCCGCAGGGTTAAAGCGTATCAAGCGCTCAAAAAACGTGTGCGAACAGGCAGTTGCGAACGAGTTGCTAGCGCGAGGTCGAGGCGCGGTATTCGATGTGGCCGGGGATCTCGATGCGTTTGGGCGCCAGCTTTGCGGCTTCGCCCACGGTGGTGGTAACAACGTCGATGCGCTCGGACAGGCGCTCGACCACGCGCTCGGCAATGGTAAGGGTGTCTTGCGCGGCCGTGGTCACACCGCCAAAGAGCACGTGGTTCCAGGGGTAATCGTCAAACGTCGCGATCTTAAGACCAGCCGGCAACGAGGGTCCCAGCTGCGCCAGTGCCTCGGTCAGACGCAGGAAGACCAGGCCGTTGACGGCAATGAGGCCGAGCTTTTTGCCGGCATAGTCACGCATGGTCTCGTCCAAGCGGCCGATGCCCGTGGCGCCACCGTCGGCCAGGGTGACAACCTCGCCGGCAAGGCCGCGGCGCGAAAGCTCGTCGGTAAAGGCCTCGGCGCGCTCACGACGCACGGGGCTGTCGTCGCTTGCCTCGGTGAGCAGGCACAGGCGCTCGCTGCCAGCGGCAGCCAAGGCGTCTACCAACCCGGCGACCAGCTCACGGTTGTTAGATGTCACCAGATCGACTCCGCCGTCGGCAACATCGCGGTCGAGCAGCACAACAGGCAGACGTCCCGCTGCCGCGGCGATTGCCTCGTCGTTGCCTCCACAGGTGTTGACGACCAGGCCGTCCGCGCCGGCATCGATAAGTCTGGTGAGCGACTCTGCTTCCTTAGCGGGATCGTTGCCGCTAATGGCCGTCATAAGCGAGCAGCCGCGCGCGGCGGCGCTAGCGGAAAGGCCCTCGAGCATGGCGCTGGAGAACGGGTTGGCGATGTCGGCCAAGATCACGCCGATGAGGTTGGTGCGTGAGCTGCGCAGATTGCGCGCGGCGGCACGTGGGCGATAGCCGGTGCGCTCGATAACCGCCGCAATGCGAGCACGGGTTTCCTCGGTCATCTGCCCGGGGCGGTTGTTGAGATAGCGCGAGACCGTGGCCGGACTCACGCCCGCCTCGGCGGCAATGTCCTTAATCCTCATCTGCGCCATAGCGCACCCCGTTTCCCAATTGTCAGCAGTCTGAGCCATTTTAGGCATTTTTTAAAAATGCCGGTTGCAAAACGCTGTAGGTGAGTATACTACAACTCGAAACGAAACCGATTTCGTAAACCGATTTCGGCAAGCGTTGGCACGGTGGTGCAAAGATGTACCCTACCGTCTTGGCACCTCCGTGCCAACGCCATATCAAAGGTGTACGCACGAGCAAGAAGGAGCTGCACGACCATGGATAAAACGGTTCTTACCTTCGGCGAGATCATGATGAGGCTCTCGCCCAAAGATCACCTGCGTATTGAGCAGGCAACCGAGTTTGACGTTCGCTATGGCGGCGCCGAGGCCAACACCGCGCTTTCCCTGGCCTACCAGGGCGACAAGACCGCTTACGTCTCCGTTGTCCCGGCCAACCGTCTGGGCGAGTGCGCGCTGCGCTCGCTGAAGGCCTACGGCGTCGATACCACGCGCGTCGTGCGTCAGGGCGACCGTCTTGGCTCCTATGTGTTTGAGGTCGGCGCCTCGCAGCGCGGCAACGGCTGCGTCTACGACCGCAAGTTCTCTGCCATCAACATGGCCAGGCGCGACGTCTTTGACTGGGACGAGATCCTCAAGGACATCGATGTCTTCTATTTCTCCGGCGTGACCCCCGCCGTCTCCGATGAGATGGCCGCCGCCTGCAAGGAGGCGCTCGCCGTCTGCCGCGCCAAGGGCATCACCACCGTGTGCGACGTGAACTATCGCGGCAAGATGTGGTCGCCCGAGAAGTCGCAGGCCACCATGAAGGAGCTTCTGCCGCTCGTCGACATCTGCATCGCCAACGACGAGGACGCTCCCGCCGGCCTCGGTATGACCTGCGTCTCCGGCTCCCTTGCCCACGGCATCGAGGAGCGCGACACCTACGTCGAGATGGCCCGTCAGATCTGTGCTGAGTACGGCTGTAAGAAGGTCGCCTCGGTCATCCGCAACATCTCCTGCGTCGAGCGCTCCATCTGGATGGGCATGCTCTTTGACGCCGAGAGCGGCGAGCACTGGTTCTCCCCTGCTCACGACGTGCACGTGCTCGAGGGCGTTGCCGCCGGCGACGCTTTCAACGCCGGCTTGGTCCACGCCCTCATCAACGACTTTGATCCACAGGACGCCGTCAACTACGCGATTGCGGCCTCGATCCTCAAGCTCACCATCAAGGGCGATTCCAATCTGGTGACCGCCGACGAGATCGCCGCTGTGGCAAACGCCGCCGACGGTGGCACCCGCGTCGCGCGCTAAGCCGTCCCCATTCCGCGGGCCGCAGCTTTCCATACCCATACCTCTGCGGCCCGCTCCCCGATTCCTCCGGTCGGGCAAAACCACCAGTCCCATTCCGGTTTTGTCTGGCATTTCCTACATGACTGGTCGTGCAGCCGATTTTGGAATTGCTTGAACCCCAAGCAGTGCCTCCGATAACCAATCCAGAATCGGCTCCTGACCAGCACATTTGTCAATCACGCGCCCGTGCGCACCACACATCGAAAGGAACATCATGTTCGATCAGTTCTACACCACGCTTGAGTCCCTGGGCATCGTGCCGGTCGTCGTGCTCGACAAGGTCGAGGACGCCGCTCCGCTCGCCCACGCCCTTATGGCAGCTGGCATGAAGTCCGCCGAGGTCACCTTCCGCACCGCCTGCGCCGCCGAGTGCATCGCAGCTATGGCCGAGGCCGAGCCCAAAATGTGCGTCGGCGCCGGCACCGTCCTGACCGTCGAGCAGGTTGAGCAGGCTCGCGCCGCCGGTGCCAAGTTCATCGTCTCCCCGGGTTATAACGAGGACGTCGTGAAGCACTGCATCGACATCGACCTGCCCGTGCTGCCCGGCACCGTGACCCCCTCCGAGGTCACCGCGGCCGAGAACCTGGGTCTCAAGGTCACCAAGTTCTTCCCTGCGGCTCAGTACGGCGGCCTGAACACCATCAAGGCCCTCGCTGCTCCGTTTGTCGGTCACCGCTTTATGCCTACCGGCGGCGTGAGCACCGCCAACGTCGAGGAGTACCTGAGCTCCTCCGCCATCATCGCCTGCGGTGGCACCTGGATGGTCAAGCCCGCCCTGTTCGCCGACGGCGACTTCTCCAAGGTCGAGCAGATCGCCCGCGAGGCCATGGACGTCGTCAAGAAGGTCCGCGGCTAGGTTTAGCTCTCTATCGTGAAAGGGGGCGTGCCCTAGACCTCGCCCCCTTTCTTTTAAAACGGCTCGGAAGCGCGCCGTTTCCGTCACGGACAAGAACCGAAACCGTCTTGTATGCTGATAGAACGTGACGGAAGCGACACGCCCCCGAGCCGCTTTACTTACTCGACTGGCAACCGCGCCCAACTGGACCACTTCGGTAAAAACCGAGCCACCAAAACAGCTGCGGCGCCGTCTGGAGGAATGAACCCTTGCTTCCGGTCTTTTCCTCCAAGCGGCGCCGCAGCTTTTTCGTGCCCCGATAATGCCCCGGCAGTTGCGGTGAGATACGGACTGCTTACACCATCAGAGCCGCAAAACAATCCCTATTTCACCGCAACTAATGTAGGGGGCGAGTTAGATGGCCGAGTCTTTGGACAGCTCAAAGTAGTCGGGATGTAAGGTGATAACCGGACCCTGCTCCTCGGGCATTAGATGCAAATGCGTCTCTGCCAGATAGCTCGCCGCATCGGTATCGCCCCTCTTAATGGCCTCGAGAATCCGGCGATGCTGCCGACGAATCGGCTCCCAATCCAGATCCTGCGACACCATACGCAACCAGTTGTATCGCTCAAAATGCGTGTTGACGCTCTTCATCCAATCCCACAACATGTGACGGCCGGCAATCTCAAAACACGTCTCGTGGAACAGGTTGTCCAGATCGAAAAAGCGACGCGTTTCGCTATGGTCGAGCGACTCGGACTCGGCAAGAATCTGCTCAAGCCGCTGCTTTTGCTCGGGCGTAGCAGCCGAACAACATTTAATGAGTACGCTTCTCTCGAGTTTCTCGCGCAAGAAACAGGCGTTCTCGGCGCGCTCCATGCTGATTTTTGAGACATAGGTGCCGCTTTTGGGGCGCGTTTCCACCAGCTCCTGCTCACGCAGGCGCACAAAGGACTCGCGAATGGGCGTGCGCCCGATTCCCGTCTCCTTTTCCAGGCCAATCGCCGAAAGGCGCGTGCCGGGCTTGAGCTCGGCATAGATGATCTTGGAGCGCAATGCGTTGTATGCCTGATCTTGCAGGCTCTGATAATGCTGGTGTTGTTCCATAAAGCCCTCGGATGAAGCCCACGGTTTGTCGAATATCACCACGTAATACTATCGCATCCCCCGTCTCCTCATTTACGGCGAAATAGGGGCCGCTGGCGACACCCGCGCCGTCAAACAATCCCCCATTCAGCGCAACTTCCAACCAGTCTTTTTGGGACGAGGCTTTTAGCTAAGTTTGGACAAAAGGGCCCCGAGCTCAGTGTAAGCTCGGGGCCCTTCGTGCCGCGCATCTATGAGAGGAGAACTTTGATGCGCATGGGCGCTACTCCATGTAGCCACCCTGAATGGCGGAAACTGCATGCTCGGTAAAGAACTTGAGCGTGCCGGAGGTATAGCGATTAGCCTTGGGCTTCCAGGCGGCGCGACGCTCGGCCAGGACGGCGTCGACCTCGGCCGGCTCCATCTCCTTGCCGGCGATGCCAACGATGGACAGCGAGCGCTCGGGGATGTTGATCCGGATAAGGTCGCCCTCCTCGATCAGGGCAATCGGGCCGCCCACGGCAGCCTCGGGCGAAACATGACCGATAGCCGGGCCCTTGGAGGCGCCGGAGAAGCGGCCGTCAGTGATCAGGGCAATGCTTGCGCCCAGCTCGGGGTCGCTGGCGATAGCCTCGGTGGTGTAGAACATCTCGGGCATGCCGGAACCCTTGGGGCCCTCATAGCGAATGATGACGGCGTCACCGGGCTTGATCTCGTGCGTCAGGACGGCATGGATAGCGTCCTCCTCACAATCGAACGGGCGGGCCTTAAGCGTGGCCTGGAACATCTCGCGCGGAACGACGGTGTGCTTGACGACCGCGCCCTCGGGAGCAAGGTTGCCGTGGAGGATGGCGATGGAACCGTCGGTGCCGAAGGCCTGGTCAAACGGACGGATGATGTCCTCGCGCTTGAGATTCCATTTCTCAAGGTAACGACCGCACTTCTCGTAGTAGCCGTTGTTCTTGAGATCCTCGAGGTTCTCGCCGAGAGTCTTGCCGGTGACGGTCATAACATCGAGGTGGAGCATCGACTTGATCTCCTCCATGATGCGCGGCACGCCGCCCGCATAGTAGAAGAACTGCGCCGGCCACTCGCCTGCGGGGCGAACGTTGAGCAGGTAGTGAGCACCACGGTGCAGACGATCGAAATCGTCGGCGGACATCTCGATGCCAAACTCGCGGGCGATCGCGGGGATGTGCAGCAGCGAGTTGGTGGAGCCCGAAATGGCGCCATGGACCATGATGAGGTTCTCGAAGGACTCCTTGGTCACGATGTCGCGCGGGCACAGGTTGTGCTCGGAGAGCCACACGGACTGACGGCCGGCCTCGCGCGCAAACTCGCGCAGGTCGGAGCTAGTTGCGGGCAGCAGGGCGGTACCGGGGAGCATAAGGCCCAGGGCCTCGGCGGTAACCTGCATGGTCGAGGCGGTGCCCATAAAGGAGCAGGCGCCGCAGCTGGGGCATGCGTTGTGCTTGGCAAACTCAAGCTCCTCGCGGGAGATCTCGCCGCGCTCGTAGCGAGCAGAAATCGCGCCGAGCTGCTCCAGGGTCAACAGATCGGGGCCGGCATCCATGACACCGCCGGTGACAACGATGGAGGGGATGTTGATGCGACCCATGGCCATGAGGTTCGCGGGCAAGCCCTTATCGCAGCTGGCAACGAAGACACCGGCATCGAACGGGGTGGCCTTGGCGTGGATCTCGATCATGTTGGCGATCATGTCGCGGCTGGGCAGCGAGTAGTTGATGCCGTCGTGGCCCTGGGCCTCACCGTCGCAAATGTCGGTGCAGAAGTAACGGGCGCCGTGGCCACCAGCCTCGGCAACGCCAGCGCGCACCTCCTCGACCAGCTCGAACAGGCCGGCAGAACCCGGGTGCGAATCGCCAAAGGTCGACTCGATGATGACCTGCGGCTTGTCCAGGTCTTCGATGCTCCAGCCAGAGCCCAGGCGCAGCGGGTCCATCTCGGGGCTGATGGTGCGGAACTTGCCAGAACGCGGCTGCAGCTTGGCAACCAGGTCGGCGGCCTCCTGCTGAATATGTGCTTCGGTCTTCTCGTCCATGATGTTCTCCTCTTTTGGTTTGAACGGTTGTACCAATCGTTGGTGAATAAATCTGGTGTAGGTGGCTGCCGAGCGATGTGCTCGGCAAAAGATGCCCGACTAGGCGAAGAACGAGATCACCAGGGCGCAGGCGAGGCCCGAAAGACCGATGATCGTCTCCATGACAGTCCAGGACTTGAGGGTGGTCTTCTCGTCAATCTCGAGGAACGAAGAGCACATCCAGAAACCGGCATCGTTGACGTGCGAGAGAGCCGTGGCGCCGCCGCAGATGGCAAGGCAGATGGCGGCACGCATGAGCACCGAAGCGCCGGCGACCGCGGGCATGGCGGCCATAATGCCCGATGCCATGGTCATGGCGACGATGGAGCTACCGACAGAGGCACGCACCATGACGGCAATCAAAAAGGCAACGACCACCAAAGGCAGCGGTGAGGCCTCGAGCATAGGACCGATAACCTGGCCCAAGCCGCAGTCTTGCAGCATCCAGCGAATGACGCCGCCACAGGCAATAACCAGCAAGATCATGCCGACGGGCTTAAGAGAGCGGTCGAGCAGGGCCTTGAGCTCGGCGCCGGAGTAGCCGCGGCGCGCGCCCAGCAGATACATCGCGACGAGCGTGGCGAGCGTCAAAGCGACGAACGGCTTGCCCAGGAAGGCGAGAATCGAGGCGAGCTCGGCGGGCATGGGGATATAAGAGGACAACGTGCCCAGCAAAATCAGACAAAGCGGCGTGAGCACGATGGCAAGCACCATGCCAAAGGAGGGAAGCTCCTTTTCGTCGCTCGCGCCCTCGGCAGAGGTAAAGTGCTCCGGAACATCGGTAAAAATGCGACCGCCCACGTTGCGGCCCCAGATGACGCCGGCAATCGCCATGGCGATAAAGGCGGTGGGGATACCGACGAGGATCATGGTGCCCAGGTCGACACCGAGCGTGCCGGCGACCAGAACCGACCCGGCGGATGGCGGCACAAACGCATAGCCAGCGGCAAGTCCCGCGAGCAACGCGATGCCGTAGTAGAGCGTCGATTTTTTGGTCTGCGATGCCACGCTAAACGCAAGCGGAATCAAAACGACTACGCCGGCCTCAAAGAACACCGTAGTGCCGATGACCAGACCGGTAATGCCCAGTGCCCAGCTGGAGTGACCCTGCCCAAAGGTATCGATGAAGGTCTGGGCGATCTTCTTGGCGCCGCCGCTCTCTTCAAGAATCTGACCAAACATCGAGCCCAGGCCAATGAGCAGGGCGATGTTTTGCAGCGTGGTGCCCACGCCCTTGGTGACGGTGTCTGCCACCATGTCGAGCGGCATGCCGGCACCGATACCGATCACGAGCGCCGAGACCATCATCGACAGCACGGGGTGCAGCTTGAACTTGATGATGAGCGCAAGCAGCAGCGCGATGCCCACGATGGCGGCGATGACCAGCCTGGTGGGATCAGCCATAAACGTTGGGTCTGACATCTTTCCTCCAATTCATCAGACCTTTTGAATTCGTCTGATGACTATAGCGTGTTTTTGAAAGGTCTGATGTTTCATTTTGAAATTTGTTCGAAATACATCTGATGTATTTGGTAAACGGTCGTATTTGCGCTGCGAACGGTATATCTAAGCCGCCCGACTCAAATCCAGCGGCCAATATCGCATCCGCGGCGCGCTAAAATAGCTCAGATGAATTTTGTAATGAAAGGTATAGCTATGGCCCGCGCCGAATCGGGACTCCCCGAGCAAATATCGGAGAAAATCATTCAATTGATTCTGGATGAACACCTTGAGCAAGGCGATCGCCTGCCTAAGGAAACCGTGCTGGTCGAGCGCTTGGGCGCCGGCAGGAGCACCGTGCGCGAGGCCATGAAGTTGCTGCAGTCGCGCAATATCGTGCGCATCAAGCAGGGTTCGGGCACCTATGTGGCGTCAAACCCCGGCGTTGCCGACGACCCGCTGGGCTTTACCTTTATCGACGACAAGCAGCGTCTGGCGCGCGACCTACTCGAGGTGCGCTTTATGATCGAGCCGCAGATGGCACGCATGGCGGCCGAGCACGCAACCAACGACCAGGTCGTCTTTATCAAAGAGCTCTGTGACGAATCCGAGCGCCTGGCCGAGGCCGGTGGGGATTACTCCGCCGCCGACACCGCGTTCCACAATGCCATTGCCGAGAGCTCCGGAAACCTCGTCGTTCCTCGCCTGATGGGCGTGCTCAAGGCATCCGTCCCCCTCTTTATCGACGTGACCGGCAAAAAGCTCGTCGAGGAAACTATCCGCACGCACCGCGATGTGGCCGACGCCATCGCCTCGCGCAATCCCACCGCCGCGCACGACGCGATGTATCTGCACCTGGTGTATAACCGCAACATGATTGCAGAGGGCACGCAGGATCAGAGCGAATAGCAGTCATCGCGACAATTATCTACAACCGTTCGCCTTTTAAAAGTGAACGTTCACCTGATTTTAGGAGAATCTGACTTTTAAATCCTCCTCTTCTCCTATACTGACCTTGTACGAAAAGCAAGACTTATACAGATGAACGTTTCTTTTGAAAGGATCGCTATGTCTGATCTTATGGACAGCTTCCGTCTGGATGGCAAGGTCGCGCTGGTGACCGGCGCCACTTACGGTATTGGCATGGCCATTGCCGAGGCGCTCGGCGAAGCCGGCGCCAAGATTGCCTTTAACGCCCGTCACGCCGACAAGGTCGCCGAGGCCGAGAAGCACTACCGCGAACTGGGCTTTGATGCTCACGGCTATGTTGCCGACGTCACCGACGAGGCCGTCGTCGCCGAGCTCATCGCCAAGATCGAGGCCGATTTTGGCACCACGCCCGACATCCTGGTCAACAATGCAGGCGTCATCCAGCGCACGCCGATGCTCGACATGAGCGCCGAGGACTTCCGCCGTGTCGTCGATATCGACCTCAACGCCCCGTTTATCGTGTCCAAGGCCTGCCTGCCCGGCATGATCGCCAAGGGCCACGGCAAGATCATCAACATCTGCTCCATGATGAGCGAGCTGGGCCGCGAGACCATTGCCGGCTACGCCGCCGCCAAGGGCGGACTCAAGATGCTCACCAAGAACATCTGCTCCGAGTTTGGCGAGGCCAACATCCAGTGCAACGGCATTGGGCCCGGCTACATCGCCACGCCGCAAACCGCGCCGCTGCGCGAGACGCAGCCCGACGGCAGCCGTCACCCGTTTGACCAGTTCATCATTGCCAAGACGCCGGCCGCCCGTTGGGGCACGCCCGAGGATCTGAAGGGCCCCGCCGTGTTCTTGGCTTCCGATGCATCGAACTTCGTCAACGGTCACATCCTCTACGTCGACGGCGGAATCTTGGCCTACATCGGCAAGCAACCGCAGTAAGACGTCTGGGCGAGGCGGTGGACGATAAGGTCTGCTGCTCGAACAGTCCTGACTCGCACGAAGAGCACATTAAGTGCTCTTCGGCTCGTGCGGAACTCGCGACAGATCTTATCGTCCACCGCCCGCAGAGCGGCCTCTCTGTTGGAGATGCCACGCAACATAACTAACAATTAATTTAGAAAATAGTGGAAGGTTATCTATCATGAAAATCGCTCTGATCAATGAGAACTCTCAGAACTCCAAGAACCCCATGATCGAGGCTGCCCTTAAGAAGGTTGTCGAGCCTATGGGTCACACCGTCTTTAACTACGGTATGTATGCCGACGCCGACTCTAAGCCGCTCACCTACGTGCAAAACGGCATCCTGGCCGCCGTGCTGCTGAACTCCGGCGCTGCCGACTACGTCGTGACCGGCTGCGGCACCGGCGAGGGCGCTATGCTCGCCTGTAACTCCTTCCCCGGCGTGCTGTGCGGCCATGTTGCCGACCCGCTCGATGCCTACACCTTTGCCCAGGTCAACGATGGCAACGCCGTCGCCATGCCCTTCGCGCTCAAGAACGGCTGGGGCCAGGAGCTCAACCTCGAGTACACCTTCGAGAAGCTCTTTGGCTTTGGTTCGGGCAACGGTTACCCCGCCGAGCGCGTTGAGCCCGAGCAGCGCAACAAGAAGATTCTCGATGGCGTGCGCGCTGTGACCATGCGTCCGCTCGTCGACGTCCTGGGCGAAATCGATCAGGACCTGGTGAAGGGCGCACTTGCCGGCGAGCACTTCCAGGAGTACTTCTTTGCCAACGCAACCGACGAGGCCATCATCGCCAAGGTCAAGGAGATCCTGGGCCTCTAATCGCACGACCTATTGCAACTAACGCAAGCGACGGCCGTCCCACGTACGGGACGGCCGTCGCTTTTTGCTATTTACCAACTGACGCCGCGGAGACAGGCCCCCATGCACCAAGGGGTTGACTAGAGCTCGCAGGCAACCTTGTAGCCATCGCCGATGGCGTCGCGGATGTTGCCGCACTTGTTGGCGTCACCCAGCACGTGGGATGTAACGCCGGCAGCGGCAAGGTCGTCGGCAAGCTTGGTGTTGGGGCGATAGCCCATGGCAAGCACCAGTGTATCGGCACCGGTGATGGTGTGGACCTCGCCGTCCTTCTCGTAACTGATGGTGTCCTCGGTGATCTCGGTCACCTTGGCCTCGGTCAGCACGTGAACGCCCTTGGAGAGCATGCGCGTGATGAGCACTGCGCGACCGGCACCGCCCTCGTTGGCGGCGAGCGTCTTGGTCATCTCGATAACGGTGACATCGCGATTGGCCGGCGAGAGGTCATTGACCAACGGGGCCAGGTAATCGGCCGTCTCGCAGCCAACGGTGCCGCCGCCCACGATAACGATCTTCTTGCCCGGGAAAGCCTTGCCACCCAGCAGGTCGTCAGCCGTCATAACCTGCTTAAAGCCCTGCATAAAGGCCGGAGCGATGGGCTCGGCGCCATAAGCCAGGACAACCTCGTAACCCGCGTAGTCACGCTGAATGTCCTCGGCAGTAAGCTCGGTGCCAAATATGCACTTCACGCCCGCCTCAGCAAGACGACGATACTGATACTTGATCACGCGGGTGAGTTCCTGCTTTGCCGGCGGAACGGCTGCGATGCGCATCTCGCCGCCCGGCTCGTCCTGCTTATCCACGAGCACCACGTTGTGGCCGCGCTTGGCGGCAATGTAGGCTGCCTCCATGCCCGCGGGACCGGCGCCCACAACCAGTACGTTCTTGGCCTCGGCGGCAGGCTCGTAGCCGGCCTCGTCGCGCTCCACGTCCGGGTTGACGGTGCAGGAGATGCGCTTGCCAAACATAATGCCGTTCAGGCAGCGCAGGCAGCCAATGCAGGGGCGGATGTCATCGGCGTTGCCGGCAGCGGCCTTGTTGCAGAACTCGGCATCGCACAGATTGGCGCGACCCATCATGCAGATGTCGGCGGCGCCGTCCTCGATCAGCTCCTCGGCAATCCAGGCCTCGTTGATACGTCCGACGGTGGCGACAGGAATGTTGACGTGCTTTTTGATCTCGCGCGAGCAGGCGGCGTGCGAGGCCTGCTGAGTACCGGCGGCGGGAATTGCGGAGCCGCGCTTGATGGTGGTACCACCCGACACATGAATCATGTCGACGCCGGCCTTCTCCAGGCGACGCGAGACGTAGATCATGTCGTTGAGGGTCAGGCCGCCATCGGTGTACTCGTCGCCCGAGATACGGACGTCGATGATAAAGTCCTTGCCGCAGCGCTCGCGAATCTCGGCGATGACCTCGAGCAAGAAGCGCATACGGGCGTCGAGCGAGCCGCCGTACTCGTCGGTGCGCTTGTTATAGAGCGGGGTCAAAAAGCCGCCGAGCATGCCGTGGGCGTGTGCCGCATGGACCTCGACGCCATCGACACCGGCCTTCTGCATGCGCACGGCAGCGTCACCGAACTGATGCGTGAGCTCGTGGATCTCATCGACCGTGATGGGACGCGGTGCCTCGCGGGCGTAAGACGGGCCCACAAAGGACGGAGCGATCAGGCGCGGCGTACCCGGAATGTTAAAGGCCATGTAGGCGGGGTGGAAGAGCTGCGGCATGATCTTGCAGCCATACTCGTGGACGGCCGCGGCGAGTTTTTCCCAGCCAGGGATAAACGTGTCGTCGTAGCAACACATGTCACCCGGCAGATAGGTATAGGTGGGCTCGACCGTCACGACCTCGGTGATGATCAGGCCCACGCCGCCCTTGGCGCGAGCACGGTAATGATCGACCAAGTCGTCGGTCACATAGCCGTGATCGGCCAGGTTGGTGGACACCGGCGGCATAAAGACGCGGTTCTTGACCTCGGTCGTACCGACCTTGATCGGGCTAAAGAGCATCGGATAGGTGGAAGACTCCATACAGGGTTCCTTTCGTTTGAGCCGCTCGGCGGCAGTTGCTGACACACCTATCGTATCAGTACCCGCCGCATTCGCACTCGCTCGCACTCCCCAACTTCAATCCCGACCCCCACAAAAAAGTTGCGGTGGAATACGGAGTAGATGAGGCTTTTGACAGCCAAGACAGTCCGTATTTCACCGCAACTGATGGGCGGGATGGAGTTAGAGGCCCAGGTAGGTAGTCATGCCTTCGACGGCAAGCTTGGCGCCAGCTACAGCGTGGACCACGGTGAGCGGGCCGTTAACCACGTCGCCGGCGGCAAAGACGCCAGGCACGGTGGTCATGCCGTGCTCGTCGACCGAAAGCAGGCCGCGATGGTCGGTCTCCAGACCGCCCGTTGTAAGCACGAGTTTGTCCTTGGGCACCTGAGACGCCGCAATCACAACCGTGTCGGCAGACGCATGGTCGAGCTCATCCTCGTAGCCCACCACGTTATCGTCCTCATCGAAGATAGCCGTCTCGAAGACCGGACCGTTATCGTCGATGGCGCAGATCGCCTTGCCGCACATAATCTCGGCACCGTCAAGCTCGGTCAGCTCCACCTCATCATCGATGGCAGAGATATGGCGCGATCGGGCATACACGGTGACCTTGCGAGCGCCCGAGCGCAGGGCTGTGCGGGCAACATCCATGGCCACGTTGCCGGCGCCGATAACCGCCACGTTCTGCCCAATTGCCACGCTCGTAGGATCGACCAGATAATCGATACCAAACAGCACGTTGCCACGCGACTCGCCGGGAATACCCAGCTTGCGGGCGCGCCAAGTACCGGTACCGACAAAGACCGCATCGTAGCCGTCGCGCAGCAGGTCGTCGATATGCAGCGCGCCACCGATGGTGGTCGAGGGACGGACGCGCACGCCCAGTGAGCACATCACATGGCGGTATTTTTGCACCAGCGAGCGCGGCAGGCGGAACTCGGGGATGCCGTACTCCAGCACGCCGCCGATCTCGGGGCGCTGTTCAAACACCGTGACGGCACAGCCCAGCTGGGCCATCTTAATGGCCACGGTAATGCCGGCAGGACCGGAACCGACCACGGCAACCTGCTTGCCGCACGACGGCGCGGGCTTCCACTCCTTGCGGTCCAAATATGCAGTCGAGATATAGTTCTCGATACTCGAAAAATGCACCGGTGTGCCCTTGCGGCCCTGGATGCACGCGCCCTCGCACTGGCCCGAATGGTTGCAGATCATGGAGCAGACCGCGCTCATGGGATTGTTCTGGAACAGCAGCTCGCCCGCCTCTTCCAGACGACGCTGTTTGAACAGGTCAATGACCTGCGGGATAGGTGTCTGAACCGGGCAGCCTTTAAGCTGGCAGAACGCCCTTTTGCAACCTAGGCAACGATTCGCCTCTTCGACAATGTGGATAGCCACGCAACTCCCCTTTTTGATGTAATCCAATGAGACGACGATAAAGACCCTTCACCGTCGCCCCCAGTCAGGCAAGCTCAATTTGCCGCCACAGCAAAAGCCAATGCTATATCTCGCGATGCGATGCCCCGCAGCGAGCGGACATGCGCTCGAGTGTCGTCAGGCAGCCAGCCACCGTCGCCGGCACGCTGTTCTCGACCACGCAGGGAATCCCAGGGCGGGCGGCAGCCGCCCAGGCCACCACGGGCTCAAAGTCATAACGGCCCGTCTCGCCCACGCCGTGGCACACCAGGCGCGAGCCCGTGCCGTCGCACCAACCGGCCTCGTCCTCGTTGTCGACGACTTCAAAATCCTTGGCATGCAGCACGCGGATCTTGCTGCCGCATAAGTAGAGCATACGCGCGGTAATTTCTTGCGCCTCGCCAACGACACTGGGATGCAGCAGCGACACCGGGTCGTAGATCACGCCGAGCGCCGGGCTCGAAACGTGCTCCAGCACCTCACGGCAGCGATCTGGCGTGTTGACCGTCTCGTTCCAGCCGGGCTCAATCAGTATTTGCCCACCAACGGCCTCGGCGCACTCGCAGACGCGTGCGAGTCCGTCCATAAACGCATCGAGCGCCTCGTCGGTCATACGGTCGTCAGCAACGCGGTTCTGCGCATTGGGACGACCGGTCTCGGTACCAACCGGGCATCCGCCGAGCATCTGGGCAAAGTTGAGGCACGCCTCGTACTCGGCAAAGTTATCCATGAGCTGTTGTCGATCGGGCGTCGCCAGATTCTTATAGCAGCCGAGCACGGCGACCGAAACACCCGCCTCGTCGAGCACCGCACGCAAATGGTCGGCGAGCTCGCGGGTCAGACCGCTTCGATCGATTCCCATCGACTGATAGAGCACCTTGCTCGGCAGCTGAATGCACGAAAAGCCCAGCTCGCCTGCCATGCGAATGCGTTCCTCGACCGTTCCCTGGGGAAGATCGTGCAAACGCACGCCCGGGGTAATGGTCCCCACGCTATTCACACCCCTTATGAGCGTTGATGCCCGGCGTGTAGCCGCCAAACGGGTCGTCGATGGAGCAGGCGCCCGAGGGGGCGAGCGGGTCGCGCTTGCCGGCTAGCTTGTCGTGATGCATGGTCTCGATATAGGCGAGCACCAGCGGCGCCACACCCTTCGCGTCGTTTTTGACGATAGGCTCGCTCATGTAGTAGCCAAACGTACCCTCGCGGTGCGCAGTGTTACCAAGGCCCGCGACCAGGCAGATGTTATCAAGCGCCAGCTGACCATCGTGCTCGGACAGGCACGTGTCGCAGATGCCGTCAAACGCACGGCGGCCGTACTGGTAGTAGCGCTCGCCCAGCACGCCCAGGCGCACGCCCTTCATGATAGCGTTGGCAAAGATGGCGCTGCCCGACTCCTCCAGGTAGTTGGGGGCGATATTGGGCAGGTTGATGACCTGGTGCCACATGCCGGTCTTCTCGTCCTGATACGGCAGCATGGCGTCGATCAGGTCGTGGAACATCTTGCGGATCTCGTCCTTCTCGGCCGACATCGAGGGCGGCATGAGCTCCCAGGTATCGATGAGCGCCATGGCAAACCAGCCCTCGGCGCGCAGCCAGAAGTTGGCCGAAAGGCCGGTGACCGGATCGCACCAGAACTGCTTGCGGCTCGCGTCGTAAGCGTGATAGTACAGACCGTTGAGGGGATTGCGCATCAGATCGTGCACGACCTGGAACATATGGAAGCTGTCCGAGCAGGCACGACGGTTGTGGAAGCTCAGTTCGTACTGCATATAGAACGGCTGCGCCATATACATGCCGTCGAGCCAGATCTGGTTGGGATAGACGGCCTTGTGCCAAAACACGCCCTCTTTGGTGCGCGGCTGGGTCTCGAGCTGGCGGTAAATGGTGTCCATGGCGGCGCGGTATTTGGGCTTGCCCACCAAATCGTAGAGCTTATAGAGGGTCTTGCCCGCGTTGACGTTGTCGAGGTTGTACTCCTCGGGCTTGTAGTGCTTGATGGTGCCGTCTTCCTGGACAAAAAAGTCGATGTAGTCGTCGGCAAAGGTCAGGTAGCGCTGCTCACCCGTGATCTCGTACAGCTCGATGAGCGCCTTGATCATGCAGCCATCGATATAGTTCCAGGTGTTCTCCTTGCCGGCACGGAGCTTTTCGATGTTCCAGGCCGGTGCCTGCGGCGTAGAGGTCTCGATCAACTGCTCGATATAGCGGTCCAGAATCTGATTGCAGCCCATTGCTGTCCCCTCTGACAAAAATGATGGGTGAACGTTAACCTTAGTATAACGCGAACTGGGATTATAGGGTGAACGTTAACCCTATAATCCCAGTGAACGGCAGCCTTTTAGCGGCAAACGGAGGTGAGGCCCGCAGCGATGCGATGCGCCAGGCGCTCATAGCCGGAAGGGCTGTAATGCAGACCGTCCGGCATGTAGAGCTCGCGGTGCTCCGGCAAAAACGGGCTGATGCCGCTTTGCGCATACAGGTCGATCACCGGCACGGAGTAGCAGTCGCAGACCTCCAGCATCGCCTTTACGTAGGCGACCTGCGTCAGGCCCAGATGGTTGAGCTCATCGCTCGCCGGGATATCCTTCTCGTGTTTACCGCTGGTCTTGCACGGCGTCATAAACACCAGCTTTGCCTGAGGCGAACGCGCCGTGATAGCGCGAATCAGGTAGTCGAGCGCACCGTAGAACTCATGCACGTCCGTGCTGCCCAGCTCTCCCAGCGGCACGTTACGGCTAAAGTCGTTGACGCCGCCAAAGACGACGTAGACATCTGCCGCGTGATCGATGCCGTCCAAGCGCTCGACAAACGAATCGGTACGGTCGGCCTTGACGGCGATGCGCGATCCCTTGATGCCGTAATTCTCGATAGTTGCGCCACCCAGCAGCGCTCCTAGATGCGAAGTCCAGGAGATGTCGTTGCCGCCCGCGCCGCATCCATTGTCGCCCCACGTGGTCGAATCACCAAAACAGCAGATGGTCGACTCGCTCAAGGTCTTCGTCGGTTTCATATTTATACTCCTTCCCGCCCACACGGCGGCCTTTGGCCTCATCAGTCATTACCGTTTGCCCGCAACAACGCCCACGACCTAGGAACGGGCCCTGGCAGCATGCCCGTCAAGCCATTCGATATCCTCGGCAAGGTACGCAACGCCCAGATGGTGTCCGCCCAGGCAAACCTCGTGCAACAGGTCGTCGGCATGTCCCACGAGGCCATAGGCGTCCCGAACGATGGAGAGCTGCTCATCAACATTCGCAAGTCCGCGGGCGCCGTTGAGATGATCACCCTCGCAACTCTGCACCAGCAGCGGGCGTGGTGCAATGAGCGACGCGATATCGCCCATATCGAGCAGGCGCCACAGTCCCGGCACATAGTTGCAGCTGCAGTTACCGTTGAGGTGCAGCAGCGAATCGTCGACACCGTACAGATAGCCCGAGACAAACGCCTTGCGCACGCGTGGGTCGAGCGCCGCCAGGTACAACGTCATGTATCCGCCGCCCGAAAAGCCAAAGCAGCCCAGGTCGTCCATGGCAATGTCGCCGCGCGCCTCCAGGTAATCGATTAGACGCATGTTGTCCCAGGCGTTGAGACCTGCAACCGTAAGGCCCAGCGGCTCCGCCATGCGCGCCTGGTTTAGGCAGGTCCCGCGCAGATAACTGTTCTCGTCGTCGCCCTGGCCTTTCCAGTCGCGACGGCTCCCCCAGCCACGTGCATCGGGGCAGACGGTCACATAGCCCATGCGCGCCAGACGCAGGCCGTAGTCGTAGTTAAACTTGCGTACGGCATCGTCGACCGCCGGCACGCCCGTTACGCCCGCAACACTTGCGGCGCCTGCGCCCTGGTGGCCATGCGGGCAGATATAGCAGCGCTTGCAGCCGTGCGCATCGAGCTTGGGCGCCTGCGGCTCCAGTAGGTAGAACGGCATCCAAACGTCGCGCTCCACCTGCAACATCGCATGGGTGCGCACGATACCGCCAGCAATCTGCACTCGATCGAGCTCGCGCACCTCGATTGGCGCGCGATCCATAATCGATAAGCCCAGCAGGTCAAACAGCCGATCCCTCGTCGCAATTTGCCATGCCTCAAAGTCACCGGGCATCGCGCCCTTAAACGCGGCGGAACGCCCCTCGCGCTTAAGACGGTCGCGAAACGCCGGTTCGTCTTCGTAATAGATGTCGATATGCACTGTGCGGCCGCTATCGGAAAGACTGGCGGTCTCCACCGCATCACCATCGCCGCCCTCGGGGTCCCAGCCGTCCGCACCGGCAAGCACCTGCTCGCGAGCGTACCGGGCAGCGGCCGTCGCATCGAGTTCGCGCGTCCACGGCGCCCAGCCAGCAGCATCACCCGCCGGGCCATGTAGACTTGTGCCAACATAGCGCGCCCTCTCGTGCGCCGCCGGCTTATTCCAGTCCCACCAACCTTCGCGCTTGATGTGTTGCCCCAGCCAGCAATCGATCAGCACGGTTTGCGCCCACTCGCGCCAAGGACGGCCCAGGTAGACCGAATCCGGCGCCACGT
>CATYJC010000002.1 GCA_958407555.1 uncultured Collinsella sp. | reverse complement strand
GCGCCCGCGGCCTGCGCTCCATCTGCGAGGACGTGCTGCAGCAGACGATGTTCGACCTCCCCAGCGAGGAGGGCGTTTCCAAGGTCATCGTGACCGAAGCCTCCGTAAAGGGCGAAGAACAGCCCCAGCGTATCTACGGGTAAGCCCGCCTAAAACGTGTTTGCAAATAGCCTCCGACCACCCGCGGTCGGAGGCTATTTTATATATACGCAATAAGCCCAACTACCTGTGTTATTCTGTGTGTTTGTTTAAGCCTCAGCGAAGTCATATCAGACTGAAGTAATCGATACCTAAGGGGAGGAATGTAGGCCCGATTTTCGTAGATTCCGCACGAGCCGAAGACCACGTAATGTGGTCTTCGAGCGAGCCCAGGACCTGACCGAGCGAAAATCGGGCCTACATTCCTCCCCGGCGGGACAGGGAGAGATATATGGAAGAGATGCCCAAGAACTACGATCCGTCGACCAACGAGCCGGCGATCTTGCAGAAGTGGCTTGACGGCGGCTACTACAAGCGCCGTGAGGGCGTGGGCGACTGCACCGTCACCATTCCGCCTCCCAACGTGACCGGCAAGCTCCACATGGGCCACGCCACCGACGACTCCATCCAGGACGCCATCATCCGCATGGCCCGCATGCGCGGCAAGTCCACGCGCTGGGTGCTCGGCACCGACCACGCCGGTATCGCTACGCAGACCAAGGTCGACAAGAAGCTCAAGAGCGAGGGCATTAGCCGCCTGGAGATCGGTCGCGACAAGTTTGTCGACGCCTGCTGGGATTGGACCCACGAGTACGGCGGCATCATCGTCGAGCAGATCAAGCGTATGGGCTGCTCCGTCGACTTTGATAACGAGCGCTTTACCATGGACAAGGACTACGCCCAGGCCGTGCGCAAGGTGTTCTGCGACTGGTACCACGACGGTCTGATCTATCGCGGCAAGCGCATCGTCAACTGGTGCCCCAACTGCACCACCGCCATCTCGGACGACGAGGCCGAGTACAAGGACGAGAAGGGTCACCTGTGGCACCTGCGCTATCCGCTGACCGAGCCGGTCAACGGCCAGGACTACATCGTCGTTGCCACCACGCGCCCCGAGACCATGCTCGGCGACACGGGTGTCGCCGTCTCCCCGAAGGACCCCGAGAAGGCTGCCTTTGTGGGTAAGACCGTCAAGCTCCCCATCGTCGACCGCGAGATCCCCATCTTTGAGGATTGGCATGTCGACGCCAACTTTGGTTCCGGCTTCGTCAAGGTCACCCCGGCCCACGACCCCAACGATTACGCCATGGGTCAGGCCCACGATCTGCCGCAGATCAACATCTTCGACGAGCACGCGGTGGTCGTCGAGGGTTACGGCGAGTTCACCGGCATGAACCGCGACGAGTGCCGCGAGGCCGTCATCAAGTGGTTTGAGGAGCACGACCTGCTCGATCATGTCGACGAGCTCGATCACTCCGTCATGCACTGCTATCGTTGCGACTCCGCGCTGGAGCCGTGGCTGTCCGAGCAGTGGTTCGTGGCCGTCGACAAGCTCAAGGGGCCGGCGCTCGACGCCGTCAACTCCGGCAAGGTCACCTTCCACCCCGCGCGCTGGACGCAGACCTACACCACCTGGATGGAGAACCTCAAGGATTGGTGCATCTCGCGTCAGCTTTGGTGGGGTCACCGCATCCCCGTGTTCTACTGCGAGGACTGCGGCTGGGAGGATGCTCTTACCGAGGACACCGACGTGTGTCCCAAGTGCGGCGGCCATCACGTGCATCAGGACGAGAACGTGCTGGACACCTGGTTCAGCTCGCAGCTGTGGACCTTTGCCACGCAGGGCTGGCCGCAAAAGCCGGAGCTGCTCGAGGGCCATCACCCCACGACGGCGCTCGTCACCGCGCGCGACATCATCGCGCTGTGGGTCGCCCG
The DNA here is from genome assembly GCA_958407555.1 of uncultured Collinsella sp. GTDB lineage: Bacteria > Actinomycetota > Coriobacteriia > Coriobacteriales > Coriobacteriaceae > Collinsella. Next base: position 49,543 of record CATYJC010000002.1, on the reverse strand, counting down.
CATGGTCATGAGCTCGCTGTACTTCCTGGACGAGGTGCCGTTTAAGGATGTCGTCATCTACCCGACGATTCTTGCCAAGGACGGCAGCCGCATGTCCAAGTCCAAGGGCAACGGCGTTGACCCCATGGATCTCATTGGCATGTACGGCGCCGATGCCATGCGCTTCAACCTGCTCACACTGTGCACCAATAACCAGGACGTCAAGTTCGACGCGAACATCGACAAGAAGACCAAGAAGCTCATCGACAGCCCGCGCACCGAGCAGGCCAAGTCGTTCGTCACCAAGATCTGGAACGCCAGCCGCTTCCTGCTTATGAACATGGAAGGCTACACCCCTGGCGAGCCCGTCGTGGAGACGCCGGCCGACGCCTGGATGTTCAGCCGCCTGGCCAAGGCCGTCAAGATGGTCACCGAGGGCATCGAGAACTACACCTTTGGCGACATGGCCCGCGGCGTGCAGCAGTTCTTCTGGAACGAGGTCTGCGACTGGTACGTCGAGGTCACCAAGGCCCGCCTGAAGGGCGAGGGCCGTCTGCAGGCGCAGCGCAACCTGATCTTTGTGCTCGATACCTCCATTCGCCTGATGCACCCGCTCATGCCGTTTGTCACCGAGGAGATCTGGGACAACATGCCGGCGAGCGTGCTCGACCTGGATGCCGAGGGCAACGTTGACCGCGCCGAGGCGCTCATGATCGCCAAGTGGCCCGAGCCCGCCGACTACGCCAAGTATATCGATGAGGACGCAGAGCGCGCGTTTGAACTGTGCCGTACCGTGGTGTCTGCCGCCCGCGCTACCCGCTCGCGTTATCGCTTGAGCCCCAAGGCCGAGCTCGACGTGGTCGTGCGCGCCGGCGCCGAGGACATCGAGAAGCTCGAGAGCCTGCGCTCGACCATCGAGCCGCTGGCAAACACTGCCTCGCTGGTTATGGGTACCGACGTTGAGAAGCCGGCTGCGAGCATCGCCGTGGTCGATAGTGGCGTCGAGGTCTTTGTGGTGCTCGAGGGCAAGGTCGACCTTTCGGCCGAGAAGGCGCGCCTGGAGAAGGAGATTGCCGCGGCCCAGAAGGAGCTCGCCGGCTGCGAGAAGACGCTCGCCAACGAGGGCTTTGTGGCTAAGGCTGCGCCCGCCGTGGTCCAGAAGAAGAGGGACCGTGCAGCTGAGCTCAAGGAGACCCTGGTGGCGCTGACTGCTCAGGTTGCTGACTTCTCGTAAGGGTCACTGGGGGACGCGGTTTGGGGCTTTGCTCGCTACTGCGGACAGTCCTGCTCGCACGAAGGCCACATTAAGTGGCCTTCGGCTCGTGCGGAACTTGTATCGAGCAAAGCCCCAAACCGCTCCAATAGCGGTTACGGGGGCGTCCGCTGCCTGCAGGTTGGTGCCACTGGGTTGTGGCCTTGATTCTGCTGCAAGCGGGGTTTGGCTGATATTTTGAATGGGAGGGGCTCGTTGTTGCTTACGGGCCTCTTTTTATGTTGAGGGGACTTTGGTTATGGCGAAGCGTTCTGGGTTGTATTCGGTGCCGTTTGAGGTTCCGGAGCTTTCTTTTGATGAGGCTGTTGCACTTGCGGCCGATACGGGCAAGATTGCGCGTTATTCCACGCCGCTGCTCGAGACCGTCGTGGAGATGCTCGATGAGCTTGGTCGTCCTGACGAGTTCTATGATTGCGTCCAGATAGCCGGCACCAATGGAAAGACCTCGACGACGCGATTCTCGGCTGCCATTCTTCGTGGTGAGGGCCTTAAGACGGCACTCTTTACGTCGCCTCATCTGGTGCGCTATCCCGAGCGTATGGAGATTGATGGAAAGGTCGTCTCAGACGAGGTCTTTGCCCATGGTGTCTCTGCGGCGTATGAGGCGGGTCGTCGTCTCAACGCACGTCGTGAGGCGGCTGGCGAGGAGCTCCGTTCTATTACGCCCTTCGATCTTTTGTCCGTGGCCGGTTTGACCATGTTTGCCGAGGCTTGCGTGGACGTGGCCGTGCTTGAGGTTGGCATGGGCGGACGCTGGGATGCTACGAGTGCGACCGATCCCGTGGCCGTCGCCATTACGGGCATTGGGCTCGACCATACGAATGTCCTTGGCGACACGCTTGAGGCTATTGCGGGGGAGAAGGCTGCGGTTATTAAGCCTGGGCGCCTGGTTGTTTTGGGCGAGGGCACGCATGAGCCGAGCGTTCAGCGTGTGATGGATGCCCGTTGCCGTGAGTGCGGCGTTGTGCCACTCGTGGTGAGCCATACGACGACCAAACTTCCGGCACACGTGGGCGATACGGTGGAGTTTAGCTGCACCACGCCGCGTGCAATCTATACATCGAGCATGGTCAAACCGGCCTATCAGCCGCAGAATGCCGCGTGCGCGATTATGCTGTGCGAGGGGTATTTGGGTCGCGAGCTCGACCATGAGGCGCTCGACGCTTCGCTTATGGGCTGCCCCACGCCGGGTCGCTTTGATGTGCTGGGGACTGATCCGCTCAAGCTGATCGACGCCTGCCATAACCCCCAGAGCTGCGAGAACTTTGTGAGCGCGCTGGACGAGATCGATCCGTGCGTAGAGAATCGCCCAACGTTGCTGTGCGCCGCGCTGGCCGATAAGGACGTGGCGGGCATCGTCGACGTGCTGATTCCGGCCTTCCCGCGCGTGGTCGTGACGCAGACCGATTCCGACCGCGCCCTGCCGGCTGAGGAACTCGCCGCCCTGGTGGACGCCGATAAGCTCGCGGGCGTGTACCCCAGCGTATCCGAGGCCCTCGCAGCCCTCGATGCCGCTGGCGAGCCCTTTGTAGCAGCCGGCACCATCACCCTGGCCGGCGAAGTGGCGGGGCTGCTGCGCTAACACCATTCGCAGGGCAGCTAGTTGGTCTGCTTGCCACGAAATGGGCCTATCTACTACGTTTAATCGACTGCCCTCGACCACGCCGAGAATTGCGAAATCAAAACCGCAGGTAGAAGGCTTGCCAATTTTCAAAAAATTGGCCGCATGGTCGACCCATGCGGGTTAAACGTAGTAGATGGCCCGTTATTGTGGCGCATCTCTATACTGTCAAATTGGTCAACTTGGCCCCATGGCAGTTGCGGTGAAATAGTTCCTGGATTATGCCTCTGTGGGCCAATCTGGGAACTATTCCACCGCAACTTATTGAGGGGCCATTGGGAAGGGGTTAGGCTAGGCGGACTGGGCCGTGGGGGTAGGCGTTGAGAATCTCGACGCCGGACTCTGTGACCAGGGCCAAGTCCTCGATGCGGACGCCGGTGCGGCCGGGGAGGTAGATGCCCGGCTCGATGGAGAACGTCATGCCCGGTTCTACGACCCGCTCGTTGACGAGTGAAACGTCGCCCGGCTCGTGGTCCTGCAAGCCGATCGAGTGTCCCAGGCGATGCGTAAAGTACTGTCCATAGCCCGCATCCTCAATCACGTCGCGTGCGGCGCGGTCCAGGTCACACATGCGCACGCCCGGTGCTATGAGCTCCTCGGCGGCCTCGTTGGCGCGGCGCACGATGTCGTAGATGCGTGCCGTCTCCTCTTCCGGCTCGCCCCAAAAGAACGTGCGCGTCATGTCCGAGCAGTAGTTGCGGCGGCGCCCGCCAATGTCGAACAGCACCACGTCGCCGCGCTTGAGTACGGTGTCGTCAGGCTCGTGGTGCGGGTCGCCGGCGTTGGCGCCAAAGCTTACGATGGGCGGAAAGCTAAAGCCCTCGCAGCCGTGATTGCGGTACAGACCGAGCATCTGGTCGGCAATTTCGCGCTCCGTTACGCCCTCGTGGACGAGCTTGATGGCGTCGGCCATCACGGCGTCGTTAGCGGCCGAGGACGCGCGCATCAGCTCCTGCTCGGCGGCATCCTTGTGGGCGCGTGCGGCGGTGACGGCAAAGTCGCCCAGGAAAAACTCGCTCGCGGCGTGACAATCCATGAGCGGCATCAAAAAGCCGGAGCGCATGACGGTGTCGATGCCGAGCGGTTTGGTCGGATCGACCTCGCGAGCGATTGCGTCGGTCACGACGTCGGTATCGGTGTGGTAGGCCACGCGGGCATTGTCGTACTCGGGCAGCTGATGCAGGGTGTTGACCAGGATCACGGGCTCGCTACCGCGTGCGAGCAGCACGCCGCAAAAACGCTCGAACATATCGGCATAAAAGCCGGTCAGGTAATAAATCGACCACGGGTCGTTTACGAGCAGCTGCGCGCCGGGGCGCTGAGCCTCGAGCGCATCGAGCACGCGCGCCACACGCTGGTCATCGACATGTGCCATACATCGTCCTTTCGCTAGGATGCCACCATGGTATCCCATGCGCCCCCACATAAGTTGCGGTGAAATGGTTCCTGCTTGCCGGGGTAATGGCCTAAAACAGGAACTATTCCACCGCAACTTCAGAGGGGGATGAAGCCCCGTCCTAAATGAGCTGCTTAGGCAAGGTCGATGTCCATGCTGGCGATTAGGTCGATGTTGGTGTTGAGGAGGTTCTTCAACACGACGTCGCCCATGCGGATGGGGGCGTTGACGACTAGGCCGCGGATGAGGTCCATGGCTTGGGCGTGGAGTGCCAGCGGGATGGCTTCGGCCGTGCGTACGGGCAGCAGCGACTCGTCGCCGCCAGATACGGCCACGGTGGTAGTGAGCACGCGCATGGGGCAGGTGAGCTCCTGGTGCGCGAACTTATCGCCTCGCGGGCAGCTGTTGCCGGTCACGGAGCGCACCTCTACTACGGCGCCGTCTGCGCCACGTTCTACCTCTACGGTCAGGAGGCACTCGGATGGGCAGGTGGTGCAGTTGAACTGCAATGTCTCGGTCACATTCGTGCTCATGGTCTTACGCCTCCTCAACGGGGTCGACGGACAGGATAATCTCGCTAACATCCAAGTCGAGTGCGCGCTGAATCGCCTTTGCCGGCAGCGGGAAGCTTTCCATGACGCTCGGTTTAAACGGGCGGACCTTGCCTGCAAACAGTTCCTCGTCGCCTGCAAGAATGCGCACGCGGGCGGCGTCGACCGGTCGGCGCACGCGGAAGTTGAGTTTGGTGAGTGCCACAGCCGTAATGCGTCCCGGCAGTGCGTAGCCAGCGATACCGGCAGGGGAGACCGTGAGCTGGCAGCCCAGGCCCGCGGCGCCCGCATCGGCCCCAGCACCAAAGCCCGACGCGTACGTCGCCGCAGCCGCACCGGCACGCTCGGACTCGGTCGTCACGTTGTCGGCCAGGTCGTGCACGTGCAGCACGTTGCCGCAGGCAAAGATGCCCGGCACGCCCGTCTGCAGGCTCTGGTCCACCACGGCGCCGCGCGTGCGGGGGTCAAGCTCAACGCCCGCGCCCACCGAAAGCTCGTTCTCAGGAATCAGACCAACCGAAAGTAGCAGCGTGTCACACGGAACAACGCGCTCGGTTCCCGGAATGGGTGCCAGGTTCTCGTCGACTTGACTCACCTCGACGGCCTCAACGCGGTCGTGACCGATCACGCGCGTGACGGTGGTGGACAGGTGCAGCGGAATGCCAAAGTCGTCCAGGCAGTTCTTGACGTTGCGGCACAGACCGTTGGCGTACGGCATGAGCTCGTATACGCCCTCGACCGAAATTCCCTCGAGCGTGCAGCGGCGCGCCATGATAAGTCCAATGTCACCCGAGCCCAAAATGACAGCGCGCGAGCCGGGCTTGAGGTTTTCGATATTGATATATCGCTGCGCCAGGCCCGCCGTAAACACGCCGGCGGGACGGCTGCCGGGGATCTTGATCTCGCTGCGTGTGCGCTCGCGGCATCCCATGGCAAGGACGACAGCGCGTCCGGTGAGCTGCAGCATGCCGGCACGGCTCATGAGCGTGACGGTATGGACTGCGGCAGCTCCCACGCCCTCGTCCGCGCCCCGGTCGTCCGCGCCCTCGCCCTCGCCCGAATCAATCCCAAGCACCATACTGCCCAAGAACAGCGCAATATCGGTCGCGCGTACCTGGTCGATAAAGCGCTGCGCGTACTCGGGACCGGTGAGCTCCTGCTTAAAGTGCGAAAGGCCAAAACCCGGGTGAATGCACTGACGCAGAATGCCGCCCAGATGCTGCTCGCGCTCCACGATGGCCACGTGGGCGCCGGCCTTATGTGCGGCAAGCGCAGCCGCCATGCCAGCAGGTCCGCCGCCGATGACGACCACGCCGAAGACCTGCGTCGACACCGACGCTACGGCTCCGACCTCCGCGCGTCCGCCGCGCATATCAAACGTCGCCATCCTAGCGTACCCCCTTCAGCGGTCCCTCGACCAACCAAGATCCGGCATCCTCCAACAACACCTCGCTAGGGTCGTAGCCCAGCTCGCGCGCCAGGATCGCCACCACGCGGCTCTGGCAAAAGCCACTCTGACACCGACCCATGCCGGCACGACAGCGGCGCTTGACGCCCTCGACCGAAATCGCGCCCGGGCGGCGTCGGATCGCGGCCACGATCTCGGCCTCAGGCACCGTCTCGCAGCGGCAGACGATCTGCCCCCACGCGGGGTCGGACTCAATGAGCTCTTCCTTGCGCGCAAGCGGCGCGCGGTCAAAATCATCTGGCGCACGGCGAATCGGGTCCCAATCGTTCCGCTCGCGTAGGGCCACGCCGGCATCGCGCAGCGCCTGATCCATGCGCTCGGCAATGGCCGGCGCGCTTGCCACGCCCGGCGACTGAATGCCCGCCGCCTGGAACAGCCCCGGCACCACGGCGGACTGCCCAATAAAGAAGTCGTTCGTTTCCTTAATGACCGGGCGCCCGCCGGCAAACGCGCGCACCACGCGGCGCGTGTCCAGATCGGGAACCAGCTTGCGCGCACCGGTCAGGAGCGCGTTGACATCGCTCGCATAGGTTTGCGTGTCGCCGGGCTCGCGCACGGCGGCGGTCGCGGTGATCACGGTGTTGCCGTGCACGGTGCCCGTGACGATAACGCCTTTGGAAACCGGTGTGGGAACGGGGTAGAGCGGCATGAGCGCACGCGGCTCCTTGTCCAGCACCACAATATTGCCCTGGCGCCAAACCATCTGGAACTCCTCAGCGCCGGCCATATGCGAGATGTCCGCGGCACCGTTGCCCGCGGCGTTGATCAGGTAACGGCAGCGCACATTGCCGGCGGGCGTCACCAGCGTAAAGCGCGCGCGGCCCTTGCCGTCGGCGGCAGTGCCCCCGTCAGCGCCGCCGGCAACTTCAATGGCCTCCACCGGTGCGGAGCGCATAAACGTCACGCCGTTGGCGACCGCGTTCTCCAGCGCGGCGATGGCGACCTCAAATGGGTCGACGTAACCGGTCGAAGGGCACCACGACGCGCACGTCGCCTTAGCACTCGCGCGCGGCTCCAGCTCGTGGATGCGCTTGGGGCCGATAATCGCCAGCTCGGGCACGCCGTTGGCAAGGCCATTCTGGCGCAGCTTCTCCAGGTGCGCGCGGTCTTCATCGTTGAAGCCCAGCACCATCGACCCGGTGCGGCGGAACAAAAATCCCAGCTCCTGGGCCCAGGTGCCATACAGCTCGCAACCGCGGGCGTTGACCTGCGCCTTTACGGTGCCCGGCGCCGGATCGTAGCCGGCGTGCACCAGGCCACCGTTGGCCTTCGACGCGCCCAGCGCGATATCGTTGGCCGCCTCGACCACGCAAATGGACAAGTCATAGCGCGCGAGCTGCCGCGCGATGGCGCACCCGGTGATGCCCGCGCCCACAATCGCGATATCAAACGTTTCTGCCACGGTGCCTCCCAGACGAGTTGACAGGCCGTCAATAGGACTATCCTACGGTCTGCACACCCCCAGTGCAGCGGCAATGCGGCGAACAGCCCCGCTGCATCCGCCAACGGCACGCGAGGAGAGACTCGGGACCATCGGTGACCTCGTCTGTTGCCTCGGGTGTCAGAGGTTTGTCTCGTTCTGTAACAGTAAGCAGAAGAGTTGGGTTCCAGATGTTACAGATCGAGACGTTTGCCAAGTGGGCCCTCCGTTCGTCTTGATTTGTAACAGTAAGAGGGGTAAATCGGTCCTAATGTGTTACAGATTGAGATTTAAAGTCAGGGAGAGATTCCTCTGTCTCGGTCTGTAACATCTGGGGATCGTTTTGGGGCCTAGATGTTACAGATTTAGATGAACCTATCAGTCGGTTTCGAATGTCTAAATCTGTAACAGTTAGACCTGTTTTTGCCGAGTAACTGTTACAGATTGAGACATTCGGCTTGGACGTTTTCTTTTGTCTCAACCTGTAACAGTTAGCTGATGATTTGGGTTGTAGATGTTACAGATCGAGACAAACCTTCCGACGGATTTTGAATGTCTCGATCTGTAACAGTAAGAGGGGTTTTGGGTCTCAAGATGTTACAGATTGGGATTTAAGTCGGGGAGGGACCCCTGTGTCTTGATCTGTAACAGTGGGGACTGATTTTGGAGTCAAGATGTTACAGATCGAGATTTAAGTCGGGGAGGGACCCCTGTGTCTCAATCTGTAACAGCAAGAGGGGAAATTTGTTCCCATTTGTTACAGATCGAGACGTTTGCTCGGCGGCACACCCGTTCGTCTCGATCTGTAACACCTAGACCCTTATTTGCCGAGTATCTGTTACAGATTGAGATGTTTGTGTCCGCACCAGCCCCGTACCCAACCGTAGTCCCATATAAACAAACCCCGTGGTAAACTTGATTAGAATGTAATTATTCCGAAAGGTACACCTCAATGTCCAAGTACATCTCCGAGCTCATGTCGCCGCAGCTTATGGGCGTCATCTATGCCTTTGTTGGCTTTATCATCGCCCTGTACGTGCTGTCGGTCGTCTATGTGTTTATCGACGCTCGCCGCCGCGGCGCCAGCGCCTACGTGGCATGGGGCATCATCGCCCTCATCCCGTTTGTGGGCCTCATCGCCTACCTGGTCCTGCGCCCGCATTCCTACGCGGCCGACCGCGAGGAGCAGGAGCTGGACATGGCCCTGCGCGAGCGCCAGCTTGCCCAGTACGGCACCTGCCCGCAGTGCGGCGCGCCCATCGAGAAGGACTTTGTGGTCTGCCCCGTGTGCGATACCCAGGTTCGCAACGTGTGCCCCAGCTGCCATCGCCCGCTCGACGCGCACTGGAAGGTCTGCCCCTACTGCCGAACTCGCATCCAGTAACGCATCCATCGCCGGGCCGGCCGCAAGCCACGCGCGCCGCGCGCCATGCGCAAGCCGCACGCGCGCCCCGCACCCCCGCCCCCACACGATGAAGCATGCGTAGAAAATCGCCCGCCGTGCCATTAAGGTGCGGCGGGCGCTTGTATACCAAGGCAACCTGCCTATAATGATGCAAGTCAAAAACGCCGAGCGCATCGCACGCACTTGCATCAGGCATCCGAGAGGAGAAAACATACCCATGAAGGCACTCTACAATGACGGTTCGGTGGCCGAGCTCCCGCAGGACGAGGTCACGCACGTCATCCGCCACTCTGCCGCGCACATCATGGCGCAGGCCATCAAGCGTCTCTATCCCGAGGCCGACTTTGCCTACGGTCCCGCGACCGACAACGGTTTTTACTACGACGTCGACCTGCCCGAGGGCGTCAAGATCAGCGAGGACGACTTCCCCGCGATCGAGGCCGAGATGAAGAAGATCGTCAAGGAGAATCTCAAGTTCACCGTGTACGAGAAGCCCCGTGCCGAGGCCATCGCCCTTATGGAGGAGCGCGGCGAGAAGTACAAGGTCGAGCACATCGGCGACTTGGACGACGACGCCCGCATCACCTTCTACCAGCAGGGCGACTACATCGACATGTGCGTCGGTCCCCACATCTGCTACACCAAGGCCCTCAAGGCCTTTAAGCTCACCGGCGTCTCGGGCGCCTACTGGAAGGGCGACAAGGACAACAAGATGCTCACCCGCATCAACGGCGTCGCCTTTGCCACCAAGGAAGAGCTCGACGAGCACATGCATATGCTGGAGGAGGCCAAGAAGCGCGACCACCGCAAGATCGGCCGCGAGATGGACCTCTTTATGATGCGCGACGAGGCCCCCGGCTTCCCGTTCTTCCTGCCCAACGGCATGATCCTTAAGAACACGCTGCTGGACTACTGGCGCGAGATTCACCACAAGGCCGGCTACGTGGAGATCTCCACGCCGCTCATCATGAACAAGCAGCTGTGGAAGACCTCGGGCCACTGGGACCACTACAAGGACAACATGTACTCCACTGTCATCGACGACGAAGAGTACTGCATTAAGCCCATGAACTGCCCGGGCGGCGTGCTGGTGTACGCCTCTAAGCCGCACTCCTATCGCGAGCTGCCCATTCGCGCCGGCGAGATTGGCCTGGTACACCGTCACGAGCTGCGCGGCGCCCTGCACGGCCTGTTCCGCGTACGCTGCTTTAACCAGGACGACGCCCACCTGTTTGTGCGTCCCGACCAGCTGACCGACGAGATCGTGGGCGTGGTCAACCTCATCGACTCCGTGTACCAAAAGTTTGGCTTTAAGTACCACGTTGAGCTTTCCACCCGCCCCGAGGACTCCATGGGTTCGGACGAGGATTGGGCTCGCGCCGAGGAGGGCCTGCGCACCGCTCTGGAGCAGCTGCACATGGACTACGAGGTCAACGAGGGCGACGGCGCCTTCTACGGCCCCAAGATCGACTTCCACCTGGAGGACTCGCTCGGTCGTACCTGGCAGTGCGGTACCGTTCAGCTCGACTTCCAGATGCCGCTCAACTTTGACCTGGAGTACGTGGACGCCGACGGCACCAAGAAGCGCCCCATCATGCTGCATCGCGTATGCTTTGGCTCCATCGAGCGCTTCATTGGTATTCTGATTGAGCACTTTGCGGGCAAGTTCCCCACCTGGCTGGCCCCCGTGCAGGTCAAGGCACTTCCTGTCTCCGAGAAGAGCCGCGACTACGCCCACGAGGTGTGCGCCAAGCTGGAGGAGGCCGGCATCCGCGTGGTCTGCGACGACCGCGACGAGAAGATCGGCTATAAGATCCGCGAGGCCCGCAGCATCGACCGCGTGCCCTACATGCTCATCCTGGGCGAGAAGGAGGTCGAGGCCGGCAACATTTCCGTCCGCGATCGTTCCAACGAGACCGTTCAGATGAGCGTTGACGAGTTTGTGGCCAAGGTGCTCGAGGAGATCAAGACTCGCGCCTAGCACAAGATATACAAGAATTAACAAAGGCGATCGTCCTATAGGGCGGTCGCCTTTTTTGTTGTCTATAGAAGAAAAGCCGCTGGTTAGAGCGGCTTTTTTGTTGTGCAAAAAGGTACAGGTTTTTGTAGAGGCGTATGGAGATGCGCCCATTCGCGGCACATTTTGTGCAATCTGGGAAAACGCGAACAGTTTGCTCGTATAATGAGCTTAGTCGAAAGATACAAAAACCTGTACTTTTGCGACTGCGCCTAGCTGCGAGCGAGAAGCCTGTTCTTAACGCCCCTGCATCCGCGTGCGTCGCGGAGACAAGAAAAGGGGGCGAGAGATGGAACAGACAATGCGGCGCCAAGAGCAGCTGCCCGGTGCCTTTAACGGCGCCACCACCAACAGCCAGCATGGCCGCGTCCGCTGGTATCTGGTCCACACCCCTAATGGAAAAGAGCGCGAGACCTGCGAAAAGGTCCGCCGCATTATCCCGCATGATCTGATGCAGGACGCTTTTGTGATGCAAAAGGAGTTCTGGTTTAAGCGGAACGGCGCCTGGTCGCTCCAAACCAAACCTATGTACAAGGAATACTTCTTCGTCGCCACGTGCGATGCCGCCACGCTCGATAGGGCTTTGGCCCAGTTGAGCTTTGGCTGCCGCATTGCCGGCAGCAAGGAGCGGGCTTATGCGCCCATGCCGGACGATGCGCAGGACTGGTACCGCAGCGTGCTCGACGACGACGGCGTGGTGCGCAACAGCGTGGCCCGTATAGAAGGCGGCGTGCTGCACATAGAGCAGGGGCCCTTGGTGGGGCAAGAGGCCCGCGTAAAGAAGATCGACCGTCATAAGCGCTGGTGCCTGGTAGACGTGGGCGAAGGCGACTCCGCTTTTAGGGAGCTGCTTGCGCTGGACGTTCCCAGCAAAACGTAAGGGAGACGTTGTACCAGCTATTTGTTTGCAATTTTGAATTTACCGATTGGGGGATCCTCGGGGAACGGGGACGTAAGTTTTACTTTGGCTGCTAAAGAAGTAACAGAGAACTGTGCATCTGTGAGGGGTGCACCGGCTATTAAAGAGATTAAACCGAGCGGTACGCTTGGCTACCGTTTTATTAAGAGGCTGTTTGACCTAGTGTTCAGTCTTTTGATGAGCGTGCTGTTGCTTATCCCCATCGCCATCGTATGTGCGCTCATTAGCCTTGAATCACCCGGCAGCCCTATGTATACGCAAGAGCGCGTCGGCAAGGGCGGAAAGGCCATCAAGATCTTCAAGCTTCGTAGTATGGTCGCCGATGCGGGTGATGTGCAGAAGTATTTGAGTCCCGAGCAGCTGCATCAGTGGGAAGTCGAACGCAAAGTCGACGATGATCCTCGCATTACCAGGATTGGTCAATTCATTCGTAAATGCTCTATCGACGAGATGCCGCAGTTTCTCAATGTGCTGAACGGCGATCTTTCTGTCATCGGTCCTCGTCCCATTACGAGGGACGAGCTTGAGCAGCATTTTTCCGACGCGGAGAAGGCTGAACTGCTTTCTGTCCAGCCTGGCATTACGGGCCTGTGGCAGGCGACCGATCGTAACGCCGCGACCTTCGAGAGCGGTCTACGTCAAAAGATTGAACTCCACTACGTGCAGAACCGCTGCTTTCGAATGGATCTGAAGTGCTTTGCTGGCACCTTTGGCGCCATGTTCGGCAAGAAGAGGACGGGTCGTTAAATGCAGACAACTGATACTTGTTCTTACAGTGTGTTGATGAGCATTTATAAAAATGAAAAACCTGCCTTTTTGATTCAAGCTTTAGACAGCATGCTAAATCAAACGGTTTCTCCGTCTGAAATTGTCATGGTCAAGGATGGCCCGCTTACGCAAGAGCTTGAAAACGTGCTTTTAGATTATGACTTAAAGTATTCAGGTCTGTTTAAATTTGTTTCCTATGATGAAAATCATGGACTTGGCTATGCCTTGCGTCAAGGTATGCTCGCTTGCTCTAATGAAATCGTTGCGCGCATGGATACTGATGATGTGGCTCGTCCTGATCGTATGGAAAAGCAGCTTACCGCAATTGGTGGAGGACTCGATATGGTCGGGAGTGACGTTGTCGAATTCATTGACTCGCCCGATAAGCCCATCTCTTCGACCGATCTCCCAAAGGGCATGGATGCCATTTCTGCTTACTCAAAGAGACGTAATCCCTTTCGTCACCCTCCGATGACATTCAGGAAGTCGAAGGTCATGGAGGCGGGTAACTACAGTTCTGAGTTTCTATATTTCGAGGACTGGGACCTTTTTAATAGGATGCTTGCGTGCGGTTGTAAGGCAGATAACCTTGCTGAACCACTTGTGGCTATGCGCGTAAGCGAGGATTTTTACGCCCGTAGGGGAGGAGTCCGATACCTTAAATTTGCCAAGGCATTTAAAAAGGCACAGGTTGAGCGTGGATATTTCACCAAGCGAGATTATTTTTGTTCCTATTACCCACATGCCATGGTTTGTTTGATGCCCAACTCGCTGCGCTCTTTCGTTTATCGTGTCGTACTCCGACGTAAGGGTGATAGGGTTGAGTAAGATTGTATGTAAAGTCCCTGCGCCGATTTCTTATCCGACTGGTAAACATGTGCTGTGCTACGCAGAGGCATGGGGTCAAGGCGGTATTGAGACTTTTCTCATGGAGCTCTTTCGCCGGCTGCAAGGAAAGTCCGTTTCTTTTTCGCTGTACTCATGCTGGGACTGGAATGACTCATTTGACGATGAGCTTGCTAAGTTGGGAATTGATCGTTATACGGTTTTTTCTGGTTATAAACCAGGACAGCTTAAAAGGCTCTGCGATGGATCCAAGGGTTTTGCTGAATTAGTAAATACTATGAGTCCAGATGTGGTCTACATCAATACCATGAACGGCATGGGGTTCCTCTACTCCGAGGTTGCAATGAAGTGCTGTGTTCCCGTGCGCGTTGTCCATTCTCATAACTCGGCCTTTGGATCTGGACAAGCAGCGGCTAAGGCGGTTATGCATACCTTTGGAAAAACCGTTCTCAGCGGCAGCGCTACCGCTTGCCTTGCCTGTTCGAGTGATGCTGGTCGTTATCTTTTCGGCAATCGCCCATTCGAGGTCGTTAACAATGGGATTGATACTGAGCGCTTTAGATTCGATGCTGCAGCGCGTGCTGAGATTCGCGAAAACTTTGACATTCCGCAGAATGCATTCCTATTCGGTAGCGTCGGTCGTATCGCTGAGGTAAAGAATCCCTTCTTTCAGATTAGGGTTTTCGCTGAGATTCTAAAGCGTGAGCCAAATTCTTATTACCTGATGGTGGGCGAGGGGGATTTGCGTCCGCAGGTCGAAGAATTAGTTGACGAGCTGGCCATTAGAGAAAAAGTCATTATGCCGGGTTATCTTCCCGATCCGGCTCCCGTCTACTCGGCCCTTGATTGTTTTCTTATGCCATCGCTATTTGAGGGGCTTGCGATTGTGTGTATTGAGGCTCAATGCTCAGGCTGCACCATTGCATGCTCGGAGGCTTTGCCTTCGGAGGCTCATGTGACGGATGTCGAAGCCTCACTACCGCTCTCTGCCGGTGAGCCTGCCTGGGCGGATAGGGCCGTTGAGATGGTTCGAATGTCGATAGATAGGGATATCTACGCCGCACTTGTTCGCAGTGCGGGTTTTGATGCAGACCACTGCGCGTCTATTGTCCGAAAGCATTTGTTGGATAGGGTTAGTTGTGATTAATGTTCTTCAGATAGTGCCTTCGCTTGCATCGGATTCAGGCGTGACCCGCTTTGTTCTCAACATGAATCGGTATATCGATAGGGACCGTTTCCATTTTGATTTTTTTCATCATTCGTCTGAATCGGGTCGGCTTATTTTTCCCAACAGTCTTGACGATGAATTGAAGGCAGAAGGTTCTTCAGTATACGTTGTCTCGCATGGTAAAACGTCACCCTTTGAGTTTGCTCGCGAGGCGACCGATGTTCTAGGAAAAGTTGCAAGTAAGTATGACATCGCACATTGCCATGTGCCTAATAATGCTTTCGTAACCCTTCGAGCGTGTCAGCGCGCCGGTGTGGGTGTGCGGGTTATCCACAGCCACCTTAATAGTTCATCCGATAATGCCATCCATCGTTTGCGAAACGCCCCGCTTATTGCGTTCGGTAAGCGTTTTGCAAATGCATATTCTGCCTGCTCTAACGAAGCGGGTAAATACTTGTTTGGCAATGTGCCTTTTGAACTCATAAACAACGGTATTTGTCTTGATGATTTTGCATATAGCATTAACGCCCGTGAAAACCTGCGTGCAGAACTTGGTATTTCTGAGAACGCTCCGGTGATAGGTTGCGTGGGACGCTTCGCTAAACAAAAGAACTATTCTTTTGCTATTGATGCGTTTGCGACTTATATCAAAGAGGTGCCGGAAGCTCGCTTGGTTATTCTCGGCGATGGAGAGGGGCGTCGTGCGCTAGAAGACAAGATTGCCTCTCTTGGTCTTTCAGACAAAGTGTTTTTGCCAGGTGTTCGTAGCGATGTCGCTCGATTTTATTCGGTATTTGACGTGTTCTTTATGCCTTCCCTATATGAAGGACTGCCCATTTCTGCTGTCGAGGCTCAGGCGGCTGGCTTGCCGTGCGTGTTTTCGACGAATGTTCCCGCCGAAAGCGATGTTGCTGGGAATGGCAGGTTTGTCGATCTGGAATCTTCACTGGAAGACTGGGTCACGGCACTATCTGCCGCTATCGAAGGCGGGCGCGAGACATTCGCTGGAGAGAGGCTGGCTAAGGCCGGCTATTCCGCAGAGGCGAACGCGGATAAATTGATGGAGTACTACGAAGGACTTGTTGCAAGGACGGTACACTAGATGTTGCCCTATCTGCTTGTGATGACGCTTGCGCTGGTTCTTGGGGCTATCGTTTGCCCTGAGCGCTCCCTGAAACATAAAAAACTCTACTTGGCTCTAATTTTCACAGCCATATTTCTGCTTGCGGCTTGTCGTTCCGTAACTGTCGGAGTTGACACTGCGATGCACTGTAAGGCATATCGAACGATATCCCTGCTATCTTATTCCGGCATGGATGCGATAACCGACAGATTCGAAATTGGGTTTGTCTTATTGTGTAAGTTGCTGTCGCTTTTGAACTCGAGTTACCAACTTCTGATAGTTGTCTCGAGTGCGATTATTTGCTTATGTGCAGCTTATTTCATTTACAGTCTTGCTGATGAGCCCGTTCTTCCTACGGTGCTGTATCTTTGCTTGCTTTTCCCCAATTATCTCAACATTATGCGAGAGGCGATTGCGGTGGCAATAGGTATGCTTGCCATCGTAGCTTTGACTAGGCAGAAAAAAATCCCTTTTATTCTACTTGTATTGCTTGCATCTCTGTTTCATCGTTCTGCGATTGTGCTGCTCTTGTTGCTTCCGTTGCAAGTTGTCGATATCAATTGGAAAAGTTTATCTGTTTTTCTAATTATGGGATTGCTTCTGTTTCTCTTTGCGGAGAAGTTTTTGCAGGTCATTGCAACCTTTCTTGGAAAGACTTCGTTTTACGATGAGAACTTTATGAGTTCAAATTACTTTGGAGCCCTTGTTCAGTTTTTATTCGAGTTGTCTCTTTGCATTGTGTATTTCAACTACGTCTGTATATCCCATCGGGATGGTCGGCACCTTATGGATTCTCATCTGGAGCTTGCTTTGGACTGGAGTCTTTTGTTGTGGCTTTTACTGAGCGCGGTTGGGATGAAAGTTGAGATTGTGAGCCGCTTCAGCTATTATTTCGCGCCGCTCATTCTGTGTGCTCTTCCGTTATCGCTTAGGGTGCCGACTAAAAGGGAGGCTCTTTTAGTCGGTTATGTGCTTCTGGTTATTGCCGTTGTGTACTTCATCGTTATCGAAGCTCTACGCCCTGAATGGCATGGAATTGTGCCATATGTTCTGACTGGCTTTAGATTCGGTTCATTCAGTTTTGTTTAGCGTTATCTACTACTTGCAATAGGGGTCATATGGCTAGAGATTATGTTGGGATTATTCAGAGGAAGTTTCGCGAAGAGACGAATCCTTTATTTGCAAAAAATCGCCGCCAGCGTTTAAATCGTTGCGATTTTTCGATCATATCAAATAACTGTTGGGCAGGGTCTGTCTATCGGTACTTTGGACTTCCGTATCAGTCTCCAACGGAAGGTCTATATTTTTTCGCTTCTGATTACGTAAGGTTTTCCGCGAACCTTAGACATTATCTTGTTGCACCCCTCGAGTTCATTGACGTGCATGAATCGTTGCATTACGACGTTTTGGAGAGTCGTGGGGAGACTGGCAAGCCGATTGCCTTAATTGATGACGTCGAGATAGTTTTCCTCCATTATCCAACGGTGAAAGAGGCTTCCGAAAAGTGGTACAGACGTGTTGAGCGAGTCAATTGGGATAACCTGTTTATCAAGTTTAGCCAGATGAATAATTGCACTGACGAAGATCTTCGAAAGTTCGATGAGATTGATTTTCCCAACAAGCTTTGTTTCACTTCGAGACCTCATCCCGATTTACATTGCGCCGCTTTTCATCCTGCTTCGGTTTACGACGGTCAGATACTTAACGATACCGATAGGTTTTCGCAAGGGTTTAATCTGTATAACTGGTTGAATCGTGCGCCCGCTTCGTATGCATTTTAATGAATGTGCGATTTGCGACTTGGCTTGGAGTTGTTTTGATACCAAAGAAGATTCATTACATTTGGTTGGGTGGAAAACCCCTTCCCCCGTTAGCAAAGAAATGCCTTGCATCTTGGCATAAATATATGCCCGATTACGAGGTCGTACGATGGGATGAGTCGAATTTAGATTTTTACTCCTGCGATTATGCTAGCGAGGCTTATAAAGCGAAAAAGTGGGCATTTGCCAGTGATTACGCTCGGTTTAAGATTCTCTACGAGCAGGGTGGCATATATCTGGATACTGACGTGGAAGTTATTCGTTCGCTAGAGCCCATTCTCGAGCAAGGTCCATACATGGGATTTGAGGTTGACTGCAGCGAGGCGACTAAAGGAACGGTTGCTTCCGGGCTTGGCCTAGCGGCCAACCCTGGGCTTGGCCTGTATAGGGAAATCCTTGATTCATACGAGCGAGCTCATTTTATCAAGGATGATGGAAGTTACGACCTTACTACAGTCGTTGAGAGGGTTACTGACATCCTTCGTGAAAAGGGGCTTCGTGACGTTCCCGGAATTCAAGAAGTCGCTGGCGTGCGCATATATCCGAGTGAATATTTTTGTCCTAAAGACCCTATAAATTCTCGTCTGATTCTTACCGAGAATAGCTATTCAATTCATCATTATGACGGATCGTGGACGACGGGCAAGCAGAAGTTCCATAAGAGGATCGCTGGTGTTCTAGGGCCCACCGCAACATCTTTTGTAAAGAGGATGCTGGGTCGTTCAGGCTAACAAAAGTT
Source organism: uncultured Collinsella sp. (assembly GCA_958407555.1). Lineage (GTDB taxonomy): Bacteria > Actinomycetota > Coriobacteriia > Coriobacteriales > Coriobacteriaceae > Collinsella. The sequence goes on along the minus strand of CATYJC010000002.1, from coordinate 31,030 downwards.
CTGCGCCACGAGACATGTGTTTGAGTAGATTGGATTTATTAATTGGCCGGAGCAGTTATTAACGTTAGAAAACAGGATATTGTTTGGAATTACATCGGTACGATCGTTTCAATGAGCAGCAACTTCGTTTTGTTGCCGTTGCTATTGCTATTTCTTTCAGGCAAGCAGATAGGTCTCTGGTACGTTTTCGTTGCAATCTCGGGGTTTGCGCAGCTTCTCGAATTTGGTTTTACCGCGACATTATCTAGGAATATCCTTTACTGCCTCAGCGGGGCGCAAACACTTGCAAAGACGGGTCTCGCGGATAATGAGAGAGCGGGTGGAAGTGATGTTAACTGGCACTTATTCAGGACAGTTCTAATGACATCGCGTATTGTCTACGCTTTCATCGGTATTATCGCTTTGGTTTTAGCCTCGACGCTTGGGTCATTCTATGTGTCATCTGTGACTGGGCACTTTGCCATTGAATGGTCTCTACCTGCGTGGATAGTGTTTGATTTCTCAATATTTACCAATCTTTACTATCTTTACAAACTTACTTTTCTTCGTGGTATTGGGGACGTCGCGAGCGAGAATCGAGCAAAAACAATTGCCCGTATTGGTCAAATTATTATTACCGCAGTTCTTCTTATCTGCGGTTTGCAGCTTCTTGCCGCAGCAATGGGATTTTTGACATATAGCTTACTCTTAAGGTCAATTGCCGGAAGGGCTTTTGATTCTGATCCGAAGGTTACTGCTGGATTGGCTTCTGATTGCTCTCCTATTGACAAGAGCGAAGTTAAGGCAGTTTTTAGCTCGATTACTTTTGTTGCATCGAGAGATGGTATTGTATCCGTTGCATGGTATGGAGCGACCCAAGCGACTTCATTAATCTGCTCTGCATACCTTGGGCTTGAGGAGAATGCAACGTACTCTGTACTTTTACAGTTTGCGACGGCTTTATATAATCTTGGGAGCGCTTATGCTCGCTCTTGTTTTCCTATGTATCAGTCTGCCTTTGTTGCCGAAGATGAAGCTACCCAGCGACATGTCGTCGAGAGAGGTGTTTCTTGCTATGTATTAATGTATGTTGCAGGTGTGTTTGTCATTGCTATTTGTTTGCCGGTGCTGACGCTTTTTAAGCACGATTTTATTTGCGACAGGGCTCTTTTTCTTGGATTGGCTGCTTATTTGTTTTTACTTAACCAACATTCTTTATTCTGCAATATTATCGTGAATATGAACGAGATTCCGTACTACAAAGCTTACATTGTTAGCACGGCGGTTGGTATTCTTTTGACATGCTTTCTTTGCGGTGTATTTGGAATGGGCTCCTGGGGACTTGTTCTTGGCCAAGCAGTTCCTCAACTAATGTATAACAATTGGAAATGGCCTAGCTATGTTTTAAATAGACTTGGTATTTCCTATTTTGAGATGCTAAGACACGGGGTTAATTGGTGGATAGCAAGGATGCTTCACCGCTAAGCGATCTTGTTCTCGTTTTCGGTAGGATAACTCCTGAATATCATGAAATACCATCACCTATAATGTCTTTGTCATCGGGACCAAATTGAGTTCCGGTGCCGTTCTATTTTTGCGGGCGATCTCGGGTCGCTAACGAATGAATTGAAAAGATTGCGTCGAAAAGTGATGGTGTGGCTTATAGGACAAAAAGTGTGTCCACGTTAGGGGCATCGGCGCAGGTCGATGCCTCTTTTTCGGTCGTTTAAATTCTGTGCCTGATTTTAACCGCTCGAACAGAATGTGTGTCCGGTTGCCTATCGTTCCCGCAGGTAGATAACCTTTTCCGGAACCGTTAAAAACCCTTTCGGAAGAGGTGCCCATGAAGGCCGTTAATTGTCCCTACTGCGGTGGGTGGACCAAGTGCAACAGCAGGACGTCCACGCGGAGGTGACCGAGTAGCGACCGCCGCCCAGGTCCGAGACGCGCCAGAGCTGCGACGGCGAGCCGTCCGCCCCGGCCAGGACGGCCCGGTCGCCCGACTCGGTCAGCAGCGCGCCGCCCGAGGATATCCTGTACAGGCCCGTGGCCCCGTCGCGCTCGAAGGTGAGTGCGCCCGCCGACGCGGAGAGCTTGCAGCCCGAGGCCGAGGCCGCGACGGCCATGCCCCCGTCGAGGGAGGACGCGACGCGGTAGGCGCCGTCGTCGATGACCTTTTCCAAAGCTGCTATTTTGTATCCAGCCTTTAGGTCGTACTTAGCGCTCCAATTGTTGTTCGATTCCTTGGTGACGTTTGATGTCACACTAAGCCCAACTTTGGCATTGTCGGACTTCCACTCCCTCTGATTCATCGCGTAAGCAACAATCCCATTCTGAATCCCCGAGATGCTCGGCGGGAACGACTGGTTATCTGCATCAATGGAAAAGCCCTCTTCCTTGGCATCCAGGTGCTGCTGAATGCGGTCGGCATACTTCTCGGCCCATTCATCGGCCTTGCCGTTTCGCACAAAGTAATTGTTGGAAAGGTCGGTTGAGCGGTAGGCGTAGCCGTTCTTTTGGTAGTTAGCCGTGTGGTCAGAGTGGGCAATTGCCATGAGCTCGTCGGTAAGGCCAAAGTACAGATGGCGCTGGTCCAGGTCTCCGTACCAGTTGTCGCTGGTGTCGTCCCAGGTTAGGTCCATCTGGCACCATTTGCCGTCGATCTTTACGGCGTTCCAGGTGTGGCCGTTGCCGGTGATGCGGCCGTTGGCGATGCCCGCGGCGTCAAGGAGCTTGGAGTAGATGCGCTGGTAGCTCTCGCAGGTGCCCTGGTGGCGCGTGAGGCCGCTTTCGGCCGAGCACCAGTTGAGGCTGTGGTCGTACTCCAGCTGGTCGAGCGTCCAGTCGTGGAGCCACAGCGCCATGTCGTATTCCGAGCCGTTTGTCTGTTGCCTGCACTGGGTCACGGCGTCGTTGACGATCTGCGTGACACTTGGGCGGGCGGTGTCGTTTACGGTCACCTCCGCCGTGGTGCGCAGGTAGTAGATCCCCTTGTCGTTTTGGGGGTCGTATCTGTCGTTGTCCATAAAGTAGAAGTAGATGCGGTATGTGCCCGATGCTGTGAATTCAAAGGTAAAGTCGTGGCCCGTGGTGCCCAGACTGTAGTAGCTGGCCCATGCCGGGCGTGACGGGTCGCAGACGCTTTCCTGGCTGCCGCCGTCCCAATAGGTGGGCACGTCCATGCACGCCTTGGCCTGGGACGAGCCGTTGGTTTGGGTTACGTGGAAGGTCGTCGCGGTGCCCGCGGGGGCGTCGTTCCACGATACGGTGAAGGTGACGCCGTTTTGGCTTGCCGTGGCGGAGTGGGCATAGCCGGTTTCTGCTGCAACGGAGATCGCCTCGGGCGTGCCGTTGGTTTGGGCGCGGAGGGATGGAGTGGGGGCTGTGGTGGCCGTGTTGGTTGCGGCGGCGGTGGCGTCAGCGCTTTCCGCATTGACGGCGTTGGTGCCGGTTGATGTTGTGGTGCTGTCCTCTTCGGTATCTGCTGTCGTATTTGTGCTGGTGCCGTCTTCAGCCTTGCCTGTGTCGATGCTCGTGGCGTCGGCTTGCGCCTGCTGCTCTGTTGTCGCTCGAGGCTGAATGGCTTCCGCAATGGCTGCCATGGGCATCGTCGCGCTGACCATAGACGTGCACGCGATCGCGCAGAGCAGGTAGTAAAGGGGTCGTTTCATAGCGGAGCCTCTCGGTGAGCAGCCAATAGGGTCCGAAGGCAGCTCTAGGCCAGCACTCCGCACATATTTTGTTGCGGTTTATTTTACGGGAACCCCAGTCAACATCAGCGAACTTTCTGGGGGAATGTTGGGGAGGGGAGGTGGAGTAACTGGCTGTTGGGACGTTGAGCATTGGCAGCGTCCCGTCTGCGCTTCGTTGACTATGCTCGATGCGGCAACTCCAACACGAGGCCGTCTTGCGACTCTTCGAGGCTCGGCACCGAGGCCTTCCAGGAAAAGTCCGTGAGGCTGCTGCTCAGGTCAAGCTCTACATGGTCGTATTCTTCGATTTTGCAGCCTGGGTGGTTCTCGTCGGGTATAAGACGGCATTCGACCGGCTGCGTCCCGATGATTCGGTACTCACGCTGATATGCGTACTTGGGCGTTTTAATAACGAGACTGTGCGGGATGCCCTCAAAGATCTCGTGGATCAGTTTTGGTCCGGGTACGCCATAGGAGATGAGGCCGTGGGCGTAGATGCTCCCGCCGTCGGCGATGTGCCTGTCGGCGAGGCGCGCGAATCTGCCGTACTGTAGGCAAGCATATCCGTAGAGGCATACCAGAGGGGCCGTACTTCTCTGGGATGTTATGTTTGCATAATTAATTAAGACAATATAATTGGTGGCAATTAATAAATGCAACGAACGTTTGTGTTTGCTATCGATGCGCTGTTCATTCATGGATCGGAGATTGATCACGGATGTCTGATTACAATTTCTACTACGACGAAAGCCAGCATAGCCGCTTACTCAATCTCGAGACCATCAAAGCCGATGAATTCTATGATGGATTTGTTGCTGCAATAGTAGGGTGGGATTCTCAACGGGAGTCCGATTTAGCTGCCCAGTATTGTGAATTCGAGAAAAAGTATCTTTCTCCAAACGCTAAAGAGTTAAAGAGCACTTGTCTTAAAAGGAGCCAGTTCAAATATGGATTTAAATCTCTATCTCAACATAACGCGCGTTTGATCAGTGATTATCTCGACCTGTTTGATGAAGAAATGTATGTCTATTGTTCCTTTTCAAGTAAGGTCGAATTGCTTGTTGATAGACTGTTCGGCCAATATCAAAACCAGCCCTGCTTTAATGCCGATCTGATGAAATACTCTCTTGCAAAGCTGTTAGTTCAATATAGACCTAATGAAGTTGTTGAATCGATATATAAATCGCCCGACGATTTATTAGACGCTTTGCGGGACTTTCTCCTAAATAGAATCGAAGATGACAAAGCGAATCCCGAACTTAAGTGGACCGAAATGGATCAATTCAGATCGATTTTGGAAGTTATGGACCACGTGATGCCACTGGATGATTATCAGTGGGAATACCATTCGCCTCTTGCGGGATTCGGACTATATCTGAGCGAGCATAATGAGATCGATAACTGCACGCTTATCATTGATCAAGAAGAGAATACTAGAGCTGCTGCAGAACGGCTTGGCTTTGATGGGGTGCGTGAAGCGGACTCTTCTGAGTGCTTCGGTGTCAGAATGGCTGACATGCTTGCTGGAATAGTGGCAAAACTCATGAAAGCTATTCGCGATGAACTGACCTATCAGTCGCGAGAAGATGAGATTAAAAAGAACCTTTTTGATGTGGAGTGGTTCAACCTAAATGATGAGCGCCTCGAACTATACAAAAAGTTATGTCGAGTGTTGATTCAGTATGATAAATGCTGGTACAAGGTTTATGGTAGCGGTTTCTCTGATGACCTTGTCGTTTTAATTGCGCTGCTAAAGTACCTTGACGGTTTCGATGGTGCCGCTCAGCTCCACGAACTTGGTGCTAATAACGCGGAAAGATTCAACACCTTCTGCTGCAACAGTCTTTCGGAGCATTTTCAAGTGCTAAGCGATGACCCTTTGCATACGGGCGATTTGAGCGATCCTAAAAACTTATTTCGTCCCCGTCTTAGGATCACCGATCGGCCCAGAACCTATATGGTGATTGATGTTATGTTTGGCGAAGATGGTGCCCCAATGGCTCTGATATCTGAGAATGGCTGCGAAACAGCCTGTCTACTACCTGCCGACCTTGCTGGATGGGTCGGTATGGTGCTTTCCAGGGATGACTGGAAAGATTTACTGTTCCCAGGAAACGTGAGATTTCAGTATTCTCAGGGTCGATTCTGCGCCGATTTTTTATAGAAAGAGAGATTAGCGCTTCTAAGAACTTAAGAAGGGGGTCATGTCTGATTAAGCTGAAGGGCTATGTGTGCCCGCGCCCTGAATTTCATTTGCTCACTAGGACAATTTTATTGCGTAGGGGGTTATGCCTGCCTATGCGTTTTGCTGGGCGGGCCTTCTTATGCTGTGGGTGCGGATGGCCTTACCATCGCGGGGCAGACCTACGACGAGCCGGGTGTCTCGGGCCCCGGCTGGGCGGCGTGCGCGTTGTTGCTGCTAGCGGCGGATCGGGCGAGGACTGCCGCTTCTTTGGCGTGTACGCCTCCGATGGCCGGTTTGTCGTTGATGCCCATTGGGTGGATTCGACCGGCGCCAGCGCGGACGTTGCCTGCAAGAGCGGCTCGCTTACGTCTGCACTGTTTGTGTCGCCGACGGGCGGGGCCTTTGGTAGCTCCAGCGTGATTGACGTCAGTGGGGCCGTTGCTTAGCATGTGGTAATTGAACCCATAAGCGCCCAGCCGCCGGCGGGGAAGACCCAGCCCGGTACCTGTGAGCCCACCGGTGGCAATCCCGCGGGGGATACAAAGCCCGGTAGCGAAGAAAAGCCCGGTGATGAGACCAAGCCCAGTGAAAACCCGCCCCCCACGCCTGATTCGTCGCCCAAGTCGGACGCCAAGCCCGTGCCCGCGTCCATCAAGACGCCTGCGACCAAGATCACCAAACAGACCAAGCCCGCAACAACGCAAGCCGCCGCGCTCCCTAAGACCGGCCACGGTGACTGGGCGGTTGCGTGCCTTGCCTTCGTCTTCCTAGGTATTTTGTTGGTCACCATAAAAGTTCGGGCACTTAGCGGGGGCCTTATTTGCCAATGTAGTTTCTGCCGCTTCTTTCCCACATTTTTCTGAGTTAATAATGCAGATTGCTTGAACTCGGCTTGGGGCTTGCCCTGTATTTGAATTTGATTAAACTTAACTTATAAGTTAATCATATTTGGTTTCATCTGAAGCGGAGGGGGTGGCCTTTGGCTAGTGACTATGAGCTTGTCGAATATGCTGATCCCGAGGGACGACCTTTTTGGGAACTAACCACCTCCCCTGAGAACTCTCAGTTTCAGAAGATGATGTCTGATCCTAAAACGAAGTTTACCGCCCGTAAAATGATCAATCAGATTTCAAAAATCTATGACTACGGGCTAAAGGATGTCAGTGGAACGTCAAAGCTTCGATGTATCGAGCCTAAGATTGGACTATACGAACTCAAGGTTTTTGATGGGGTTAATCGAGAAATGGTCTACGCGATTTGCCAAGGCGTGGACAAGATTGTTTTGCTTTTTTGGTTTAAGGGCCATCAAGGCTCGGGAAATATTTCCAAAGAAATTAAACGCGCAAAACAGTTGGCCCCGATAGCAAAGCGGCTTTTGGAGTCATAGCGTCGGCTTTTTTGCCCGCTTAAGAAACGGAGACTTGTAATGGTTAAGGTCGATTTATCAGACTTTTATGCGGAAACGGAAACGAGTGAAACCCGTGCCTATGAGCACGCACTAGATATTGAGTTTATTGTTCATCGCGAGATGCAGCGCTCGGGCTTGAGTAAAAGCGAGCTGGCAAAGCGTATGGGCGTGAGTCTTCAGTCGCTTTCGAAATTGTTGAATTCTCAGCCCAACATGACGCTGAAAACAATCGCAAAGTTTGAGCTTGCGTTGGGTATCAAAATCATTCCTCAGGTCATTTCCAGTTATTCGAATGAGGCGCCGTTTTCTTCGTCTAATAATTCTGTCCGAGAACAATGGTCTTCATTTAACAGCGACTGCTCGGCTAAACGACTGAACTTTGAGATGATTCCGGGAGGTTTGGCTGCATGAGCAAGGATTTCATTGCGCCTATTCAGGTTGTTCATTTGTTTGTTGTCGACTCAACTTTTCATATTGAGAATGAGCCCTCCCAGAATATGGATTTAAAAGTTGACGTTAGCTATCAGGACGTCCATCTATTGAGGAACAAGGCGGGCGAGCGTGCAGACTTAAAGCTGTATGTGTGTGGCAGTCTGATTGATAGAGACGATGCAAAGGAAAAAATGCGCGCTGATGTGACGGTTGCTATTTCGGTGTCAACAAAAATGCCGTTCGACATTTCAGACGATGAAGCGCGCCGTTATCTTCTCTCTAATGCGATTTCCATGGCGTATGGTCACGCTAAGAGCTATCTGATGGTCGTTACTGGACTTTCGCCCATGGGGGCTTTGACGCTGCCGGCAATTCTTCCTTCGGAATTGGCAGCGGACAGCGATGCGTCTTTCCAAAGTGAGTAAGTTGTTCTCGAGTTGGATTTTGCCTGCCACTGTGTGCAAATGTAACGGGGTGCCGAATCGGTAGTTTGACTGATTCGGCATTTATATTTCGAAGTTTCTAGTTGAAGCCCTGCGATGCCCGTGCTACGACAGCTAAATTGACCGTGACGTCCTGTCTTGCGACACGCATGTAGCTCCGCACGGGTATCATGGTGAAAGCGATTTCAACGACAGGGGTGCTCGTGGTAAAGATGAAAGATGTGGCCGAGCTGGCCGGCGTTTCGAGCGCCGCCGTCTCGCGCTACCTCAACGGTGGATATATCTCGACGGACAAGGCCGAGCGCATTAAGAAGGCGATTGAACTGACCGGATACGTGCGGTCCAGTCAAGCTCGCGCGCTGCGCACCGGTTCCACCAAGCTCATCGGCGTCATCGTGCCCAAGATTAACTCGGAGTCCGTGAGCCGCATTACCGCCGGCATTGGCCAGGTGCTCGGTCGCCGTGGCTACCAGATGCTGCTTGCCAACACCGACAACGCGGCCGATCGTGAGCTCGAATACCTCGATTTATTCCAAAACCACCCGGTCGATGGCATTGTGCTGGTGGCAACTATGATTACCGACGAGCACCGTCGGGCGATTGAATCGTGCCGCGTGCCCATCGTGCTGATCGGCCAGAATGTTGAGGGCGCGGCGTGCGTCTATCACGACGATTACGAGGCCGCCTTTGAGCTGGGCCATGCACTTGCGGGTCGCGTGGACGGCAAGATTGCCTATATTGGAGTTACCGAAGAGGACCGCGCGGCCGGTTATGACCGCCGTCGCGGTTTCGAGGCTGGCTTGCGCGCCGCGGGCGTGGCACTTGATCCGAGCCTGATTCGCCAGGGGTCCTTTACGCTCGATTCGGGCTATGGTGCGGCGCGTGAGCTGCTTTCCGTCGCTCCCGATGTTTCATTTATCGCCTGCGCGACCGACACCATGGCGGCGGGCGCGCTGCGTGCCATCGATGAGGTTCGCGGCATGGGCGAGGGCATACACCGCGTGAGTGGTTTTGGCGACAATGCGTTTTTGCGCGCGCTGACGGGCGGCATTCCCACCGTGCATTATGGCTACCTGACCAGTGGCGTCGAGGCGACCAATATGTTGCTCAATACGCTCGATGGCGAGGAGGGGGAGAGCGGTCTCAAGACGCTCAAGCTCGGCCATCAGCTTATGAATGTATAGGTTTTGGGCACGTCTGTCTGCCTCTAAGTCGCCTTGTTTTGCCGTAAAACTACCTTTCGCCGGCTTTTTCCTACCGTTCACCCTACTATGAAAACGATTACAGTCATATCAAACTGAAAACGATTACAGTGTATGTGTCAAAGATGGCCGGGTGCACATGCGCCCGTTGGAGGAAAGGGAAGTTATGGACTACCGCAAATCAGCCCAAGAGGTGCTCGACAACGTCGGTGGCGCCGACAACGTTGTTTCGGCCGCACACTGCGCCACGCGTCTACGCCTGGTGATTGCCGATAATTCCAAGGTTAACAAGGAGGCCATCGAGAATGTCGATGGCGCCAAGGGCGTCTTTGAGGCCCAGGGCCAGCTCCAGATTATTTTTGGCACTGGCACCGTCAACAAGGTCTACGAAGAGTTCATCGCGCTCAGCGGCGTCGAGGCTGCCACCAAGGCCGAGGTAAAGGAGGCCGCGGCTCAGCAGCAGAACATCTTTATGCGTGCCATTAAGGTGCTCGGCGACGTCTTTGTTCCCATCATCCCCGCCATCGTGGCTTCGGGCCTGCTGCTGGGCATTATGAGCGCCCTCAACTTCATGGCCTCCAACGGCTTTATCGCGCTCGACACCAATAACTTTATTTATAAGATCGCCGACTTGGTCTCGGGCACGTCCTTTGGCATTCTGCAGATCCTGATCGGTTACTCCGCCGCTAAGGCCTTTGGCGCCAACCCGTATCTGGGCGCTGTCGTCGGTGGTGCATTCATCAACTCCTCGCTGCAGAGCGCCTACACGGTTGCTTCCGAGGGCGTTCAGACCATGGTTACTGTTATTCCCGGTGTGTACAGCTTTGAGTGGGTCGGCTATCAGGGCCATGTGATCCCCATCGTTATCGCCTGCGCCATTCTGGCCTTCCTCGAGAAGCGCCTGCACAAGATCGTTCCCGAGATGTTCGACCTCTTTGTGACTCCGCTCGTCTCGGTGTTCGTGACCGTGCTCGTGACGCTCGTTGCCGTCGGCCCCATCTTTGTCTGGGCCGAGAACGCCATCCTCGGTCTGATCCAGGCCCTGCTGACCCTGCCCTTCGGCATCGGTTCCTTTATCGTCGGCCTGTTCTATGCCCCCACGGTCGTTACCGGTATCCACCAGATGTACACCGCCATCGACCTGGGTCAGCTTGCCCAGTACGGTGTGACCTATTGGCTGCCCATCGCCAGTGCCGCCAACATCGCCCAGGGTGGCGCCGCGCTCGCCGTTGCCTTTAAGACCCGCGATGCCAAGATCAAGGGCCTGGCGCTTCCTTCGGCCCTGTCCGCCTTCATGGGTATTACCGAGCCTGCCATCTTTGGTGTGAACCTGCGCTTCTTTAAGCCCTTCATCGCCGGCTGCATCGGCGGCGGTTGCGGTGCCCTGGTCTGCGCACTCACCTCGCTTGCTGCTTCCGGCACCGGCGTTACCGGCATCTTCGGTATCCTGCTGTGCCTGGCCCAGCCCGTGCAGTACGCGATCATGTTTGCGGTCGCCGCGCTGGTTTCCTTTGGCGTCTCGTTTGTCCTGTACAAGGACGAGCCCAAGGCTTCCGAGCAGGCCTAAGAGCTTTTGATTGAGGGGCGCCCGCGGGTTGTATGCTCGCGGGCGTTTCCCGTATCTGGTGTCGATCTCTGGCGCCTTGTTACTTTCGATCCGTTAGGACTTTGATATGTCTAATGCACTTGGCCGCGACCTTGCAAAGCTGGTTGCCGCTGTTGACACCGCCGCCTCTGAGTGCGGTCATGGCGCATATGGCCAGCGCTTCCATATTATGCCGCCGGCGGGCTGGCTCAACGACCCCAATGGTCTTTGCCAAGCGGGCGGCGTGTTCCATGCCTATTTTCAGTATGCGCCGTTTGATGTCGAGGGTGGCGTCAAGATGTGGGGCCATGCCACAAGCCGCGATCTTATGACGTGGGACTACGTTGGCTCCCCGCTGCTGCCCGACGAGCCGTTCGATTGCCATGGCGTGTATTCGGGCTCCGCGCTTGCCGAGGACGGCCGCATTCGCGTACTGTACACAGGCAACGTTAAACTCTCCGATGCAGACGGCACGTACGACTACGTCAATACCGGCCGCCGCGCCGATACTGTTTATGTCGAGAGCGTTGATGGCCTTGCCGGTCGGGAGTTCAGCCAAAAGCGTGTGGTGCTGGCGTCCGAGGATTATCCCGAGGATTTGACCTGCCATGTGCGCGATCCCAAGGTGTGGCGCGATGATAATGGGCGTTACCACATGGTGCTGGGCGCGCGTCGTCGCGTGGATGGGCCGCATGTCGATAGTCGATTTTGCGCGATGCACGGCGAGGGTGCCGGGCGCGATGTGGGCGAGATCCTGGTGTATGGCTCGGCCGATATGCTGAGTTGGGAGCTCGAGAGCCGCGTGTCTACCCCCGAGCGCTTTGGCTTTATGTGGGAGTGCCCTGGCTATATTGAGCTCGATGCGAATGGCGATACCGCTGCATTTTTGTCGTTCTCGCCCCAGGGCCTTGAGGGCGGTCGTTGGGACCGCGGGAACGTATACGCTGCTGGCTACATGCCTGTAACGGGCAATATTACCGGTGGTGACGGTGCCTTTGAGCTGGGCGAGTTCCGCCTGTGGGACGCCGGTTTTGACTTCTATGCTCCGCAGGAGTTCACGGCCGAGGACGGTCGCCACATCCTGATCGGCTGGATGGGCATGCCCGATGAGCCGACCTATGGCAACGAGCCCACTGTGGTGTGCGGCTGGCAGCACTGCATGACGGTGCCGCGTGAACTTACAGCCGGTGACGGCGGCGTGGTGCTGCAGCAGCCGACGCGCGAGATCGAGCGCCATTATGCCTCGGTGCGTGTGGGGGAGGGCTCGTTGGAGGTTGCCGGCGATACCTGCTTTGACGTTGTTGTCGACGGCGTCCACCGCGCGTTTACCACAACCGTTGATGGCGAGCTAAGGCTGTCGTTTATGCCTGCCGAGGGCGAACTGCCCGCGCGCTTTGAGATGCGATTTACCGATGAGAGCCGCGCTTCTGCCGGCTGCGGTCGCACCGTGCGCTGGGAGCCCGTCGACGAGGTTCGTAACGTGCGCATTGTTGGCGATGTTTCGTCGGTCGAGGTGTTTGTGAACGATGGCGCGCTCGTGTTCTCGACGCGCATCTATCCCGAGGCCTATGGCGTGACCGTTGACGCTCCGGGCGCGAACGTGACCTATCACACGCTCAACATCTAGGCGATTGGTCGTCTATCGGCGCTATACTGCAGCCGTTGCCCACGATGCGGGGAACATCCGCATCGTGGGTTTTTGCTTGTGAAGGGACGGTGCTGCGTGGACGTGCAACAGCTAGAAGAGGCCTGGGCTTTGAGGACCGGCGCGCGTGAGGTGCATCTATTTGCTGCCCGGCACGTGCCGGCAGCGCTTTCGCTGCTGGGTATTGTGCGTCCTGGTGACCGCCTGGTGGCCTTTGCGGATGACTTTACCGAAGCGTTTGCGCACGGCTTTGATGGCTGCGACGTTGTGCTCGTGGGCTCTCCGTCTGCCGATGCGTTTGCTGCCGCGTCCGAGGGTTTTCATGCTTCGTTTGATGCCGAGGGGTCGCACCTGTGGTGGTTCGTCAATTCCATCGGCGGGTTTGGTCTGCGTGTGCCCGATCTTCGCGCTCTGGGTCGCGTGGCTCGCGAAGCCCGCGCACTGCTCGTGGTGGATAACACCGTGGCGTCGGCTTTTGGCTGCGATCCTCTGCGGCTGGGCGCTGTGCTGTCGCTCGAGGCGCTCGATCGCGTGTGTGCCGGTAAGGCTCCTCGCAAGCTCGTTGCCGTATCGGTCGCGCGCTCGCAGCTCAAGCGCCATCGTGTGGATGCCGCTTCCGAGTGCGCGCATGCGCTGTTTGCGGACTGCGGTGTTTTGGCACTCGACCTTTCTGCCGAGGAGACCGACGTGCTTGGGCGCGGGCTTTCCTCGCTTAACGCCCGCATGCAGGCGCATTTCGACCGCGCCCGTGCGCTGGCCGAGTATCTGGCGGCTAACGAGATGGTACGCAACGTGCGCTATCCCGGGCTGAGCTCGCATCCCGACCATGCGGTTGCAACGGGAATCCTCGAGCACGGCTTTGGTCCGGCAGTAGAATTTGACCTTATCGAGCACAGTGCGGATGACCTGTTCGATACTTTGCCGGGGGAGTTTCGCACATCGCCCGCCGGCGGAGCAACGACGCGTCTTTCAGCCCCACGCGGCAAGCAGGGGAGCACCATCCGCCTCTTCGCCGGCACCGACGATCCCCTGGTTGTAGCGTCCGCCCTAGACAACGCCCTCCGCAACTAGCTAATTTGGGAGGTAGCTAAAATGGACCTGTCGCAAATTAGCTACTTTCCATATCGACTATCGGGGTCTGTGCCACGAAAATGGCCTATCTATTACGTTTAAGCCCTAGGGGTCGACCATACCCGCCTATTTTGAAAATCGCCAAGCTGTCTACCAGCGGTTTTATTTTCATAATGTCCGGTATGGTCGAGGGTATTCAGCTAAACGTAGTAGATGGGCCCATTTTGTGGCTCGAGCCTCAATCCGAGGGCGCGCTGGACAACAACTCAGTTCCAAAAGGACTATCCTGCGTTGATGCTGGCGATGAGGTCGCTGGCTTTGGAGGCGATGACGTCGTTGATTTCTGCCTGCAGGGTTTCGTAGACTTCGATGGCTCGCTCGCCGGCGAGGGTGAGCGTGGATCCGCGGGCGCCGTCGCGCTCGATGAGCTTGCAGCCCAGCTGGCCTTCGGCTTCGTTTACAATGCGCCAGGCCTTGGAATACGCCATACCCATGCTCTTGGCGGCACGGTTGAGCGAGTGCTCGCGGGCAATACCCTGCAGCAGCAAGACGCAGCCATGACCAAACACGCCCGGCAAATCCTTGTCGCACGCTTGAATGACCAGCTTTGCCGTCGTCTTGTACTTCATACGCTCCACGTCTTCCCGCTAAAGTGTTTGCTGGGCAAACGCAAAGCCTGCGTCAAACCCTCGTGTGCTCTTCTTAAATCATGCATTGTAGCAGTCAAAGTGCGTTAAGATACTTCCCCAGTATTGGGCGCCCAAGGTTGGGCTGGGTCCTACGAGGCCTGCAGCCGACCGGTCGCATGGAAAAAGGAGAAACATGGCTACGTTCTTTCCCGGTGAGTCCCACACGTTTTCGGAGTATCTGCTGGTCCCTGGCTACTCGTCCTCGCAGTGCATCCCCAATAACGTCTCTCTTAAGACGCCGCTGACCCGCTTTAAGCGCGGTGAGAAGCCGGCAATCACCCTGAACATCCCCATGGTTTCCGCCATCATGCAGTCCGTCTCGGGCGTCGACATGGGTGTCGCGCTCGCTACCGAGGGTGGCCTGTCCTTCATTTACGGTTCCCAGAGCGTCGAGTCCGAGGCCGCTATGGTCAAGGCCGTCAAGGATCACAAGGCTGGCTTCGTTCAGTCCGATTCCACGCTGACCCCCGACATGACCATGGAGCAGGTCATCGAGCTCAAGGAGAAGACCGGTCACTCCACTATGCCGGTTACCGACGACGGCACTCCCAAGGGTAAGCTCCTGGGCATCGTCACCAGCCGTGACTATCGCCCCAGTCGCGATGACCACCAGACGAAGGTCTCCGAGTTCATGACCCCGCGTGAGCAGCTCATCGTGGGCGACAAGAACATCAGCCTCAAGGTTGCCAACGACGTCATCTGGGACAACAAGCTCAACGCTCTGCCCATCGTCGACGACAACGATCACCTCATGGGCATCGTCTTCCGCAAGGACTACGACAGCCACAAGACCAACCCCAACGAGTTGCTCGATAACGACAAGCGCTACATGGTCGGCGCCGGTATCAACACCCGCGACTATGCCGAGCGCGTGCCGCTGCTCATCGAGGCCGGCGCCGATGTCCTTTGCATCGACTCTTCCGAGGGCTTCAGTGAGTGGCAGAAGCGCACCATCGAGTGGATTCGCGCCAATTATGGCGAGGACGTCAAGGTCGGTGCCGGTAACGTCGTCGACGCCGAGGGCTTCCGCTTTTTGGCCGACTGCGGTGCCGACTTCATCAAGGTCGGTATCGGCGGCGGTTCCATCTGCATCACCCGCGAGACCAAGGGAATCGGCCGTGGCCAGGCCACCGCGCTGATCGACGTCTGCCGTGCTCGTGACGAGTACTACGAGGAGACCGGTGTCTACGTGCCCGTGTGCTCCGACGGCGGCATCGTCTACGACTACCACATGACGCTCGCCCTTGCCATGGGTGCCGACTTTATGATGCTGGGCCGCTACTTCGCCCGCTTTGACGAGAGCCCGACCGAGCGCGTCAACGTCAATGGCCAGTACATGAAGGAGTACTGGGGCGAGGGTTCCGCGCGTGCCCGCAACTGGCAGCGCTACGACCTGGGCGGCGCCGCGAAGCTCAGCTTCGTCGAGGGCGTCGACTCCTACGTTCCCTACGCCGGTTCTCTCAAGGACGGCGTGGGTGGCACGCTCTACAAGGTCAAGTCCACGATGTGCAACTGCGGTGCCCTCTCGATCCCCGAGCTCCAGGAAAAGGCGCGCCTAACGCTGGTCAGCTCCACCTCCATCGTCGAAGGCGGCGCCCACGACGTAGTCGTCAAGGATTCTCAGCAGAGCGTTTCCTATCGATAAGCGGCTTTCCCAAGCACCGCACCTTGCCGTTCAAACCGTCGCTCGCGTACCAAAGTACGCGTCGCTCCTCTTTCACGGCAATCTGCGGCACTTGGAAAACCCGACCATGCTTGGGCGGATAACAAATAGCGGTTGATTCACAACCACGTTATTTAGATAAAGCGAGATGCCTGCAAGTCGCAGGCATCTCGCTTGTCGTATTTGCTATTATCAGTCGAGTCAACCTTAGGGTCGGGCGGCTTAGCTTTGTTCGCTACAAGTTCCGCACGCAAAGAAGAGCACTTAATGTGCTCTTCGTCTTGCGCAGGACTGTCCGCAGTAGCGAATAAAGCTAAGCCGACCGACCCCAGCTAAGATTAAAGGAGCTGATATGTGCGATTGCACAGATCATAAGGACGAGATCCCTGCCTACGACGCGCAGGCCATTGAGTCCAGGTGGATGAAGGCCTGGGAGGATTCCAACCTCTTTGCCGTCGACACCGACGACAGCAAGCCTAAAAAGTATGTGCTCGAGATGTTCCCGTATCCGTCGGGCGACCTGCATATGGGCCACGCGCGCAACTATACCATCGGCGATGCCATGGCCCGTCAGGCCCGCATGCGAGGCTACGACGTGCTGCACCCCATCGGCTTTGACGCCTTTGGCCTGCCTGCCGAGAACGCCGCTATCAAGCACAACACGCAGGCTGCTGCCTGGACGTATAAGAACATGGACCAGGCGCTCGCCACGATGAAGCGCATGGGTTTCTCCTACGATCTGGATCGCATGGTCAAGACCTGCAGCCCCGACTACTACCGCTGGGGTCAGTGGATCTTTGAGAAGCTGTGGGAAAAGGGCCTGGTCTACCGTAAGAAGAACCCTGTCAACTGGTGCCCCACCTGCAAGACCGTTCTGGCTAACGAGCAGGTGACCGAGGGCAAGTGCTGGCGTTGCGGCACCGAGCCTGAGAAGCGCGACCTTGAACAATGGTACTTCAAGATTACCGAGTACTCCCAGGAGCTGCTCGACGATCTGGAGAAGCTCCCCGGCTGGCCCGAGCGCGTCAAGCAGATGCAGGCCAACTGGATCGGTCGCTCCGAGGGCGCCGAGGTCGACTTTACCCTGTGCGACCAGGATGGCGAGCCCATCGAGGGTGACGAGGGCAAGATCACCGTATTCACCACGCGTGCCGATACGCTCTTCGGTGTCTCTTTCTTTGTCCTGGCTCCCGAGTACGCTCGTCTGCACGAGCTCGTCGAGGGCACGGAGTACGAGGAGGCCGTGACCAAGATCGTCGAGGACTCCAAGCATATCTCCGCCGTCGAGCGTGCCCAAGGCACCCTCGAGAAGCACGGTGCCTTTACCGGCCGCTACGTTGTGAACCCCGTGAACGGCGAGAAGGTCCCCGTGTGGGTTGCCGATTATGTCGTTGCCGACTACGGCACCGGCGCTGTCATGGCCGTTCCCTGCGGCGACCAGCGCGACTTTGAGTTTGCCCGCAAGTACGACCTGCCGATTGTGCCGATCATCCTGGACGATGACGATCGCGCTGCCGTCGAGGCTAGCGGCGAGACCATCGATACCTTCCATGCCGAGACCGTCGACTGGGACTGCGCCCACGCTGCCGAGGGCACGCTCGTACAGTCCGGCAAGTACACCGGCATGCGCGGCGGTAAGCACTCCGAGGGCGAGGCTGCCATCGTGGCCGACCTCGAGGCCATGGGCTGCGGTCGTCGCAAGGTCGAGTTCCGCCTGCGCGACTGGCTCATCAGCCGCCAGCGCTATTGGGGCAACCCCATCCCGGCCATCCACTGCGAGCACTGCGGCATCGTGCCCGTGCCCGAGGATCAGCTGCCGGTAACGCTGCCCGAGAATCTTGACCTGGGCGCCGGCGAGACCCTCGCCGAGTGCAAGGAGTTCTACGAGACCACCTGCCCGGTCTGCGGCCGTCCGGCCAAGCGCGAGACCGATACCATGGACACCTTCACCTGCTCCAGCTGGTATTACCTGCGCTACACCGACCCGCACAACACCGAGCTGCCCTTCTCCCGCGAGGCGGCTGACCGTTGGATGCCCGTCGATAACTACATCGGCGGCATCGAGCACGCCATTCTGCATCTGCTCTACAGCCGCTTCTTTACCAAGGCGCTGCGCGACCTGGGCCTGCTGAGCGTTGACGAGCCCTTTACTAACCTGCTGTGCCAGGGCATGGTCAAGGACGAGAACGGCGACACCATGTCCAAGTCCAAGGGCAACGTCGTGCCCCCGAGCTCGGTTATCGAGCCCTACGGCGCCGACACCATGCGTCTGGCGATTCTGTTTATCGCCCCGCCCGAGAAGGACTTCGACTGGGATCCCAAGGCCGTCGAGGGCGCCAACCGCTTTATCAAGCGCGCCTGGCGTATCGTGTGGCAGCTCGTCCAGTCGGGTGACGCCAACGTGGCCTTCGACAAGTCCGTGCTCGACGAGACCGCGATGAAGCTCTACCGCGAGCGTCACCGCACCATCGCCAAGTGCACCGAGGACTTTGATCGCGGCCAGTTCAACACCGCGATCTCGGCCGTCATGGAGCTCGTCAACGCAGCGAGCGCCTACCTCAACGCCACCGAGGGTGCCGACCGCGACAAGGCCCTGTGCTACGGCGTGGCTAAGGACATTGTGAGCGTCCTGGCGCCCATCTGCCCGTTCTGGGCCGACGAGCTGTGGCACGAGGCGCTCGGCTGCGAGGGCAACGCCTACACCGCCGCCTGGCCCGAGTTCGACCTGGCCGAGTCCATCGAGGACACGGTGCAGATCGTCGTCCAGGTGCTCGGCAAGGTCCGCGGCCGCATCGACGTGCCCCGCGATGCTTCCAATGAGGAAATGCAGACTGCCGCCGAGGCCGCCGTCGCCAAGTGGCTCGAGGGCAAGACGGTCGTCAAGGCCATCTGCGTGCCTGGCAAGCTGGTCAATCTGGTGGTCAAGTAAGCGCTGCGCGCATAGTTGGCATGAAAAAGCGAGGGGCGATTCCGCGGGGAGTCGCCCCTCGCTTTGGTTATGGATACTTGCGACAACACCCAATTATCCATTTCTTGTGGAGAACCTGTGCTCACGCTGACCTGCGGGTTTGTGTTGTGGTTGCACGTTTGTGCAGGTATTGGTATAGTTTGCTTGCAAATGAAGTTGTAATTGAAAGAAGTGGGGTTTCGGCCCCGCTTCTTTTTTGTATGGATGGAGGTGCCGCAATGGTCAAGACCAAGACCGAGCAGGCGATCATCGACGCGCTCGAGGCCGTCGCTCCCCAGCACGATGTCGATATTGTCGACGTTGAGCTCGTGGGCGCCACCAAGGCCCCCTGCGTGCGTGTGCGTATCGAGGGTGCCGAGGGTCAGAGCCTGTCGCTCAACGACGTCACGGCCAATACCAAGTGGGTCGGCGACGTGATCGAGGAGCTCGACCCCATTTCTTCGAGCTACACGCTCGAGGTGTCGAGCCCGGGTATGGCGCGCCCGCTGCGCCGCCCGCGCGACTTTGCCCGCTTTGTGGCCGAGGACTGCGAGCTCACCTCCACCGCCACCGAGGGCCGTCGCAAGTACTCCGGCAAGATTGCCGCCGCGACCGAGACGAACGTGACCCTCGAGCTCGAGGACGGCGAGTCCGTCACCCTCGATTTCTGTGATGTTAAAAAGTGCAAGTTGAAGCCCACCTATGACTTCAAGCCCGCGAAGGAAGGAAACTAACATGGCAGCATCCGACATGATGTCCGCCCTGATGGAGCTTTGCCAGGAGAGGCACATCGACCAGCTCTACCTGATCGACCGCCTGGAGCAGTCGCTCGCCAAGAGCTATGCCGAGATCCTGCATCTTGATTGGGGCGCCAAGGTGACCATCGACCGCACCACCGGCAAGATTTACGTCTACCGCCTGGAGCCGATCGACGATTCCATGGACGAGGAGGGCAACTTCACCGAGTTCGAGGAGATCGACGTCACCCCCAAGAACACGAGCCGCATCGCCGCCCAGCACGCCAAGGCCGAGATCAACGCCATCGTGCGCAACTCCGCTCGTGAGCAGATCTATGAGGAGTTTTCCGGCCGAATCGGTGACCTCATCAGCGGTACCGTGCTGCAGTCCACGCCCGACTTTACGATCGTCAAGATCCGCGATGGCGTCGAAGCCGAGCTGCCGCACTTTGACCAGCGCCGTTACGAGAACGAGCGCAACGAGCGTCCGATGGGCGAGCGCTACCTGCACAACCAGCACATCAAGGCCGTGATTATCGACGTGCGCGATCCCAACTCCAACCTGCAGCCGGTTCGCGGCGAGCACAGCCGTCCGCCGATTGTCATCTCCCGCACCCACCCCGAGCTCATGCGTCGTCTGTTTGAGCAGGAGGTGCCCGAGATCTATGAGGGCACCGTCCAGATCAAGTCGATCGCCCGCGAGCCCGGCCAGCGCTCCAAGGTCGCTGTCCACTCGCTCGACGACCGCCTGGATCCCGTGGGCGCCTGCGTCGGCCCCAAGGGCAGCCGCGTCCGCGCCGTCGTGGGCGAGCTCCGCGGCGAGCGCGTCGACGTCATCCTGTGGGATGCCGATCCGGCCGTCTACGTCGCCAACGCCCTGTCGCCTGCCAAGGTCACCCGCGTCCTCATCGACGAGGAGAAGGCCTACGCCGGCGTCATCGTGCCCGACGACCAGCTTTCGCTCGCCATCGGCAAGGAGGGCCAGAACGCCCGCCTCGCCGCTCGCCTGACCGGCTGGCACATCGACATTAAGTCCGAGACCCTTGCCGCCGACATCCTCAAGAACGTCCCCGTTCACGAGGAGCCCGCCGCCGACCTGATCGGTGACGAGGAGGACGATGATGTCCGTCGCTGCGAGTACGTGTCCGAGGACGGCGTCCAGTGCCGCAACCAGGCTCGCCCCGGCTCCCGTTTCTGCGGTGTCCACGACACCGATGCCTTCGATGATGCGGAGGACCTGATCTAGCGCGCGGTCGCGCCGGGCAGGTCCCAGCGCATACCCCACGCTCGTTCAGTCTCTAGGCACCCAAGGTGCCAGAAAGGGTAGGTGAAGTCATATGGCAAAAGTCCGTGTGTCCACCCTGGCCAAAGAGTTCGGCATGACCTCCAAGGAACTGATGGGTCATCTCGCCGAAATGAAGATTCCCGCTAAGTCCGCTTCCTCCGCCCTGGAGGACGCCTACGTCGCTATGGTCCGCAAGCAGCTCGCCTCGGTGATCGAGGCCCGCGCCCAGGAAGTCGAGGCCGCCAAACAGGCCGAGGAACAGGCCGCTGCCGCCGAGGAGGCAGCACGCGCTGCCGAGGCCGAGCGTGAGCGCATCGCCGCCGAGAAGGCACGCGAGGAGGAGCGCCGCCAGTTCGCCGCCGCCCAGGCTGCCGAGGAGGCCGCCCGCGCCGAGGCCGAGGCCAAGAAGAAGGCTGAGCAGGAGCGCCTTGCCCGCGAGAAGGAGGAGGCTGCCCGCGAGGCCCAGCGCCGCGCCGTTCCCGCTTCCGACTCCGGTTCGCGCTTCCGTTCGCTGCTCGACCAGATCGCCGCACAGGAGACCGTGCTCAAGGAGAAGAAGGACGCCGAGGAGAAGGCCAAGGCTGAGCGCGCCTCTGAGCGCGGCAACCGTCGTGGCGGCAACAACGACCGTCGCGGTGGCCGTCGTAACGATCGCAACGCCTCCGACAACAACTCCGATCGCAATGCCTCCGAGAGCCGTCCGCACAGCCATCGCACCAACGCCAGCAACAACGTCGCTGCCGGCATGGACTTTCCCAACCCCGATAAGCAGGGCAAGGGCAAGAAGCGCAAGGGCGGTCACGGCAACGATGAGGACCACTACAGCCGCATGGCGCGTGAGGCCGAGGAGTACAGCCGCGAGAAGGTGCTCGAGGAGGCTCGCGCCGCCGTCGAGGAGGCCTCTCGCGAGTCCACCGGTCGTCGCAAGAAGCGCAAGGAGAAGCGCGAGCGCGAGGCTGCTAAGGCTCAGGAGGAGCGCAAGATTGAGGAGGCGCTGGCCCAGGGCGTGAACCCCGAGGAGCTCGACGCCATCAAGGTCTCCCAGGGCGTTACCGTCCAGGAGCTCGCCGAGGCGCTCGACGTTCCGGCCAACGACATCATCAAGCGCCTGTTCCTGCTGGGCACGCCGCTCACGATGACGCAGTCCATGTCCGACGACCTCGTCGAGCTCGTTGCCGACGACCTTGGCCGTCAGATCAAGATCATCACCCCCGAGGAGGAGAACACCTTCTCGTTCTACGACGATCCCGCTGACCTTAAGCCCCGCGCCCCGGTCGTCACCGTCATGGGTCACGTCGACCACGGCAAGACGAGCCTGCTCGACGCCATCCGTCACACCGGCGTCGCTGCCGGCGAGGCGGGCGGCATTACGCAGGCCATCGGCGCTTCGCAGGTCATGATCAACGACCGCAAGATCACCTTCATCGATACCCCGGGCCACGCCACCTTTACGGCCATGCGTGCCCGCGGCGCCAAGGTGACCGACATCGTCATTCTGATCGTGGCTGCCGACGACGGCGTCATGCCTCAGACCATCGAGTCGATCAACCACGCCAAGGCCGCCGGCGTACCCATCGTCGTCGCCGTCAACAAGATCGATAAGCCGGGCGCCAACCCCGACCGCGTGCGCCAGGAGCTCACCGAGTACGGCATCATCCCCGAGGAGTGGGGCGGACAGAACATGTTCGTCAACATCTCGGCCAAGCAGAAGATCGGTATCGACGACCTGCTCGAGACCGTGCTGCTCCAGGCCGACGTGCTCGAGCTCAAGGCCAACCCGGACACCTTTGCCTCCGGTAACGTCCTCGAGGCTAAGCTCGACAAGGGCCGCGGCTCGGTTGCTACCGTGCTGGTGACCCGCGGTACCCTGCACGTGGGCGATACGCTGGTCGCCGGCCTTACCTATGGTCGCGTTCGTGCCATGCTCGATCCCAAGGGCAACGCCGTCACCGAGGCCGGTCCCTCCGACGCCGTCGAGATCTTGGGCCTGCAGTCCGTGCCCAACGCCGGCGACGAGTTCCGCGTGTTCGAGGACGAGCGCGAGGCTCGTGCCCTGGCCGATGAGCGTTCGCTCAAGGCACGTATCGAGGAACAGAGCCGCGTGAAGCACGTCACGCTCGAGAACCTCTTCGAGACCATCGCCGACGCAGAGGTCAAGGAGCTCAACCTGATCATCAAGGCCGACGTCCAGGGTTCCATCGAGGCCCTTCAGGACTCGCTCGACAAGATGGATCAGTCCGAGGTCCGCATCAACACGATCCACTCCGCCGTCGGTGCCATCAACGAGACCGACGTCGTCCTGGCCGACGCCTCCAATGCCATCATCATCGGCTTTGGCGTGCGTCCCGACGGCAAGGCCCGCTCCGCCGCTGAGCGCGAGGGCGTCGAGATTCGTTGCTACGACGTTATCTACAAGTGCCTCGAGGAGCTCGACGCTGCCCGCATCGGCATGCTTAAGCCCACCGAGGTCGAGGTCTCCACGGGTACCGCGACAGTCCTTGACACCTTCAAGGTGCCCAAAGTCGGTATCGCCGCCGGTGTCCGCGTCGAGGAGGGCGAGATCGCCGCGACCGATTCCGTGCGCCTGGTGCGCGACGGCATTGTGGTCTTCAACGGCAAGATCGCCTCGATGCGCCACTACAAGGACGAGGCCAAGAGCCTCAAGAGCGGTTCCGAGGGCGGCATTGGCCTGGAGAACTTCCAGGACATCAAGCCCGGCGATCAGATCGAGGGTTACCGCATCGACCAGGTTGCCCGTACCGAGTAGGGGGTAGCGCTATGAAGCAAACGCAGGCAACCCGCCGTTTGGGCGAGCAGCTTCGCGAGAAGCTTGGTTATATCCTGCTCTTTGAGGTTTCCGATCCGCGTCTCGACCTGGTCACCCTGACTGCGGTCGAGGTCGCGGTGGACCGTTCGTTCGCACGCGTGTACGTGTCGTGCGATGCGAGCCGCTACGATGAGGTCATGGAGGCGCTTGCCAGCGCCAAGGGCCGTATTCGCAGCCTGTTGGCTCGCTCGCTCGATTGGCGCGTCACGCCCGAGCTCGATTTTCGCATCGATCGCTCGACCGATGAGGCCGAGCGTATCACGCGTGCGCTGGAAAACGTTCCCGCCACGCTTGCGATCGAAAAGGACGAGGACGGCTACCCCATAGCGGATGCCGCCCAGGAGGCAGCTTTAGATGACTAATTCCGCCGACCTCGCCTCGTGCGAGTCTGCAGATATTAAACGACGCATCCTCGAGCTCATCGAGGGTGCGTCCTCCATTGCGATCTCGGGTCACACCTCTCCCGACGGCGATGCCCTGGGCTCCGTGTTGGGCCTGGGCCTCTCGCTTATGAAGGTGTTCCCCGACAAGGACATCGCCCTGCTGCTGGCAGATGACGATCCCGTTCCTCGCATCTACCGTTTTATGGAGGGCGCCTATCTGCTGGTGCCGGCATCTACCTACACCGGCAACCCGGACCTGTTCATTTCGGTAGACGTGCCGGTCGTCGAGCGCCTCAATAATTCCGCCGAGGTGTTGCGTCGTTCGGCTCACGTGGCGTGCTTTGACCATCACCCGGCACGCGAGGAGTTTGCCGAGGTCAGCCTTAGGTGTGTCAATGCCGCTGCTTGCGCCATGATCATCGACCGCTTTTTGGCCGATTGCGGTATTACCGCAAGCGACAGCATCGCCACCTGCCTGCTGTGCGGCCTGGTCACCGACACCGGTCGTTTTCAGTATCAGAACGCCGATGCTGCCGCGTTTCATGCCGCCTCGCGTCTGGTGGCGCACGGTGCCGATCCGGCGCGCGTCGCGCTCGAGGTCTACCAGAGCATGCGTGTCGAGTTCTTGCACCTCAAGTCCATCGTCATGGGTCGCATCAAGACGGTCGCGCACGGGCGCGTGGCATATAGCTACGCGTACGAGAGTGACCTCAAGGAATGCGGCGTCACCTCGGATGAGTGCGACGGCTTGGTCGATGTGGTGCGCTCAGTGATGGGCGTCGAGGTCTGCCTGTTCCTTAAGGGCATCGAGGGCGATACCAAGGTACGTGGCAACCTGCGCTCCAAGGGCGATCTTGATGTTTCCGAGATTGCGGCCAACTTTGGCGGAGGTGGGCACCACGCTGCCGCCGGCTTTACCAACGCCGGAACGATTTCCGAGACGCTCACCGCGGCACTTCCCATGCTGGCCGAGCTGGTAGGGGAGGATCCCGCTTCGGTGACCGTCGAGCTCTAACTTTTTGGATGGTACATGGCTCGTCGTACACCTTCTCAACTTAATATGCTGCTCGCCGTCGATAAGCCGGTGGGCTGCACGTCCCACGACGTGGTTTCGCAATGCCGACGCGCCCTCCATGAGCGGCGCGTCGGCCATGCCGGAACGCTCGACCCCATGGCATCGGGTGTCATGGTGGTGGGCGTGGGCCAGGCCACGCGTCTGCTGGGCATGCTCACGCTCGATACCAAAAGCTACGTCGCCGACATCTCGTTTGGCGTCGAGACCAATACCGATGATGCGGAGGGCGAGGCCGTTCGCACGGTGCCCATTACTGCCGACTTGCGCGATCCGGCCTATGCCCGCGAGCGACTGTGCGCCATGCTGGGCCCGCAGATGCAGGTACCGCCGGCGTTTTCGGCCATTTCGGTCAACGGCGTGCGCGCCTATAAGGCTGCGCGCGAAGGTAACGCCGTTGAGTTGCCCCCGCGTCCGGTCGAGGTATATTCCGCTGACCTGATTGCCGTGAGCGGCGAGGGCGACGTTTGCGTTTGGACCGTGGCGTTTTCGGTGAGTAAGGGCACCTATATCCGTGCGCTCGCTCGCGACCTGGGTCGTGCCTGCGACAACGCGGCGCATATTTCTGCATTGCGCCGTACGGCCTCCGGTGTTGTTTCCATCGGTGTCTGCCATGCGGTCGAGGAACTTTCTGCCGAGTCCGCTGCCGGCTTTGCCCTGGATCCCGTTGCGGCACTGGGCGCCACGCGCGTCGACTTGCCGGGTGATCTTGCCGACGATCTGCTGTGTGGACGTCGTATTCCTATTGAGCGCGCGCTTGCGAGCTTCGATGCGTCGAAGGCGCCGTTTGCGCTGGTGCTCGATGGCGGGCTCAAGGCGCTTGCCCGTATCGAGGGCGGCCGCTTTGTTATGGAGCATGTCTTTCCGCAGGCGATCGGCGGTGTTCGATGATGCTGGCCTCCCACGAGCTCTCGCGTATTTTTTTCGCGGGCGAGTCGGATGAGGCCTGCATCGTTGCCGCCGATGCGTTTGATGATTGCGCGTGCCTGGGCGCCGCGTCGATCGCCATCGGCGTGTTCGACGGCGTGCATCGGGGGCATCGCGAGCTGATCGACGCGGTCGTTCGCGATGCGCGTGACCACGGCTGCAAGGCGGTCGTGGTCACCTTCGATCCCGACCCGGACGTAGTGGTGAGCCCTTCGCCCGCGCAAAAATTGATGACGACGGCCGACCGTCTGCATGCCCTGGCTCTCACCGGGGTCGATGCGGTCGTGGCCGTTCCCTTTACGCCCGCGGTGGCGGCACTCGACCACGTAGGCTTTCTTAAGTTGCTTTCGCACGTCGTCGATATCCGCTCGATTCGCGTGGGTAGCGACTTTAGGTTGGGCCGCGGCGGTGCCTCGGGCGTTGCCGAGATGCAGGCATGGGGAGCCGAGCGCGGCGTTGATGTCTATGGCCACGAGCTGCTGTGCGTCGATGGGCAGACGATCTGCGCCACCCGTATTCGCCAGGAGCTGTGCCAGGGTCATGTTGAGCTTGCCGCCGAGCTGCTCGGCCGCCCGTACATGCTGCGAGGTGTTGTTGCCGGCGGTCGTCACCAGGGCTCAGACATGGGTTTTCCCACGGCAAATATTCAGGTGCCCGAGGGCATCCAGGTTCCTGCCGATGGCGTCTACGAGGGCCTGGTGCTGGTCGAGGATATCGTGTGGCCTGCCGCCGTCAACGTTGGCCTGCCGCCGACGTATGCCGACGATGCCGCCTCGGCGCATCTCGAGGCCAACTTGATCGGGTATGCGGGCGACCTGTACGGCGCCTCGGTGTCGCTCGCGTTTACGCGCTGGCTGCGCCCGTCGCGCGTGTTCGATTCGCTGGACGAGCTTATCGCGACCGTTGAGGGTAATATTGACGATATTCGCCATAACTTGGGTGAGCAGGGGGTGAGCATCCGTGATTAGCGATGAGGAAAAAGACCAGGTACGCGCTGCGTCCGATCTGGTTGCCATCGTGCAGGAAACGGTTGAGCTCAAGCCTCGCGGCCATGAGTTTTGGGGTTGCTGCCCCTTCCATGGCGAAAAGACCCCGTCGTTTCACATTATCCCCGCCACGCAGGTGTGGCACTGCTTTGGCTGTGGCGAGGGTGGCGACGTCTTCACCTACATCATGAAGCGCGAGAACCTGAGCTTTCCCGAGTCGATTCGCTACCTGGCCGACCGTGCCGGCATTGAGCTGCACGATACCGGCTCCCATCGTGAGCGCGGCACCAAGCGCGCCCGCATCTATGACCTGTGTGCCGAGACCGCCCAGTTCTATCACACCATGCTTATGCGTGGTAAGGACAGCCGTCCGCGCGAGTATTTCGCCAGCCGAGGTATGGGTGGCGATGTCTGCCGCCGCTACTGGTTGGGATTTGCGCCGGGCCGCAACACGCTGGTGTCGCATCTGTCGCAGGCGGGTTTTACCCCGCAGGAGATGATTGACGCCAACGTGGCCGTGAGCCGTGGGCGCGGGCAGCTTGCCGACCGTTTTTACGACCGCGTGATGTTTCCCATCTTTGATGAGCAGGGTCATAACATCGCCTTTGGCGGGCGCATTATGGGCGACGGCCAGCCTAAGTACCTCAACACCGCCGAGACGAGCGTGTTCCATAAAAAGCGAAACCTCTACGGCTTTAATTGGGCCAAGGAGTTTATCGTCGCGCAGGATACTGCCATCGTGGTGGAGGGTTATACCGATTGCATCGCCTGCTGGGAGGCGGGGATCAAAAACGTCGTCGCCACGCTGGGCACGGCGCTGACGGAACATCATGTAAAGATGCTCACCCGTTTTGCCAAGCGTATTGTATATATGTTCGATGGCGACGCCGCCGGTCAAAAGGCCGCGCGCCGCGCGATTCAGTTTATCGAGCAGGATTCGATGGACCTGCGCTGCGTGGTGCTTCCCGACGGCAACGACCCCATGGAGTTCATTACCGCGCATGGCGGCGAGGCGCTGCAGGCGCGCATCGATGCCGCCGAGCCCCTCATGGACTTTGTGTACCGCTCGCTGCAGGAGTCGAGCGACATTACCACGCCGGGCGGTCGAGCCAAAGCGCTCGAGGACGCACTGACACTCATCTATCCGCTGCGCGATAGCTACATGATCGATACGTACTTTATCCAGATTGCCGACCTGCTGGGTTTGGATCTGGAGACGGTGCGTTCGAGCTCAGGCCGTGTGTTTCGCGATGTTGCCAAGCGTGAGGACGCCGAGCGTCGTCGCGAGCAGAACTACGAGCGCCAGCGGGCGCAGACCGAGCGCGCAGGCAGCGCAGGCGGTCGGGCGTCTGGTTCGCAGGGGGCGTCTCGCGGTGCCTGGGCGTCGGGTGCGACGCCGCCGGTGTCCACACCGGTCGAGGAAGAGCCGTACGACTATGTGCCGCTCGAGGCCTATGGGGCCGCGCCGGTCGAGGTCGTCGACGATATGCCTCCGATCGATGTGCCGGTTGGCATGGATGGCGCGGCGCCGGTTGCCGGTGCAACGGACGCGTCTGCGGCACCGACGATGCCGATCGTGCTGACCGACCTGGAACGAAAGTCTTTGGCGGGGGAGCGCGAGCTGCTGACGATGCTCACGAGCTATCCCGACCTGTTCCGCACGTATGCCGACCGCATCTGCTCGATCGAGTGGGTGGATCCGCGCCACGAGTCCATCGCGTGGGCCGTGCTCGCGACGCCGCCGGGCACCGACCCCACGGCGTGTATGGATGCGGCGCGCGCGGTGTGTCCCGAGGCGGCGTCGCTTGTCAGCGCCGGGCGCATTTCGTCGACGAGTAAGCACCCCACCGAGACGAACATCGTGTTTATGCTCGATACCCTCGAGCTCTACACCATCAAGCGCCGCATGCGCGCCGCGCAGGCAAAGCTTCGTCAGGACCGGTCACTCGACGATGAGGCGCGCCGTGTGCTGACGATGCAGGCGATGCAAGATTCTCAGCGCCAGCGCGAGCTCCAAAAGTCGATCGGCGGCGTGGCTGACCCGTTCCGTTTGATCGGTTTGGAGACAGCGGGCGCCGATCAGGCCTAGATGTTGTGGTCAACCAGCGTATTTGCGCCTATATCCAGTCTGAATTTTGGGTATAGACGTCAATGTGTGTGCTAAAGTAATGAGTCCTGTGGACTATGAAGGGAGAATCTGTGCCAAAAAAGAGTGAGAGCACGGGTACTGGGCTGGAATCCTACGTTGCAAAGCTCATGGGCAACGGCTCAAACAGGACTTCGGTAACCGAGGACGAGATTCAGGTCGCCCTGAAGGATATCGATGTGTCTGACGAGCAGCTCAACGCGGTGTATTCCGCGCTGCGCAACAGCGGCATCCAGATTATCTCCGCGAGCGGAAACGACGACGCCCCCATGGACGTCGACGATGACGATAACGATAGCGATACCGACGATTTCGATGACGACGAGCACGATTCCGGCTCGCTCGACGATCACGAGCTTAAGATGGCCCGTCAGGCCGACGCCGAGATGGGTTCTTCCAAGAGCAAGAAGAAGCGCACCGTACGAACGTCCCGTTCGCGTTCGCGCGTGCGTGGCATCGATGCCTCCACAGTGATGCTGACCGGCGACCCGGTTCGTATGTACCTTAAGGAGATCGGTAAGGTCGACCTGCTGACCGCTTCCGAAGAGGTCGATCTGGCCATGAAGATCGAGGCCGGTCTCGATGCCACCGAGAAGCTCGAGGCTGCCGAGGCGGGCGAAATCGAGCTTACCCGCGCCGAGATGCGTCGCCTGACCCGTATCGAGAACGTCGGTCTCGAGGCCAAGCAGGCGCTCATCAGCGCCAACCTGCGCCTGGTCGTCTCCATCGCCAAGCGCTACGTCGGTCGCGGCATGCTGTTCTTGGACCTGATCCAGGAGGGCAACCTCGGTCTGATCCGCGCCGTCGAGAAGTTCGACTACCAGAAGGGCTTTAAGTTCTCCACGTACGCCACGTGGTGGATCCGTCAGGCCATCACACGTGCTATCGCCGACCAGGCCCGTACCATCCGCATTCCCGTGCACATGGTCGAGACCATCAACAAACTCGTTCGCGTGCAGCGCCAGCTTCTCCAGGACCTGGGTCGCGATCCGACCCCCGAGGAGATCGGTGCCGAGATGGACATGAGCGCCGACCGCGTCCGCGAGATCCAGAAGATTTCGCAGGAGCCCGTGTCGCTCGAGACCCCTATCGGCGAGGAAGAGGATTCCCAGCTGGGCGACTTCATCGAGGACTCCCAGGCTATCGTTCCGCCCGATGCCGCTAGCTTCTCCATGCTGCAGGAGCAGCTCACCCAGGTGCTCGACTCGCTTGCCGATCGTGAGCGCAAGGTTATCGAGCTGCGCTTTGGCCTTGTCGACGGACATCCCCGTACGCTCGAGGAAGTCGGCCGCGAGTTTGGCGTCACGCGCGAGCGTATCCGCCAGATCGAGTCCAAGACCCTGGCCAAGCTCCGCCACCCCAGCCGCTCCAGCAAGCTGAAGGACTACATCGAGTCTTAACCTCGCAAGCAAGAAGCGCTCTCAAGCACATCCGCTTGGGGGCGCTTCCATGTAGTCATTGGGGACGTTCCCAATGACTAGGTCGGAAAAATTCTCAAAAAAGTTCTTGCCCTGAGCTGATTCGTCCGTATAATAAACTTCGTTGCTTGAGAGCACGCACCTATTCCTCGGTAGCTCAATGGTAGAGCACGCGGCTGTTAACCGCGCTGTTGTAGGTTCGAGTCCTACCCGGGGAGCCAGAATTTTCCAGCCCTTTCCGTTGGGCTTTTAAATTCCTCGGTAGCTCAATGGTAGAGCACGCGGCTGTTAACCGCGCTGTTGTAGGT
>CATYJC010000001.1 GCA_958407555.1 uncultured Collinsella sp. | reverse complement strand
TCTCGGAAGGCACGTGCAGACCTTTCGTCATGGCCTCCTACCTTTCTTTCGGGCCTTACTGGCCGAATGTATCAGCGCCCCTCCATATGGGACGCTGCTTGCTGACAGCTCTAGTTATATCCAAATTCCATTCGTAATGCTACCTCGCCCCCGAACGGTCAGCAAAGTACGATGAACGGTATATCGCATATGATTTCCCATGATGCACTTCAGTTTCGTAAAGCAGATTTTCCTAGGTAAACGTTATTTTTCTAGGAAATCAAGCTTGAACACTCAAAGTTATCCATGATTCAAAATTGCATAGTGAAAACAGTTTTCTGCATATAAATGACGCTTGCCCTCGATTCGACCTACATTCGATTATATTCAGCTTGTTATCATTCTTATTCATATATTCTCACCAGTTGAGTGAGGATATAGATCGCTTGCTCAAAGCACCGGACATTAGTACTTCGGCTTGTCAGCGTAAGAAGTAGGTAAAAAAACCGTTCGCACGATGCGTCCACGCCATAGGTCGACTAAATTGAGACAATAGGGAATAGTGTTAGGCTACCGTCCCCTGCGGGGACTGAACGGACAGATGCATATGCCGAGCAAGATCGAAAAGAAGCAAAAGGCCGCCAAGCTGCGCAAGCCGCCGCGTGATTTTTCGTATACGCAAAACCGAGAGCTTAGCTGGCTGCGCTTTGACAACCGCGTGCTTGACGAAGCCTTCGACGAGACCGTTCCGCTGTTCGAGCGTCTAAAGTTCGTGTCGATTTTCGAGTCTAACCTCGACGAGTTTCTCATGGTGCGCGTGGGCGGCCTGTCCGATCTGGCAGAGCTCAAAAAACAGCCTGTCGACAACAAGAGCAATATGACCGCCTCCGAACAGGTCGATGCCGTCATGGCAGAGCTGCCCGGGCTCCTTACCCGTTGGGAGTCCATCTTTAAGAGCATCGAGGGCAAGCTCGACACCCTGGGCGTTCACCGCGCCCGCATCGATTCGCTTACGCCCGAGGAGCGCACCTTTGTAACCCGCTACTTCCAGGCCTACGTGTCGCCGGTCATCTCGCCGCTGGTCATTGACCCGCGCCACCCCTTCCCCAACCTGCGCAACGGCGCGCTCTATCTGGCCTGTGGTCTGGACGGCGCCACCGACGAGGAGAGCCTGCTGGGGCTGATCGAGATTCCCGCCTCGATGAACCGCGTTGTCGAGATCCCCTCGCCCACCGGCACCTACTCCTACA
Source organism: uncultured Collinsella sp. (assembly GCA_958407555.1). Lineage (GTDB taxonomy): Bacteria > Actinomycetota > Coriobacteriia > Coriobacteriales > Coriobacteriaceae > Collinsella. The sequence continues at coordinate 65,145 of CATYJC010000001.1, read as the reverse complement.
TCTTGCTCGAGGACGTCATCCTCGCCTGCCTGGATAGCTGCTTTGGCTCCTATAAGCCGCTGGATCGCGCGCTGATCCGCGTCACTCGCAATGCCGATATCGACCCGGACGGCGAGGGCGTCGAGGAGGAAGAGGATTACCGCCAGCACATGAAGCGCATCCTCAAGAAGCGCCTGCGCCTGCAGCCGGTGGTGCTCGCCGTATCGGGCTCGCTCGAAAAGCCAACGCTAAAGACCATCCGGAAGGCGCTCGAGCTTTCTCGCCGCTCGGTCTTTACATGCGATATCCCCCTTGACCTGGGCTACGTCTTTGGCATTGAGGGCAAGATTCCCGAGCACCTACGCAACGAGCTGCTCTTTACGCCGTTTAAGCCGCAGCCCAACCCCACCATCGACATGTCCCGTTCCATCCGCGAGCAGGTGCTGCAGCACGACAAGCTGCTCTTTTACCCTTACGAGGCCATGAACCCGTTCTTGGACCTGGTGCACGAAGCAGCCTACGACCCCGAGTGCATCTCGCTGCGCATCACGCTCTACCGCGTGGCCAAACAAAGCCGCCTGTGCGAGTCGCTCATCGATGCTGCCGAAAACGGCAAAGAGGTCACGGTACTCATGGAGCTCCGCGCCCGCTTTGACGAGCAAAACAACATCGAATGGGCCGAACGCCTGGAAGAGGCGGGCTGCACCGTCATCTACGGCTCCGAGGGCTTTAAGTGCCACTCCAAGATCTGCCAGCTCACCTATCGCGAGGGCATGGCGCTTACCCGTCTGACACTTTTGGGCACCGGCAACTTTAACGAGAAGACGGCCAAGCTCTACAGTGACTTTATGCTCATGACCGCCCATCCCGGTATCGGCGAGGACGCCAACCTGTTCTTCCGCAACCTGTCGCTGGGCAACCTGCGCGGCGACTACCGCTTCCTGGGCGTGGCGCCCGTGGGCCTCAAGCCGCTCATCATGCGCGGTCTGGACCGCGAGATTCAGCGCGCTCTCGTCGGCGAGCCCGCCCGCGTGTTCTTTAAGCTCAACTCGCTTACCGACCGCGAGGTCATCGACAAGATCGCCGAGGCATCGTGTGCCGGTGTGCGCGTGGACATGATCATCCGCGGCATCTCGTGTCTCAAGCCCGGTATTCCGGGCAAGACCGAGAACGTGCACGTGCGCTCCATCGTCGGACGCTTTTTGGAGCATGCGCGCGTCTATGCCTTTGGCGTGGACTCGGACATGATCTACCTGAGCTCGGCAGACATGATGACGCGCAACACCGAGCACCGCGTGGAGATCGCCTTCCCCGTGCTCGACCCCACCTGCCGCGCCCTGGTGCACGAGTACATGGGCATGCAGCTGCGCGACAACGTGAAGGCACGCAGCCTGACGAGTGACGGCACCTGGGTTCCCGTGGAGCGCAAAGAGGACGAGAAGCCCTTCAACTCGCAGGAAGCTCTGCTGGAGCGCGCGTATCGCAACGCCGAAGCCGCCGCGCAGCAGCGCGCACAGGAGAAGGAACGTGTGGCCGAAAAAGTTATCCAGGACGAGATTGAACATGGGGCGGCTGCCAAACCGGAAGCGGTTGCCGCTCTCCCGGTGAATGAGCCCGAGGCTGCCGCAGAGCCCGCCGTGGAGAAAGCGCCCGAGGCCGCCACCGAGGCAGAGCCCGCGCTCGCATCCCAGCCTAAGCCCGAGCCGCAGCCGGCCGTTCCCGAGGTCCAGAAGGTCCGAGCGACCGTTATCGAGCCCGAACCTGCTCCCGCAGCCCAACCTCAGGCACCCACAACAACCCCCGAGAGCAACGCGCGTCACAAGAAGCCCGCTGGCAAAGCCAATGCCATCGAGCGCCATCGCCCCGGTCGCGTGCGCATGGGTCTGGGCCTGATCGGTCTGGGTCTTAAGACGCTCATTACCGGCAAGACGAAATAGTCGTTTGTAGAAGCAGTTTGTAGAAGCGCCCCGCATTTGAGGAAAGCCTCGGATGCGGGGCGCTTTTCCCTGCTACCATGGTGCGAACAGCAACGCGAATGACAGGCAGGAATATGAAGCTCACCATAGAATCGATGACGTACGGCACCGACGGTCTGGCACATGCCGACAACGGCAAGGCCGTCTTTGTGCAGGGCGCTGTGGCAGGCGACACCGTCGAAGCCGAGATCGTGCAGGACGGCAAATCGTTTATGCGTGCCCGCACGACCGAGATTCTGGAGCCGAGCCCCGATCGCATTCAGCCTCCCTGCCCCTTCGTGGGCATCTGTGGCGGTTGTTCGTGGGGCAATCTCTCGCGCACCGCCCAGCTTGCCGCCAAAGAGCAAAACCTGCGCTCCACGCTCGAGCGCATTGGCAAGTTCGCCCCCGAGCAGGTCAACGAACTTGTCCAGCCTATCCGCCACACCAAGGACGACTGGGGCTACCGCAATAAAATCGAGCTCGAACCGACCGTCGTCAACGGTCGTGTGCGTCTTGGCATGCACGGTGTCGACCCCAGCAAAATCGTGACCGTCGATACGTGCCCGCTGTTCGATAAGCGCTTCCCGAAGGCGCTCAAATCGGTCGTCGGCGCACTCAACTATCTAAGCGGCAGCCATGACTTGGGGCTCGAACGCGTGGGCATTCGCGCATCACGCCGCACCAAGGCACTCGAGGTCGCACTCTGGACGCCCACAGGCTCTTTTCCGCGCTCGCAGGTCTCCCGCGTGCTGGCGGACGCCGCTCACCCCACGAGCATCGTGCGCGTGATGAGCAAGGGCGAAAAGAAGGCCCGCCGTGTCTCCAAGGTCGAAATGCTCGCCGGAGAGGGCTCATGGACCGAGAATATCGCCGAGGGTCAGATGCGCTTGTCTGCCCCGTCTTTTTTCCAGGTCAACACCAAGGGTGCCGAGATTTTGATCGAGCTTGTCATGGAAGCACTCGACCCGCAGGAAGACGAGCTTGCCGTGGACCTGTACTGCGGCGCCGGCACCTTTACCCTGCCGCTCGCCCGCCGCTGCGACTTTGTTGCCGCCGTCGAGGCCTACGGTCCGGCCGTGCGCGACCTGCGCCGTAACCTCGAGATCAACAAGCTCGACAACGTCGACGTCATCGGCGGCGATGCCGTGCGCGAGTTCCCCGACCAGGACGCCGATGTCTTGGTGGTCGACCCGCCACGCGCGGGCCTGGCGCCTGAGGCCATCGACCTCATCGCGAGCACGAGTGCCCGTGATGTCGCCTACGTGAGCTGCGACCCTGCCACCCTGGCACGCGACCTTAAGCGCTTTGTCGAGGAGGGCACCTTCTCCCCCGTCAAGATCACACCGGTCGATCTGTTCCCGCAAACCTTCCACTGCGAAACCGTCGTCCACCTCAAGCGCAACTAGACTGTTTGCCCAAGACCACGCCCGATGATTTTTCTGGGACGGGGATAAAAATAAATTTGTTCCGAATGATTATTTAATCCCCGTCCCGAAATTGAACCGCCCCCTCATTTCTTGAACATTAGAAATGGGGGCTTCTTTATGGACGGGAGAGTCAGGCACGACGCCACGCTGAGGACTCTTGCAGCAGAGCTTTGCGACAGGGGGTACGGGCGCGCCGAAGGCCGGCGGGAGGCCGAAGGGTGCCCGGACCCGGCCGGGGTCGGCGGCGTGCGAGGGCAAGCTCATGCGACGGAGCTGCTGCCCGGGCGTCTGAAGGACGAGTTCTACAGGAACCGGACGTGGCGGAGCTTCGAGGAGTTCAAGCGGGACCTCGAAGCCTATACCGTCCACTGGAACAAGAGGAGGCGGGTTAAGCAAAAGGGACTGACCCCGGAGGAGTTCCGGAATCAGTCCCCATGTGCGACATAGGTCGCTAATTGACCCGTCCAAGTATCGGGGCGAAGTTCATTTCAGCGCCGTTTGAGAAAGCTAGACGCCTTCGGGCAGGTTATCCCGGACACGGGGCGGCCGCCTCGACCGACCTCGGCCCTCGCCCACCTCAACTGCTCCTCAATTACATAGAGCTGGTCGAAAAGGGCGCAAGCTAGCGGGCGCCTTCCTCGTCGTCGTTGGGTCGGTAGGTGATGAACTCGATAACAAAGGCCAGAACGGCAGAGACGAGCGCGGCGATGATCGCGAAGATCATGTGGGAGATCCCGGCGCCACCAGGGGTCCCGTCGATGAAGTTGAGCAGGTTGAAGACGCCGAGGCCGCCCGAGATGTACATGAGGGCGCCCGTCATTCCCACGATGGCGCCGCCAACGGCGGAGCTCAGGCATGCCACGACGAATGCGCGCTTGTTGGGGAGGGCGATGCCGTAGATGCCCGGCTCGGTGACGCCGAAGAAGAAGGCGGAGATCATCGCGGGAAGGGCGATGCCGCGGAAGCGCTCGTCCTTGTTTCTGAGGTACATGGCAAAGATGACCGCTCCGAGCGCGAACCCGTGGCCGATGGTGGCGGCGAGCACGCTGTCGTGGCCGAGGGTGTTCAGGTTCATGATGGAGATGGGGATGAGGCTCCAGTGGAAGCCAAAGATGACGAGGCACATCCACAGTCCGCCGACCAGGGCGCTGCCCAGGACGGAACCAACCACGGGAAGCTGGAAGATGAACGAGAACGCCGCGCTCAGCAGGTTGGTGATGAGGGTGGCCACCGGGCCGATGACGAGGTAGCCCAAGACGATGGAGACCGTCATCGTGGCGAGCGGGACGAGGAACATCTTGAGCGCAGCCGGCATCCAGCTCTTGAGCCAGCGCTCAAGGATAGAGCCGAACCACACCATGAGAAGGACGGGGATCACCGAGCTCACGTAGCCGGACACGGGCATGATGATGGGGAGTCCGAGGGCGGTGGCGTACCACGAGAACGTGCCGGCCACGCCGAGGTCGATGCTGCCGAGCGCCTCGCCCGAAGTCAGGGCGACCATCGTCGGGTAGAGGAGCGCCACGCCGATTGCCACGCCGGTGAACTCGTTCATGCGGAACTTGCGCGCGGCACTGAACGCCAGGGCGACGGGAAGGAAGTAGAAGAAGCCGTCAGCCACGGTGTAGAGCAGCGTGTAGAGGCCGTCGTTTGCAAAGGCCGGGACGAAGTAGGTGATGAGGGCAAGCAGTCCCTTCATGATGCCTGCGGCGGCAAGCGGTCCCAGGATGGGCTGGAAGATGCCAGAGATGAGGTCGATGACGACGGAGGCAACGGTCTTATCGCCCTGGGGCTCGTCGTCGGCGCTTGCGCCGCTCGAGAAGTTGCCGGCCTCCATGACCGCGTCGTAGACGTCCTCGACGATATTACCCACGACCACCTGGTACTGGCCGTTGGCCTGGATGACCTGGATGACGCCCTTGAGGGCCTCGATCTTGGCCGTGTTGGCGCGGGACTCGTCCTTGAGTTTGAAGCGCACGCGCGTGATGCAGTGCGCGACGCTGGCGACGTTCTCGGCGCCGCCTACGTTCTCGAGTATGGATCTGGCCAGATCGTCGTATTTTTCTGCCATTACTTTCTCCTTAGTGATATTGCCCGGGCGGCTAGCCCAGGTCGCCTCCGTTGGTGGCAATGGCCTGTTGATACCAGTAGAAGCTCTTCTTGCGCCTGCGCTCGAGCGTGCCGTTGCCCAGGTTGTCGCGGTCCACGTAGATGAAGCCGTAGCGCTTCTCCATCTCGCCGGAGCCCGCGCTCACGAGGTCGATCGGCCCCCAGGTGGTGTAGCCGAGCATCTCGACGCCGTCCTGCTCGATGGCGTCGCGCATGGCCTCGATGTGCTCGCGCAGGTAGGCGATGCGGTAGTCGTCCTCGATCGTGCCGTCGGGAAGCACCTCGTCATAGGCGCCAAGGCCGTTCTCCACCACAAAGAGCGGCTTCTGGTAGCGGTCCCAGAGGTCGTTGATCGTGATGCGGAATCCCAGCGGGTCGATGACCCAGCCCCAGTCGCTCGTGCGCACGTAGGGGTTCTCCACGCCGGCGAAGGCGTTGCCCTCGGCGACGCCGCCCACGGAGTCGGGGTCGCCCGCGGTGCAGCGCGAGGAGTAGTAGCTAAACGAGATGAAGTCGACGGTGTTCTCCGCAAGGATGCGCTCGTCCTCGGCGGTCATGCCCACGTCGATGCCCTCGCGCTCGAGCATCTTGAGCGCGTAGCCGGGGTAGCGACCGCGCGCCTGCACGTCCACGAAGAAGAGGTCCTCCTGGTTTTTGACCTGCGCCGCGCGAACGTCCTCGGGACGACAGGAGTAGGGGTAGTAGCTTCCCGCGGCGAGCATGCAGCCCACCTTGTTCTCCGGATCGACCTCGTGGGCGACCTTGGTGGCCCAGGCGCTCGCCACGAGCTCGTTGTGCGCGGCGCGGTACTCGGCCTCGCGGGCATTCTCCCCGGGCTCGAGGACGATGCCGGCACCCATGAAGGGACGGTGCAAGATCATGTTCATCTCGTTGAACGTGATCCACCAGCGCACGAGGCCGCGGTAGCGGTTGAAGAGCACAGTCACAAGCCGCTTGTAGAGCTCGATAAGGGTGCGGTTTCGCCAGGCGCCGTACTTCTTGACGAGGTGGATGGGGCAGTCGAAGTGCGTGATGGTCACGAGGGGCTCGATCCCGTGCTCGCGGCAGCAGCGGAACACGTCCTCGTAGAAGGCGAGCCCGGCCTCGTTGGGCTCCTCCTCGTCGCCATTGGGGAAGATGCGGCTCCAGGCGATGGAGAGGCGAAAGACCTTAAAGCCCATCTCCGCGAAGAGGGCTATGTCCTCGCGGTAGCGGTGGTAGAAGTCGATGCCCGTCTGGGCCGGGTAGTAGTACCCGGGCTCAAAGTCGAGCATGCGCCTCAGGCCGCGGCTTACGTCGTTGCGCTCCGGCCCGTGTGGGATGACGTCGACGTTGGCAAGGCCGCGGCCGCCCTCGTCATAACCTCCCTCGCATTGGTTGGCAGCGGTGGCTCCTCCCCAAAGGAACCCTTTTGGAAATGGCATGGTGCCTCCTTCTCTCTGGCGCCCCCATCTCTGCGGGGGACGCTTTATAACGTCCTTGCGGCCTCGCGCGCCGGGCCCGTGGCCCTTTCCCTGATGTGCGCGGGCCGTCTGTGAAGGGGTGACTAGCTGACGGCTTGTCCTGCGGCGGCGCGACGTGCCTCCCGGCCTCCAAGCAGGGAGGGGACCTGTGCCAGGCACACGCCGGCGAGGATGATGGCGACGCCCAGCCACTCGACGACGCCGAGCGGCTCGCCGAGGACGATCATGGCGACGAGCAGGCCGGCGGGGAGTTCCGCGGCGGCCATGACGGTGGAGAGGCCCGCGGGCAGGTGCGGAGAGCCCATGCCGAAGAGCAGGACCGGGCAGAGCATGCCAAAGAAGCCGGCGATGACGGCAAAGGGCAGGATGCCCTGGGCGAGGACGCCCGAGACGACGTAGTCCGGGCACACCGTGAGCGACATGACCACGGAGCCCGCGCACACGATGACGCCACGCTGCTCGGACGAGCAGGGGGCCTCGACCTTGCCGGAGAGGGTGACAAAGAGGGAGCAGGACACGGCCGCCCCCAGCGCGCAGAGCAGGGCCACGGGGTCGTACCCGGTGATGCCGGTCTTGTAGACGCCGCTGGCGAACACCGTTCCGAAGACGATGACCAGGGCGGAGGCCACTTGGAGGAGCCTCGGCGGCCGGCGCGTCATGACGGTCTGCCACACGAGCCCCAGCCACGTGAACTGGAAGAGGAGCGTGAGCGCCACCGGGGCGGGCAGCACGCTCATGGCGTAGCAGTAGAGGATTGAGGTGAGGCAGGTGAGGGCTCCCAGGCCCATGAGCTTGAGGGCGAGCTTCCAGCCCACGCGCTGCCAGCGGTGCCCGAGTGCGTGCCCTGCGAGCGTGGCAAGGGCGAAGAAGAGGCAGCCGAACCACGCCTGGCTCGCCACCACCTGTGCCGAGGTGAAGCCCGCGGCGTAGGCGAGCTTGTAGGTCGTGGCCATCGCGCCGTAGCAGGCGCCGCCCGCAAAGACCTGGAGCGCCGCCTTGGCCTGTCCCGCGCCCGTGGCTCCCGCCCCGACGGCCTGTTGCTTGATTGTGTTTGTTCCTGCCATTAGGCTCCCTTCCGTCTGCTGTCTTGCAGATGCACGTCTCGTGCGTCTGTTCCCTGCAGTCGGAAGGTGGGCTCGTGCGGTCTTCTGGCGGTGCATGTGGTACCTGCTGCCAAGACGAAAAAAGCCACGCAACCGACTGCTCGGTTGCGTGGCAAAAAGGTGGCTAGCGCCCAGAAAAGTCCACGCGTTTTTAGACTGGGATAAAGTACTACAACAGGTGAGATTCCGTCAAGAAAAACCGAGGAAAAAAGTGAGCCTCTGCCCGCCGTACCTGTGGCGATCGTTCCCCGAACGGGGCGGTGCTGTTGGGGACCGTCTCGATCTGTAACAGTAAGACCCGGTTTTGGTCCGTAGATGTTACAGATTTAGACGTTTTTTCGGAGCGGTTTCCATTTGTCTTGATCTGTAACAGTTAGGGGTCAAAAGTGGGTCTAGATGTTACAGATTGAGATTGTTGAGGATGGGTGAGGGTAGCTAAAATAACCCCGTCCCTTTTTAAACATTGGGAAATCGAGCGTGGCAAGCGCATGTCTTCGGGGTATAAGACGGCTAATTGTATGCCGCCTTACGAAAGGAACTCTCATGCCCAGCGTTGCCGTTTTCGCCGCCGATGGCTTTGAAACGATTGAATGCCTGACCATGGTCGACGTCATGCGTCGCGGCGGCGTGCGTGCCACGCTCGTCTCGATTATGCCCACGCGCGAGGTCGTGAGCTCGCTGCAGATTCCCGTGACCTGCGGTGCGCTCTTTGACGAGATCGACTTTGACGAGTACGACTGCGTCGTGCTGCCCGGCGGCCTGCCCGGTGCCACCAACCTGCGCGCCGACCAGCGCGTCTGCGACGTAGTCTGCGATTTCGCCGCGACCAAGCACGTTGCCGCCATCTGCGCCGCCCCGTTTATCCTGGGCGAGCTTGGTCTACTCGAGGGACGCCGCGCCACGTGCTTCCCCGGCTTTGAGAAGAGCTTCCCCGAGGGCACCTATACCGGCGAGAAAGTCACGCAAGACGGCAATATCATCACTGCCAGTGGCATGGCACAGTCACTCCCCTTTGCCTTGGAGCTGTTGCGCACGCTCGCCGGCGAAAAGGCCGTCGAGAAGGTCGCCGAGGGCATCCAACTATGATCTTGGCTTCGCAATCGCCGCGCCGCATAGAGCTGATGCGCGAGGCAGGCTATAACATTCGCGTGATTCCCGCGGATATCGATGAAACGCCCTTTGATGGCGAAGCTCCGCTTACGCTCGTCGAGCGCTTGGCGCGTGCTAAAGCTGCTGCCGTCGCCGCCGAGCAAGCCGAGCCCAATGAGCTGACCGTCGCGGCCGATACCATCGTCACCTTCGATGGCAAGATTTTGGGTAAGCCGGCAAACGGGGACGAGGCGCGCGCCATGCTCCACGAGCTTTCGGGCCGCACGCACCAGGTGGCAACTGGCGTCTGCATCGTTAAAGCCGGCGACGCTACAGCTCCGCATGCTGCCGAGAGCCTGTCGTTTGTCGATGTGACCGACGTGACGTTCTATGAGCTTACCGACGAGCAGATCGAGCGCTATGTTGCCTCCGGCGAACCCATGGACAAGGCCGGGGCCTACGGCATCCAGGGCACAGGCGGCCGCATGCTCGTGCACGATATTTCCGGTGACTTCTACAACGTGGTGGGCTTGCCCATCGCCCGCGTCGCACGCGCGATTCAAAAACTCTCGTAATCGCATCTGGCGCCGGGTATCCCCCAGCGCCTACAATTTTGCCGTACCGTACGGATCCCGACCGGGCATAAGGCCCGGCGGAAAACCGATAGGAGAAAATATGGACACACCGCTCGAAGCCATCGATGTTTGCAATGTCAATGGCTTTTGCTTTGGCAACTATACGGACGAGGAGGCTGGCACCGGCTGCACCGTAATCGTGGCGCCCGAGGGTGCCACCGGCGGTGTTGACGTACGCGGTGGCGCTCCCGCTTCGCGCGAGACCGACCTGCTGCGTCCCGAAAACACTGTCGATAAGGTCCACGCTGTCTGCCTTTCGGGCGGATCGGCCTTTGGCCTCGAAGCCGCAAGCGGCGTGGCCCGCGAACTCGAGAGCCGCGGCATCGGCCTTCCCGTCGGCCCCACGCAGGTGCCCATCGTGTGCTCCAGCTGCATCTTCGACCTTGCCTTTGGCGACCCCACCGTGCGTCCCGACATTGAGGCCGGTATCGCTGCCGTGCGCGAGGCGCTCGACCACACCCCTGCCACGCTCGAGCAGGGCAACGTGGGCGCCGGCACCGGCGCCACTGTAGGCAAGCTCATGGGACCTGCTACCTGCATGAAGGCCGGCCTTGGAGCTGCCGCCGTGGCACTCGGCCCCGTCAAGGTGGGCGCCGTGGTCTCCGTCAACGCCTGCGGCAACGTCGTCGACCCGGCCACTGGCGAGTGGGTGGCCGGCATGCGCGCCGCAGCCGATAGCGACCAGATCGTCGACATGGAGCTCGCCGCCCTTGCCGCCGCCGGCTCCATGCAGATGCCGCTCGACCGCACCAACACCACCATCAGCTGCATCGTCACCAATGTGGAGCTCACTAAGGCCCAGGCCACCAAGGTCTCTCAGATGGCCGCGGACGCCTACGCGCACGCCATCCGCCCCACACACACCACCAACGACGGCGACACCATCTACACCCTCGCCAGCGCCAAACTGGGCGCCCAGGCAAGCGCCGCCGTTTCCCTAGACCTGCTGGGCATGCTCGCCGTAAGGGCCCTGGAAACCGCCATCGTAAACGGAGCCAAAACCGCCAAAACCTCCCACGGCATCCCCGGCGCCGCGAAGTAGCCTCACTCGACCGTCGGTCGGAGACGGGCGGGCGTTACGTTTGCTGCTCTACAGTCCTATGCAAGACGAAGGCCACATTAAGTGGCCTTCTTTGCATGCGGAACTCGCGACAAACGTAACGCCCGCCCATCTCCGACCGACCACCAACTAAGATCTTTTCAGCCCAGGCCCCTGTGTACCGTGCGTCCAAGATCTTCAAATTCAGGCAGTCTGTCAATCGATTCTTATGGCAGAGGCCCCTTGGCCTTTAGTTTGATACAAGTTCCGCACGAGCCGGAAAGCACTAAATGTGCTTTCCGTGCGAGCAGGACTGTTCGCAGTAGCAAACTAAAGGCCAAGGGGCCCAGTCAACCTATCAACAGCGATTACTCAGCAGTTAGTTGAATTTGAAGATCTTTGAGGCAAGACGGTATAGGCCGAGTGTGGTTTTGTCTCCGGCACGGCCGCGCAGGTTGGTGAAGAAGCCGACCACACCGTAGCGTGCACGACGATACATACGCTCGTCATAGGCTTTCAGATCACTCCACAACGTCTTCAGGCGCTCATCGGCACAATCCTCGTCGGAAAGCTTAGTAAGCACCGAGCAGATTGCCATCATCATGGTGAAATAGCCCATCATGTACGAGCGCAGACGCGACGACTCGACATCGCTGTACAGGTGGAACGACTCCATCATGATGCGCGTCACGCGAAACTGCTGGTCCAGACGCTTGACCATCGTGGCCTCGTTGACGCTTTGGCCCTCACGGCCGATAAAGTAGCGGTAGAGGTCGATGTCGGCGTAGTACATGGTCTTGCAGCGCGGTAGCGGCACGTAGGCGTAGATGTTGTCTACATAGAACGTGTGCGGCGGCATAGGCAGATTGGACGCGCGCAGCACATCCGTGCGATAGCACAGGCTGTGCATGAGCAGATTCTGGTCCAGACGGAAATGGCCAATCTGGTCCCAGGTAAAGATCTTTTTTCGCGGCAGGGCAAACTTGTAGCCAATAGCGGTATGCGTACCCTCGTAAACCTTCTCGTACACATAGTTCGAGATAAAGAGATCGACGCGCTGGTCGCGCTCCTCAAAACCGCGCAGGATCGAAAGCATGGTCGACAGAGCTGCGCCATCGAGCCAGTCGTCCGAGTCGACGACCTTGTAGTAGGTGCCCTGCGCCTCGCGCAAGCCCGAAAGGACGGCAATGCCGTGGCCACCGTTCTCCTGATGCACCGCGCGAATGATGCCGGGATAACGTGTCTCCCACTCGTCGGCCTTAGCTGCCGTCTCGTCCTTGGAACCGTCATCGACGATGATGATCTCGATATCGGTGGCGTAATTGCTCCCCTCCAGAATGGAGGTGATGCAATGGTCCATGTCCTTGGCGGCGTTATATGAGGGAATACCGAATGATATGACTTTATGCATGGCAGGCGATAATCTCATCCGAAAGATCGAGGGCGGAGTTGGTCACGGCATCCATATCGTAGTAACGATACTCGGCCAGGCGACCCACCGGGTGGAAGTTCGTCAGGTTTTGGACGCGCTCAAGATAGCGCTCATAGAGCTCACGGTTCTCGGGCTCCAGAATGGCGTAATAGGGCGTCTCGCCCGAGCCGGGCGTATAGGCCTTGGAATACTCCTTCATGATGGTGGTCTTGCCGGGCAGGACCTGGCCAGTCATGTTCTTGAACTCGGTGATACGCGTGTAATCCTCGCTCGTGGTGTAGTTGACGGTGCCCACGGGCTGGAACTGGTCCATATCGAGCGTCTCGAACTTCATGTCGAGCGTACGGTACGGCAAAGCGCCCAGGTCGAGGTTGAACAGCTCGTCGAGCGGACCGGTGTAGACGATCTCGCCGCCATAGACCTTACCGTCGATCTTGACGGTGGTTTCGTCGATCTCGAAGAGGTCGCGGGCGTCCACGTCGCAGAACACATCAATCAGATCGTGGTCGAGCATGTGCTCGAACAGCGCGGTATAGCCGTCCTGCGGCATACCCTGGAAGGGAGCCTGCGGGAAGTAGCGGTCATCGTCGCCCACAAAAACGGGAACGCGGCCGGTGATCGAGGGATCGATCTGATCGGGCGTCTGGCCCCACTGCTTCATGGTGTAATGCAAAAAGACGTTCTCGTAGACGTAATCGGCGACCTCGGCAAGATCCGGGTCGTTCTTCTTGCGCAGCTCCATGATGGGCACCTTGACGTCCTTGCCAAAGGTCTCCACGAGCTTCTGATACAGCTCCTCGCCACGCTCATCGCCAAAGGCGAGCTTAAGGCTCGCATGGTTAAAGGGCACGGGCATAAGGGTGCCGTTGATATTGGCGAGCACCTTGTGCTGGTAGTCCGTCCACTTGGTAAAGCGCGACAGGAAATTGTGAACGCGCTCATTAAAGGTATGGTAGATGTGCGGACCATACTCGTGGACCAGGATTCCGGCCTCATCAGCGCAGTCGTAGGCGTTACCTGCAATGTGGCTACGGCGCTCCAGAACGGCAACGCGATAGCCGATGGTCTCGGCGAGACGGCGGGCACAAACGGCACCGGCATATCCGGCACCGACGACAATCATGTCGTATGCGCCGGCGTTAAAGCCTTCAGGCAGGCCTGAGGTAATCTGCATCGATACTCCTTGTCAAAAGCCACGGGCTCGTTAGCTGGGCTTTTCTCGAACATTCTTCGAGACATATTTATCAGAGCGATTATAGCGCTAATGCGTCCTATAATGAGCTTGCCACACAAGGAAAGCTCAAGCACCGCGGCGTACATAATTGAAAGGTAAACCCGCTAGCAGCGGGTTTATTCGTGAGCAGCCGGGCGCCTGGAGCTTAGCGAAACGCTTGTAAGGAGTAACATGAGCGATTTCCTAAACCGTATGAAGTCTGCCGCCAAGGCCGACCTTAAGACGATCGTCCTGCCCGAGGGCGAGGATCCGCGCACCATCGTCGCGGCCACCAAGATCATCGAGGAGGGCCTGGCAAAGATCGTCATCCTGGGTAACCCCGACGAGATCGACGTTCCCGGCGCTACCGTCATCGATCCGCGCAATGCCGAGAAGCACGAGGAGTACGCGCAGAAGTTTGCCGAGCTCCGCGCCAAGAAGGGCGTCACCATCGAGCAGGCTCGCGCCCAGGTGATGGACGCTACCTACTTTGGCACCATGATGGTCAAGATGGGCGACGCCGACGGCCTGGTCTCCGGCGCCTGCCACTCCACCGCCGACACGCTGCGCCCCGCGCTGCAGATCCTCAAGACCGCCCCGGGCACCAAGCTGGTCTCGGCCTTCTTCGTGATGTGCACCGACACCCCGCAGTTCGGCACCGACGGCACGCTGATCTTCGCCGACTGCGGTCTCAACATCAACCCGTCCTCCGATGAGCTCTCCGAGATCGCCATCGCCTCCGCTCACTCCTGGTCCACCTTCATGGGCAACGTTGAGCCGCACGTGGCCATGCTCTCCTACTCCACCATGGGCTCCGCCGGCGGCGAGGTCGCCAAGAAGGTCCAGGAGGCCGTGAAGTTCTGCCACGAGAAGGCTCCCGAGCTCGCCATCGACGGCGACCTGCAGCTCGATGCCGCCGTCGTCCCCACCGTCGCCCAGCTCAAGGCTCCCGGCTCCTCCGTCGCCGGTAAGGCCAACGTGCTGGTGTTCCCCGACCTCGAGGCCGGTAACATCGGCTACAAGCTGGTCCAGCGCTTCGCCGGCGCCGACGCCTACGGCCCCATCCTGCAGGGCATCGCCAAGCCGGTTAACGACCTTTCGCGCGGCTGCTCTGCCGACGACATCGTGGGCGTCGTGGCCATCACCGCCGTCCAGGCTCAGATGGCTGAGTAGCGGACGTGCTCGCCCGAAGGCCGTACGGGCTAACCCCTGAAAACGTCCTCGACCAATGAAACGCCCCCGTTCTGCTCCTTCGGAGCTACGAACGGGGGCGTTTCTGGTCTGCGGAGTGTTTTCAGGGGTTAGACCGTACGGCCTTCTACCGCTACGTAGTAATCAGGGTATCTGGGGTGGACGGCGGCTTGGCTACGAGCTGGGTCTGAAAAATCTGAACGGATGGGTGTCGTTGCTGAAAGTGCAGGCGTTGCCGGCGATGATCACTTTGGGACTGGAATTTCCGTATGCTAAAAAAGGCCTCCGGAGCTGTTGCTCTGGAGGCCTTTCGTTTACATGCAAACGGGTGCGTTAGTTGTTCTTGGTCAGACGCTCGACGTCGTGGGCGATCATGTATTCCTCGTCGGTGGGGATGACCATAACCGTAACGGCGGAACCGGCGGCACTGATGACCTGCGGGCCGTTGCCCACGGCCTCGCGGTTCTTGTTGTTGTCGATGCGCACGCCCAGCCACTCAAAGCAGTCGCAGAAGGCCTTGCGGATCGACCAGTCATTCTCGCCGATGCCAGCGGTAAAGGTGATGGTATCCACGCCGGCCATAGAAGCGATCATGGAGCCGGCCTGCTGCATAGCCTTATAGGCGAACATATCGAAGGCGAGCAGGCAGCGCTCATCTCCCTCGGAAGCGCGCGTACGGATGTCGCGGGCGTCGTTGGAGATACCCGAGATGGCAAGTAGGCCAGACTGCTTGTTCATCATGTCATCGACTTCCTGGTAGCTGTAGCTGCCCTCGCGCTGCAGGTAGCACACGGTAGCCGGGTCGATGGAGCCGCAGCGGGTTCCCATCATCAGGCCGTCAAGCGGCGTGAGTCCCATCGTGGTATCGCGGCACACGCCGTCCTCGATGGCGGCGAGCGAGGCGCCGTTGCCCAGGTGGCACGAAAGCAGACGGTGGCAGCGCGAGCCCAGGATCTCCTTGGCCATCATCCACTCGTAGCGGTGGCTCGTACCGTGGGCGCCGTACTTGCGCACGTGGTACTTGTCGCACACGTCCTTGGGCAGGGCGTAAGTGTAGGCAACCTCGGGCATGGTCATGTGGAACGAGGTGTCGAAGACGGCCACGTTGGGCAGCTCCGGATACTTCTCACGGCAATACTCAATCGCCGCGGCCTCGCCGTAGTTGTGCAGCGGAGCCAAGGGGGCTACCTCGAGAATCTTAGCCATGACCTCGTCGTCAACGACCGCGGAATCATCGAAGTGCCAACCGCCCTGAACGATGCGATGCCCAATGCCGTCAATCGTAAAGTCGGTCTTCTCGAGCTCCTCGAGCACGCGAGCGATAGCAGAGCGATGATCGGGGAAGGGAACCTCCTCGGTCTGCTTGGCGCCACCGTTCTCGGAGTGGCCGAAGATGCCCATGTCCGATCCGATACGCTCGCAGTTGCCCTTGGCGAAAACCTCGCGGGTATCGGTATCCAAAAACTGATATTTAAGGCTTGAACTGCCGGCGTTGACAACAAGTACGTTCATGAGACTCCTTTGCAGTGCAATACGGTCGACGCAGGCCCCTTAAGGCGGCCGCATTTTAATAAGAAGTTATCATATCTTGATAAATAGCTATCAGAATGTCGTCCAACGAGCGCAAAAGAGGGGCTGAACGGCACTTGGTCGTCCAGCCCCTCCCCTCTTGCAATTACTTACCGTTGACGATGCGCTCGACGTCAGAAGCGATCATGAACTCCTCGTCCGTGGGGATGACGAAGATCTTGACCTTGGAATCCTTGGCAGACAGGCACCAAGCGCCGTCGCCACGCAGGGCGTTACGGGCATGGTCCATCTTGACGCCCATAAAGGCCAGACGGTCGGCAACGCCGGCGCGAACGGCCGGAGCGTGCTCACCGATGCCGGCGGTGAAGACCAGGGTGTCCATGCCGCACATGGAAGTGGCCATCTCGGCAGCCTTGGCGGCAATCTTGTAGACGAACATGTCGAAGGCGAGCTGAGCCTCGGGGTCGCCAGCGGCGGCGAGCTCCTCGACGTTGCGGCAGTCGTTGGTCTTGCCACCGGTCACAGCCAAAAGGCCGGACTTCTTGTTCATCATCTCGTCGACCTCGTCGAAGGTGTAGCCGCCCTCGCGCTGCAGGTAGCACACGGTAGCCGGGTCGATGGAGCCGCAGCGGGTGCCCATCATGACACCGTCGAGCGGCGTCAAGCCCATAGTGGTATCCATGCACTTGCCGTCCTCGATGGCGCACAGGGAGGCACCGGAGCCGATGTGGCACACGACAACCTTGCGGGCCTCGCCGTTGGTCATCTCGGCGACCTTCTTGGAGATGTAACGATAGCTGGTGCCGTGGGCGCCGTACTTACGGATGTGCAGCTTGTCGCAAACATCCTTGGGAAGGGCGTAGGTCTTGGCGACCTCGGGCATGTTGAAGTGGAAAGCGGTGTCGTAGACCGTAACGTTGGGCAGATCGGGATACTGCTCCAGGCAGAACTCGATAACGTTGGCCTCGGGGTTGTTGTGCAGCGGCGCCAGCGGGGCGACCTCGCGAATCTTGGCGAGGACGTCCTCGTCGACGAGGGAGGAATCGCCAAAGTACCAACCGCCCTGAACGATGCGGTGACCAATGCCTTCGATCTTGACGCCATTGGCCTCGAGGTCCTTCAGGACGACCTCGATGGCGACCTTGTGGTCGGGGAACTCGATGTTCTCGGTCACCTTCTTGGAGCCGTTGGCAGCATGGGTGAAGGTACCGCCGGTAAAGCAAACGCGCTCGCAGGAGCCCTTTGCGGACACCTTGTGGGATTTGGTATCGATGACCTGATACTTAAGGGTCGAAGATCCTGCGTTGACGACCAGAACGTTCATGTGTCTCCCTACTAACAGGCGGTGTGGCGCCGCCAGGTTACATACGCTTCAATAATAAACCCAAACGCCCTCGCGCTCGGGTTTATTGCGTTGATATATAAGTTATCGGTGCCTAAATACTCATGACCTTTGACTTGTAAGACGAAAGAGCGCGGGGATATACACCAGGGAAGAAATCCCGAGTGCAACAAGCAATACGACTCGAATGCCCGCAACGCTACTCAACACAGCGTTGAGCAGATAGAAAAGAACAGCACCCACCGCCACCATCTGGCTTTGAACCGAAATCAATGAACAGCGCATCGAAGAATCGGCAGCATTTTGAAAAATTGAGTATTTGATTGGGGCAAACAACGAGTACGCAACCGTCTGCAGCACATAGAACACGGGCAGCAAATTAGCCGGAGTAAGAGGAATCAAAAACAAAGCTGTCAATACTAAGCGAAAGATGCCGCAAATACGCGCAAAACGGCCCTTGTCGACACGAGCAATCACGCTGGGCACAATAAACCCTATGGAGGCGGAGGCAAGGAGCTGGACCGCAATGGTCACGCCCGAAGCGACGGCATTCATTCCGCGGCCTGCAAGCAACAGTGAGAAAAAGTCTTCCAGAGCGACGAAGGCAAATGCCTGAGAACAGTCCATGATGAACGCTGACCGAAGAATGCCATTACCCGCAATAGCGGCACCGATCATCTTCGGGCTCATTCCATGCCCAGGTGTCACCGCGGTGTCCTCTCTTCTCACCTCAGGAATACAGACAACGACAACCAATGTCAGCACCATTGTGATGATATCGACCGAAAGCCCAACGAGATACGCGCCAGCGGACGATATGAAACCGCCCACACAAGCGGAGAGGGCATAAGACGCATAGAAGACAAATCGCTCAACGATATTAAGTCTCACGAGTTGGTCCTGAGAGACGCTATCAATGTAAATCGCTTCGATGGATCCGCTCACACACGCAACGGCAAAACCCTTGAGAGCAAACGCACCGATTAAAAGCAGAGGAGATCGGACGAAGAGCAGGGCGGCGTAGTACCCAAGCATTCCCACAATGCCAACGAGGCCGCTTGTCTTTCGTCCAAACCTGTCAGCAATATAACCAGTAGGAACCTCAAGAATGAACTTGCTCACTTGATATGCAATCATCATGCTAGAAATCGCCACCATCGAGAATCCGACGAATTCAAGGTAAACCGTCAGAAAATACAAAATGGTGCTGAAGTTCGACAGAAAAACGAACGTCATATAAAGCAAAACCGTACGGTTTTTCATGCTCCGCCCTCCAAGAGTCAGCAATCTAAATCGGAATCTTGGAAAAGCATGGGGGCAAAGCTGTCAGCTATGCGTTGCAAGGCGTCAATAATCACTTGACGACACGAGGCCAAATGGCCTCAGGAAGCAAGATGACGCAATAGGTGAAGAAATACCGTCTGGTGTCGATCGGTCCAGGCATTTTGTCGATAGCAAAAATAGATGGGCAAGGCCACGTCATGCGAGCCTTCAATGGAGCACTCGCTCACTTCCAATCCATCTGATGCGAGAGAAGAGCCAGAAAAACTCAATATCAATCCCCCGGCTTGAAGAAACTCAGCCTGCGCCCTGTTTCCGTATTCGACATCGCGAAAGCGGAAATTAACCAGCTGAGCTTCGGGACATTGATTGATTGCATTGAGACAGGGTGACAAATTAATTGGAACAGCGAGCCTGCCGCCCAGTAACTCACGAATGGTCATAGCGTCAACAGATTGATGACCAGCTGGGCACGAAAGAACCTTGAGCTCCTTTTCACCCAAGTATTTCGAAGAAAGGACACTGTCCCTTGGTTCCTCAAATGAAATGGCCGCATCCGAAATGCCAAGCACAAGTGATTCAAAGCATGTAGCCGTTGGCTGATGCCACACATCAAGGTGAATCTGAGGGTGCGAGCTTTCAAACGAGTCATACCAGTTTTCGACAAAAAGGCGCCCCCGCCCATGAAGGCAAGGGGCGTAAAGACGAAAGTGGCCGTCGGGCGAGACGCCGTCATCCCTCGATTGAGCGTACTTTTTGAGATCGTCGACTTGTGCCAGGATCACGCGCGCACGACGCGCAAATTCTCTGCCCGCCGGAGACAAAACAGCCTCCCCCGCCGATCGGTTGAGCAAAACGATCTGATACTCAGATTCCAACTTTTTGATTGCCGACGAAACGGCCTGCGGACTCACATGAACGGCGCGAGCTGCTTTGCGCACGCCGCCATAGTTCGCTACCGCTTGAAGGTATTCGAGTTGAGAAAGCTGCATAGATTACTCCAAAGGCAGCCAAGTCGACGGGCTACGCGTCCTCAGATGAGGTTCTCGCCCAGGTTTTTGCCGCCGAGGACGTGCATGTGGAAGTGCATGACGGTCTGGCCGGCGTTGACGCCCTTGTTGGAGATGACGCGGAAACCGTCCTCCAGACCCTTGACCTTAGCGACCTCCTGGATGGCGTGAGCCATGGCGCCCATGGTCTCGGCAGGCACGTTGTCGGCGATGTCGCTGTAGTGCTTCTTGGGGATCACGAGCGTGTGGACCGGCGCCTGGGGGTTGAGGTCGTCGAACGCGATGACCTGATCGTCCTCATAGACAACGGTCGAGGGGATCTCGTGGTTGGCAATTTTGCAGAAGATGCAATCACACATGGTAGGTTCCTTTCTCACAGACCAAGGTAATTATATTTGGTCGGGATGGTTAGAACGAGAGGTTGTCGTCCGTGTTGGCGGCCTCGCCGTCGGCGAGCACGTCGTTGCCGTCGACGTCCTTAAGGAGCACCGAGACCTTCTGCTCGGCATCGGACAGGCGGGTGCGCAGGCTCTTGAGGAGCTCGACGCCGCGGGTATAGCTCTCGAGCGACTCCTCGAGCTCCATATCGCCCGACTCCAAGCTGCGGATGATGAGTTCCAGCTCCTGCGAGGCCTGCTTGTACGTAAGCTGCTCGACCGGGGTCTTCTCTGCCATATCTGTTTCCTTTCCTAAAGGTTTATAGCTATGAAATGCGGCCTACTCGACCGTATCGACCGTTGCCGCCACGTTGCCGTCTGCCATGCGCACGCGGATGGCGTCGCCGGGCTTAAAGGTCCTGGCGCTCGTAGCCACCCCATCATCGCTGTACGCGATGGAATAGCCACGGGCAAGCACCTTGAGCGGCGACAGGGCATCGAGCGAGGCTGCCGCACGGCCCAGGTCGGACGCGGGTTTGCTGAGCATCGTGCGCCCCTGATGCTCCAGGCGGGAACTCGCAAGCGTGAGCGCATGGCGCTTGCCATCGAGCCCCGAGGTGCTTGCAACCAGACGCTCGGGCAGACGCTCGAAGTTGGAGCGGAATGTCCCGACCGAGCGTACTATGGCGCCCGACAGGCGATCGGCAGTCAGCGCAAGCTCCGATTCGCGACGCTCGACCATAAATGTGGGGTCGTTGAGGCACGGGCGGCAGGCGGCGGCATCGAGTGCATCGCCCAGACGGGCCGTATAGGTATTCCAAGCGCGGCGACCACGCTGATCGAGCATCTCCAGGTCGACCTGATTCGACCCAATCATCGATGCCATCGCGGCGCCAAGACGCTGATGGCGTGCCTCGAGCACATCGGCCAACTCCGTCATAGCCGGCGCCACCGATTCGGCCGCCGCCGTGGGCGTGGAGGCACGACGGTCGCTCACCATGTCGCAGATCGAAGTATCGGGCTCATGCCCAATACCGGTCACCACGGGCACAGGACAAGCCGCCACCGCGCGGGCAAGCTCCTCGTCATTAAAGGTCATGAGGTCCTCGAAGGAGCCACCGCCGCGCACCAGCAAGATGCAGTCGGGCGCCGGCGTAATGGCAGCGGCACGGCGCAGGCCCTCGATGAGCTCTGCCGGCGCGCCCTCGCCTTGTACCTTGGCACCCACGCAGACGAGCTCGACGAGCGGGTTGCGACGACGCAATGTGCGCTTGACGTCGTCGATTACGGCACCCGAAAGCGAGGTGACGACCGCCACGCGCGAGCAGAACACCGGGATGCGACGCTTACGCGCCTCATCCATCAAACCCTCGCGGCGTAGCTTTTCGGCCAGTTGCGCCACTTGTTGACGCAGCAGGCCCTCCCCCGCCAACGAAAACGAGCGAGCGACAAAGCTCATGCGGCCCGTGGGCTTATAGAGATTGAAGTTACCCTTAAAGCTCACCTGCATGCCGTCGCGCAGATCGAAGGTGCGCTTAAGATAGGCGCCCTTCCAGATGATGCAGTCGACGGCGGCCGAATCGTCCTTGATCTGGAAATAGCAGTGGCCGCTTCGGGCGTTAGGACCACGAAAACCCGTGACCTCGCCCAAGACGCTCAGCTGCGGAATGGCATCGAGCGCACCGGCGGCGATCTCCACCGCCTGGCTCACGCTGAGCTCCTTGCGCTCCTGATCGTCCGAGCCGTCGAACTCGGCGGAAACGGCATTGCCGGTTAGGTTCCAGCCTGCCACGCAGCCTCCTTTCGTCATCGTGCACATGGGCTCCGGCCCTGCGCAAATTCAAATCCAACACATAGTACAGCGCCGCGGGGACACAAATCTCCGCGGCGCCTGTCAAGCCAATTTATTATCGGTTGGAGTTTCTGTTGTAGCGAGCCATAAGGTAGAGCAGCTGAATGATCGAAGTGAGCGCTGCGGCCACATAGGTAAGCGCGGCTGCCGTCAGCACCTTCTTGGCGCCGCTGACCTGTTTGGAACTCATACCCGACTGCTCGATGTACGCCACAGCGCGTCGGCTGGCGTCAATCTCGACAGGCAACGTAACGAGTTGGAACAGCACGCTAAACGAGAAGAAGATCAACGCGAGGGTCGTGAGCCCGGCAATGTTCATAAACAGGCCCAAGAGCAACACGATGGTCCAGGTGTTCTGGGTAAAGTTGACGACTGGGACCAGGGCGGTGCGCACCTTCATCATGGCGTAACCGCTTTGACGCTGGGCGGCATGGCCCGCCTCGTGGCAGGCGACGGCAACGCTTGCGACCGACCCGCCCGAACGGTTGGCGTCCGAGAGATACAGGTTGTTATCCTGCGGGTTGTAGTGGTCGGTGAGCTCACCAGCCACGCCCTTGATACCCACGGCGTTGCAACCGTTGGCGTCGAGCATGCGGCGAGCGACCGTGGCACCCGTATCGCCGTCCGAGCGAACCTTGGACCAGGTCTTGTACGTCGAGTTGATATAGCTCTGCGCAGCAAGGCCAAGCACTGTACAAACAAGAACAACCAGCAGGTACAGCGGGTCGATGCCAAAGCCGTAACCATAGTAATAGGGCATGCGAATTCCTCCGAATCGAGTTACACGTTGGACGCATTCTACCCACTCAAGCGGCTAGGCTTCCCTACAGGAGCTCGATTTTGCCGTCCTTCACGGTGAGTCCCATATTGCCGGAAAGCAGATCGTCCAGACGCGAACCCACAAGCTCAAAACGCCAGCCTTCGCGCAGGGGACTTTGCTCAGGATGCTCAATGTAGTCGGCCAGGTCATCGCGCGAGGCAATGACCGAGGTCGCCACGCCCGAGCGTTCGGCAACCAGGCGAATAAGCGCATACATAAGGTCGGTCACGCTCTCAAGCTCCGGCGAAATCTGGCGATGTCCGCGCACCATGAGCGGCAGGCGATCGCGCGGGCAGCTCGCGCCGCGCTTGATGGCCATCAACGCGCCATCCACGTCGCGCTCTCCCAGCTGGTCGGTACCGCGGATGCTGCGGAACTCCTCGACACGCACGGGATTGCGCTTAACCAGGGCTAGCAGCGTATCGTCGGACATAACCCACTTGCGCGGGATATTGCGGCGCTCAGCGCGGTCTTCACGCCAGGCGGCAAGCTCACGCGCAATGCCCAGCTGATGGCGGCTACACGAGTTGATGCGCTTGACCTTGCGGAATGCCTCATGGCGATCGGCACGGTAGTGCGACTCGTCGGCCAGAGGACGCAACTCGTCGAGCACCCAGTCCACGCGGCCCAGCTCGCGCAGGCGGCTCATCATCTCGGTATAGGCGACGATCAAGTACTTGACGTCATCGATCGCGTACTCGATCTGCTTATCGCTCAGCGGGCGGCGCGACCAATCGGTCAGCGACTCGGTCTTGGGCAGCGATACGCCGCAGAATGTCTGAACGAGCGCACCATACGAAATCTGCTGGCGCTCGCCCAAAAAGGCGGCGGCAACCTGTGTGTCAAAAATCGGTCGCGGCAGTACGCCCACGGTGTGGAGCATAACTTCCATGTCCTGCGAGCAAGCATGGAATACCTTGACCACGCCCTCGTCGGCCATAAGCTCGGCAAGCGGCGAGAGGTCGTCGATCACCAGCGGATCGACCGCGACACTCTCGGCGGGGGTGGCAATCTGGACCAGGCACAGGCGCGGATGAAACGTGCGCTCGCGCAAAAACTCGGTGTCGACGGCGATCGCGTCGAACTCGCGGGCGCGCTGGCAAAAGTCGACCAGAGCCTGATGTGTGGAAATGTACATATCAACCCATCGAATAAGGTTAGGCCCGAAAAACACGGGTAGGATATCGGCATTGCTCTACAACTATACTCGGTTAGTCACAGAACGGGAACGTAAGTATGCGCTGCCTTATCATCCACAACCCGGCATCGGGTCCCAGCTCCGATGAAATCTACGCATTCACGCACGCCCTTGCACAGGGCGGCGACGAGGTCGTAATGCGCTTTATCGGCGATGGCATGGAGCCCGAGAACGCGGTAGCGGACGTTCGCGAGTTCGATCGCGTGGTCGTTTCGGGCGGCGATGGCACCGTCTCCAACGTGCTCGACCAGATGCGCGGGTGCGGTGTCCCTACGCTCGTCTTCCCCTCCGGCACGGCTTGCCTGTTCTTTAACAACATCGGCAATGCCCCCGAGGCGGCGGCACTCGCCAAGGCTTGTCGCGCCGGCCGCACGGTCAAGGTGGACATGGGTGAGCTCTTTTGGCTCGACGAGAACGGTAACGAGAAGCGCCACGGCTTCATCATCATCGCCGGCTCGGGCTTCGACGCCGAGATCATGATGAAGGCCGCTCCCACCAAAAACGACATTGGCGAGATCGCCTATTTCCTGTCGGCACTCGCCACACCCAACCCCACGGTGGCGCACTTCACCATTGAGCACGACGGCATTGTCGAGGAGCTCGACGGCATCTGCTGCATGGCAGGCAATACCTCGGTCATCCAAAACGACATCAACCTATTCCCTAACTGCCGCATGGACGACGGCATGGTCGACATCGTCGTTATTGAGCCCGTACGCACGGTGCAGCTGCTCCCCACGGTAATTACCGCCGCGCTTGACCCCGCTGGCAAATTGCTCGGCCGTCCGCAGTTTAAGATCATCCAGACCAAGGAAGCCAAGATCACCTGCACGCCATCGCTGGGCATGCAGTTCGATGGTGAGATCATCTCCAGCAACTCCGGCGTCTTTGGCGCCCGCGCGCTTCCGCAATGTCTCGACCTCATCGTCGACGAATTTTCACCGCTCGGAAAATAGGAGGACCCCATGAACGACAATCCCCTGATTGGCTTTATCGTCATCGTCTTGGCCATGCTCGTCGGTTACGCTATCAATGTGATTCATCGCCGAAAGAAGTAAATCCACATTGGTATGATATTCATCCAGTTATCGACTCTCCCGCTGTTTATGCAAATCCTAAACAGCGGGAGAGTTTCCTTTTTGAGCACTGCCTGGCGCTTTATTCAGCTATAGTAAATGCAGGGTGCCTTTATTTAACTAAAGCTATAAAATGAGTATTATTATCCGCTCATCGTATATTTCTTCGCGCTCATCGAGTAAATCCTTTTGTCAAATGAATACTCTTTACACTTCCTTTAGGCTAGTAGATGTATTTATTAGCTGAAGCTCCGTACGGTTTCGCGGGGTTTCAACAGTTGGGAGGGATCATGAGGTTTACTCATCCTGTCAACACGCTCAAGAAGCTTGGCTGCGGCCTTGCATTTGGAGCAGCGGCCATTATGGCCATGCCGACTTCGGCGCTCGCTTGCACCCAGATCTACATGGGCAGCCAGCTCACGGCAGACGGCAACACGTACTACGGCCGCTCCGAGGACTTCGGCCCGCGCTACATCAAGCACTTTGGCATCGAGCCCGCACACAAGGACGGCAGCAAGTACACCTCGATCGAGTCCGGCTTTGAGTACAAGTCCAAGGGCGCAACCTACCGCTACACCTTCGTTCGCGACAACCCCTCTCAGTGGGAAGATCGTTACGATGCATATTCCGAGGCTGGCATCAACGAGAAGGGCGTTTCCTGCTCT
Organism: uncultured Collinsella sp.; assembly: GCA_958407555.1. Classification (GTDB taxonomy): domain Bacteria; phylum Actinomycetota; class Coriobacteriia; order Coriobacteriales; family Coriobacteriaceae; genus Collinsella. The sequence continues at coordinate 39,356 of CATYJC010000001.1, read as the reverse complement.
GCCACGCTGAGCACCTCCTATAACGAGAAGGCAGAGGAAGCCGACCCCGTCACCGAGGAGACCGGCATCGGCGAGTACAACTACGCCAGCGTCATTCTGGGCGAGAGCGCCACGGCCCGCGAGGGTGTCGAGCTCCTCGGCAGCCTGATTGACGAGCAGGGCGTCTGCTCCAACGACCAGATCATCATTGCCGACAACAACGAGACCTGGCTGTTTGCAGCGCTTTCCGGCCATCAGTGGATTGCCATGAGGCTCACCGACGATATCGCCTCGCTCAATCCCAACATCGGCAACCTCACCTATGACGTCGACCTCGACGACACCGAGAACTGCCTCCACTCCGAAGGCATCGAGTCCATGCCTAAGGAGAAGGGCTTTGCCGAGTACACCGACGGCAAGTTCGACGTCGCCAAGACTTACGGTGAGGAGATTAGCGAGGCCGGTATGCACCAGTGGTCGCGCTATGTCCAGGGCCGCGATTACTTCATGGCTCCGCTTACCGAGGGCACCGACTACGAGATCGTCAAGGACGAGCGCGAAGACGCTCGTGCCACGACCGGCGCCCTGGTCCACGAGATGCAGCCGCTGTTCTTTACGCCCGGCAAATCCGACTGGAACACCTTTGAGATGATTCGTTCCTTCGCCGCTCGCGGCGAGAATGTCGCCGGCCTCAACGCCAACACCGACGGCGCCTATGCCATCGGCTCCAACCGCAACACCGAAATCCACACCTTCCAGATCCGTCACGGCATGGATCCCGAGATCGCGACCATCCAGTGGGAGATGCTCTCCAACGCCGAGTTCTCCGTCGCTATCCCCCTTTATTCCGCACTGCTCACCGAGGTCAGCCCCTACTTCAGCGATCAGGATGTCTCCTTCGATCACTGTGAAGAGGAAGACGTCGTGAACAACGAGGAGCCCAAGAACTCCGTCAACTACGTCCTCATGGACATCAACACGCTCGCCTATGAGAACCGCGACCACTGCGCCGCCGGCGTCCGCGCCTACCTCGACGCCCTGCAGAAGGAGCTCATCGAGCAGAACCTGACCGTCGACGAGGCCATGCAGGCCGCCGAGGACACCGAGGCTCGGACCGCCCTGGCCAACAAGGCCGGCAAGGCAGCGACCAAGAACACCTACGTCAAGTGCAAGGCCATGCTCGAGGAGATGCGCGACTACCTCAAGGAGGGCGACTTCTCCGAGGAGTTCGTCCCGAGTGACTACGATGCCGACAACGACTGCCTAGTCGAGTCCATCACCTACGCCGACGAGGCCCTCTCCGATGAGGACGTTGCCGAGCCCGAGGTTGAGGAAGAGGCGACCGAGGAGAAGTCCGAGGGCAACAACATGGCCGCCATGGCCGTTGTCGCCATCGTCATCATCGGTGTCTGCGGCTTCGTGCTCTATCGTCGCAAGAAGGCCTAAGACCCTCACGTTCCGAGAGACGGGCGGGGTCGCATGAGTCATCCCGCCCGCTCAGCCTGCCCTTTTGACCGGCAGGAAACGCCGCCGAAATCTTTTCAAAAAAAGATTTCCCCGCACACACTTCGCTGTGCTATAGTGCAGCGCAACAGCAACGAGGTGCAACCGCGCCAAGGCATCACAAAAGGAGCCACCAAGATGAAGAACACGATGAAGTCCCTCAACAACTGGTGGTGGCGTGATGCGAATACGATCGGTCGAAAGTGAGTCCCTCACGCCTGTTTTTGCGCTCTAGGTGATTGGAAGGCCTCCGGTTTCGACCGGGGGCCTTTTTCTATCTCGAGCCCGATCGCATTCGCATCACGCGCCTCCGTTTTTCTCTTACACTCCCCATTTCGAAAGGACTTTCACCATGTCTCAGAACACCACCGCCCAGCCCCGCACCGTCCAGACCGCCGACCGCGGCAAACTCGATATCCGCGCCCTTGTCCTGCTCGCCATCCTGCTTGCCGCCGGCTTCATCCTCAACTTCACCGTCGGCAAGGCAATCTCGGGCATCTCGGGCGGCATGATCAGCCCCGAGTTCATCATCTCGGCTTTCTGCCTCACCATCCTGGTCGTTCGTCCCAACATTGGCCAGGCGCTCGTCATTGGTCTCATCTCGGCGGCCGTGATCCAGATCACTACCACCTCGCCGTTTGTCGATTTTGCCGCCGAAGGCATCGCCGCTATGCTCATGGCCGTCATTGTCAACGCCACCGCCAAGGACGGCCAGGTTAAGCCCGTCATCGCCATCGTCGCAACATTCGTGACCACCTTTGTCTCGGGCGTCATCTTCATGGTCATCAAGATGGCCATGCTCGGCGTTGTGGGCGAGCTCGCCGCAGCCATGCTGCCCGTCGTCGCCATGACCGCCGTGTTTAACGCAATTCTGGTCGGCGCCCTTTACCTGCCCATCCAGAAGGCCCTTAAGCTCAACTAACCTGCCCGGCTTTACCACCAAAGACTGTCCCAAACAACGAGCATTTGGGGACGTTCCTAAACGACCAGTCATGTAAGAACGTCCCCGATGACTATGAAAGGTATCCATGGAAACGATCATCAACGTCGACGATGTCTCGTTCTCCTATGGCGCGCAAACCGAGCAGGCGCTCAGCCACGTCTCGTTCAGCGTGAACAAGGGAGATTTCATCGGCATCATCGGGCCCTCGGGCGCCGGCAAGTCCACACTTGCCGCCTGTCTGTCGGGCGCCGTGCCTCACCACTACACCGGCGCCTTTTATGGCTCCGTGTTAGTTGACGGCCACGACACCTGCGAGGTCTCGCTCACCGACATATCGCAGATTGTCGGCAGCGTGCTGCAAGACATCGACACGCAGATGGTCGCTTCGGTCGTTGAGGATGAAATGCTCTTTGGTCTCGAGAACTTTGGCGTTCCGCACGACCAAATCGAGCAGCGCGTGAGCGAGACGCTTAAGACCGTCGGCATTAGCGACCTGCGCGACCGCGAGATTGCCACCCTCTCGGGCGGCCAAAAGCAAAAGGTAGCCATCGCTGCCATCCTCGCCATGCGCCCGCGCGTCTTAGTGCTCGATGAGCCAACCGCAGCACTCGACCCCGCCAGTTCCACCTTGGTCTTCGAGACACTGCGTGAGGCAAACCGCACGCTCGGCATCACCATCGTCGTTGTTGAGCAAAAGGTCGCCTTGCTTTCGGAGTACTGCAACCGTGTGTTGGTGCTCGATCACGGCCAAATCGCGCTGCAAGGTGAGCCGCACGAGGTCTTTGCGCACACCGACAAGCTTCGCGCCATCGGTGTCGATTGCCCGCGCGTCACGCGCATCTTCAACAGTCTCGAGGCAGATGGCCTGGTAAGCGGCACGCCCTGCCTGGATGTCGACGAAGCAGAACGCCTGATCACGGAAATCGTCGACCCCGACCGTGCGACAAGTGATACCCAGGCGCCAGCCGGCTCCCCGCACGCACCGTCGCTGCGCCCGCATGCGAAAGACGCCGAGCCGGTGCTCACCTTTGACCATGTCGAGTTTTCCTACCCCCATGGAGGCGCCGCCGTCCACGACCTCAACTTGACGCTCTACCCCGGCGAGCTCGTGGGCATTGTCGGCCAAAACGGAGCCGGCAAAACCACGCTCACCAAACTGCTCACGGGTTTGCTCAGGCCCGCATCGGGCAGCGTACGCGTTACGGGCTTGGACACGGCATCGGTTCCCACGAGCCGCATCGCACGCGAAGTGGCAACGCTTTTCCAGAACCCCGACCGCCAAATCTGTAAAGACACCGTGCTCGACGAGGTCGCCTTTGGTCTAGAACTTGCCGGCATCGACCGCGCCGAAGCCCTGCGTCGCGCCCGGCTGGTCATCGACCGCTTTGGTCTGCCCGACGACGAGGCACCGTTCTCGCTGTCGCGCGGCCAGCGCCAGATGGTGGCACTCGCCTCCGTTGTAGTGGTCGAGCCCAAGATCGTGGTGCTCGACGAGCCTACGAGCGGTCTGGACTACCGCGAGTGCATGACTGTGATGGAAACGGTGCGCACCATGGCCGAGCGCGGTTGCGCCGTCATCATGGTCTGTCACGACATGGAAGTCGTTTCCGACTTTGCCGAACGCATCGTGGTGATGGCCAACGGTCGCATCCTCGACCGGGGCCGCACGCACGAACTGTTCTCGAACATCGAACTCATGCAGCAAGCCTACGTTGAGCCGCCCCAGGTCATCGAACTCTCGCGCCGTCTGGCATCTACCGTCTCGCTCGCCTTTACGCAGGTGAGTGAGGTCACTGATATCGTTCGCATTACCGAGGAGATGGTCCGCCGTGGTTAACGTCATCGACTACATGCCGGGTCACACGCTGCTACACCGCCTGAACCCCGTCATCAAACTGGGCCTCGCCGCCGCCATCATCATCGGCATTTTCTTGTCCGACACCTATATGGCACTGCTGGGCTTTCTGGCGCTCACGCTCGCGCTGGGAGCCTACACCGGTGTCGTCGACCGCCTGCTCGCGCTGCTCAAGCTGCTGATTCCGCTCGCGTTCATCATGCTGGTGCTGCAGCTGGCTTTTATGCGCGATGGCAACATCGTGTGGGGCTTCGTTACCGACACGGGTCTCATCACCGGCTCCAAGGCATGCCTGCGCCTGCTGGGCGTAGCGCTACCACTCATCCTGATGCTCATGGTGACCAAGCTCAACGACCTTGCCAACGCCTGCGTGGAGGTGTTGCACGTGCCGTATCGCTACGCCTTCACCTTTACCACGGCACTGCGCTTTGTGCCGGTGTTTGGCCAGGAGATGAACGCCATCATGGAGGCGCAGACCGCACGCGGCGTCGAGTATGACACCAAGAACCCCATCAAGAAGCTCAAACTCATGCTGCCGCTGTGCGTGCCGCTACTGATCTCGAGCGTGGGTAAAACCGATGCCACGGCCTTGGCGGCAGAGCAACGTGGCTTCTACCTGCGTACGCGCGCGAGCTCGTACAAGCGCTACCCCATCAAGGGTCTGGACATTGCCATACTTATTGTCAGCATTGCCCTCATCGTCCTCGGCTTCCTGTTCTAACCCATCGTCACCGGCAACCGACAAACGTAAAAGGCCCCGGCTCGCATCAAACGAGCCGGGGCCTTACTGTTTTCCAAGATAAAACCTACCAAAATAAACCTGTCCCTTTTTGGCAGGTCGAGGGCTACAGGCGGTAGGGGGCTCCGCTACGGATAATGGACTCGCGTACCAGGACGTCCATAGCGTCGAGAGTGATCTCGGGCATCTCTCGGTACTTTTGCAGCACCGAGAGCTCAGTGCAGGCCAGGATGACGCGATCGCAGCCGCTGCGAGCGAACTCCCACATCACACGATCGAACTTATCCATATCGGGCTCGCGTCCTGCCTTCACGTCATCGTAGATGAGCGACATCACGTCGGCCTGACGCTTCTCGCTGGGGTAGACGACTTCGGCACCTGCCGCCTCGCACTCGCGCCCGTAGACGCCGGCGCCCACGGTGCCGTCGGTACCCATAATGCCGATCTTGCGCACCGGCTCGGCCGGCATGCTCAAGTTGGGGTCGAACTCGCACTCCCCCATCACCGCGCCCGCCAGGGCATAGCGAACCGACTCGCGCGGCATATGGATAATCGGCACCTTGGTAAACGACTGGATCTGGTCGTAGAAGTAGTGTGACGTGTTGCAGGGAATGGCAATGTGCGCACAGCCCAGCCCCTCGAGCGCCTGCGCACATTCCTTCATGGTCGCCAGCAACTCGGCATGCTCGCCGGTCTTGATGGCCAGCGTACGGTCGGGCATGGTCGACTTAGAGAGCACCACCATGTCGATATGCTCCTGATCGCAGGCGGCCGCCGTGTGACGCACCACCTGGTCGTAGTAATACGACGTGGCCTCGGCGCCCATACCGCCGATAACTCCCAGTTTTTCCATCGCCGCCTCCTTGGTAACGCTCGCACCATTGCGCGTATCATACCCGCGCCCGCCCGATACAAACCGGGCGGGCGCGACGTTCATCCTATTTGTAATACGTCTTGAACAGCTTAAAGTGACGCAACTTGGTGTGCCACATGCGCAGCCAGCGGTTAAAGACAAAGTCGCCCTTCATAAACGAAGGATCGGCAGCCTTGCCCTCCTTGGCCAGACGATGCGCCTTCGCACGCAACTCGGGGTCCTTGACGTACTTGTCAACGACGCCCATGGGGACAACCATCCACAGCGCCTCGTCCTGCGCAGTCACGAACTCCGGCTCAAACGGGCGGTTGTACACGTACTCATCCACCACGTACTTGGCAACGTTAAAGCCGCTGTTGGTAACGTAGTAGTTACTGCGGCCCTGGCGGGTGTTGAAGTCGAAGAACTTAAACGAACCGTCGCGCTCGTCGTACTTGACGTCAAAGTTGGAGAAACCCGTAAACTTGAGATCTTCGAGCAACTTGCGCACGCCACCCATGAGCTTGTCGTTGGGCTCAGTGATGATGCAGGCGTGGTTGCCGACACCATGGGGCTGATGCTCCTCGAGCAGCACGTGACCCAGGCACATCATGCGAACCTTGCCGTTGCGATCGGAATAACTGGTCAGTACGCGCATGTACTCGTCGTTGCCGGGCACGCGGTCCTGCAGAATCAGGTCGTCGGTGTAGCCGCTCATATACACATCGCGAATGACCTGCTCCAGCTCGGCGCGATCGGCAATCTCGTAGGCCTTCTTCTGGCCCTCGAACTCGTGCTCCCACCACATAATGCCGTCAGAGGGCTTCAGAATCATCGGGAAGGGGAAGTCGATCTGGTCGAGCACCTCGGCGGAAGCCTCGCCCTGGGCGTTGAGCATCGCCATGGTAAAGGTAAACGTGTGCGGATAGGGCACACCGTGCTTCTCGCACAGCTCGTAGAAGATCTCCTTCTTCTGGCACTGCTCGAGCATGCTGTAGGGCGCATAGGGCGCGATGACGTTGGAGGCAAGCTGGCCGGCATCCTGAGCCTGTGCGGCAAGCGCGACGTAGTTATCGCCGCAGCCCATCAGAATAATCTTCTTATCGGGATTGGCCTGCGCAATGCCGTTGACGGTCTCGATCATGACCGGCATGGTATCGATATCCACATTGGGCGTATAGTCGATAATCTGGCTGCGGTATGCAGGACCCGTATGATACTTGCCAAAGACCAGACTCTTGACCTGATACTCCTCGTAGAAGGCGCGCGCCACCGAATAGGCGTTGATATCGCCGCCGAGCAGCACGGGTATAAACTCGCGCTCTGTAAACTGCAATGCCATGGAAACTTCCTATCATCAACTGCCCGTACGATGGGCGGTCTTTATGCAACTGGTTTATTCTAGCGTGCCAAGCTGCCGCTTCCCAAAGTTCCACCATATCTATGGCAAGCAGGCGCTTATGATCGAGCCTGCAGGGTTCCGTAACGTTAAAGTTGAACTCTATGGTTTCTTAACAATTCACTATAACTGCAGGTCAAGGCTAAAGCCTCAAGTTCAACTTGACCCTTTAGAACCTTTAAGGTTCAAGTTGAGGTCGAAAGCAGTAGTAGAATACCTTTCGAACCATAACCTACGATTGATTGCAGAGGGACTGGATGCAGCATTCGAACCATCGCACCGCAGCGCTCATCGCGTCGAAGCCGGCTCGTATCATCACGAGCGCCGCGCTCGCCGTTGCACTGACGGCCGCGCCGATGCTCTCCCCCGTCGCAGCCTATGCCGCCTCGCAGGCAACGCAGGATCAGCTTTCCGCTGCCCAGCAGAAGATCGAAACCGCCACGAGTGCCTACAACGAGGCCCGCACCAAGCTCGAGGATCTGCAGAAGCAAATCGACACCAACGAGGCAAGCATCGAGAAGATCGAAGCCGAACTTCCCGATCAGCAGGCCAAGGCGAGCTCCGCCATGCGCGATCTGTATAAGTACCAGAAGGGCACCAACCCCATCGTCAGCTTCCTGGTCAATGCGCAGAGCCTGGGCGAGTTCATCACCACCTGCAAGTACACCAACCAGATCACGAGCTCGAGCGTCGACGAGATCGAAGAGCTCAACAAGATGCAGACCGACCTCGAGCAGAACAAGACCGAGCTCGAGCAGGCCAAGTCCCAACTCGAGACCGAGCAGAAAACCGCCGAGGACGCACTGGCACAGGCCCAGCAGCTTCGCAGCGAAGCCCAGGCAAAGGCCGAGCAGGAGAATGCCGCCGAGCTGGCCAAGCTCGAGGCCGACAAGGCCGCTGCCGCCGAGAAGCTCTCGGGCGAGGGCGTGAGCGGCAACAACTCCAACAGCCAGGCCAATAACGCCAACACCACCATTGACACCACGGTGAACAACTCCAATACCGGCAACTCCGATTACGACTCGTTTATCAACGAGTGGACGAGTCGCATCGACAACTACCTCGCCGGCTCCCCCATGGCAGGCCAGGGTTACACCTTTGCCGTCGCCGCCTGGAACACCGGTGTTGACCCTCGTTGGTCTCCCGCCATCGCCTGCATCGAGAGCAGCAAGGGCCTCTATTGTGCTGGCTCCTATAACGCCTGGGGCTGGAGCGCCCGCGGCGGCGGCTGGCGGAGCTTTGGTAGCTGGAGCGAGGGCGTCTCTGCCCACGTTGCCTACCTGGGCGCCAACTATGGCTCCACGCTTACCCCGGCAGCCGCCAAAAAGTACTGCCCGCCCACGTGGCAGGACTGGTACAACAAGGTTGCAACCCAGATGAACCGCATCTAAGATCAACGTCAAAGGGCCCCAATTGGGGCCCTTTTTTTCTTTTATGCGACGGAGGTATCGACGATGCCAGTCGCGTTTGCGATGGCAACAATGATAATCATTGCCAACAAGAGCACACCCATAGCCTTGAGCCAGAGCTTTGCAAGCTTTTTACCGCGATATCTATCGAGTAGCTCAAACCGCCGGCGAAGGCGGCGTTTATCGAGCATCACAAAATGAATGAGCACTATGAGACCGTCAACGAAGATAAAATACTCAATCGCGAGAAACCACATCGGGTAGTTTTGGTTGGCGCCCGTGGGATGAAAAACGGCAAAATGGCTTCCGGCAAAGAAAACAAGTAGCGAAAGATAGACGAATCCGTTCCAAATGCGCCCAACGGTGTCGGGAATGCGGGAGATTAAACTCGGGCGCTCAGGCACCAATGGCAACCCACCCTGAGACTGATCCGTGGGGAGCACGGGCGCAGGGCACACAGCTCGCCGCTCTGGGGGCTCTTGGAAGGAAGCAGCATTCGGCGCGGACGACGGCGTCGGTGCGGACAACGCATAGGATGCGCGCGCAGCGTGCCCTAGCGCCTTCGCACTTGCAAAGCGCTTGTCCGGATCGAGCGCCATCGCCATGCAAATAACATCGGCAAGCGAGGCGGGGACGTCATATGTCTCGCATTGCTCGCGCATGTTCCGACCTGGTTTGGGATCGGCCCCCGTCAGACAAAAAAACAGCAGGGCACCGAGCGCATAGACATCGCTGCGCACGCTCGTCTGGCCAAAACCGTACTGTTCGGGTGGCGCATAGGGTCGCGTACCAAACTTAACGGTATCGGCATCGGCTCCTTCGCGCCACACGCGAGCGATTCCCAAGTCGATAATCACCAGCGATGAAAACGTCATGCCTGTATCGGGCGTATAGTTCGCGCCCGAAACGATGATATTCGAAGGCTTTAGGTCGCGATGGATCACCGGCGCAGTCATCTCCCCCGCCGACGCAAAGCCGGCATGGAGCTCCGCAACTGCATCACAAAGGGCGCCAAACAGCTCACAAGCATAATCGGGCGTCGCACCCAAACGCCCCACCAGGGCCCCGAGCGTTTCGCCTTCGATGTATTCCATGACCACGCAAAGCTCGTCGCCCACGCGGTGGCAATCGACAATCCGAGGCAAGTGCTCGTAACGTCGCCCGGCATGCTGGGCCGCAAACAGGCGTTCATACGCCCCGCCAATCTGGGCCGACGCGTCGATGCGCTTGCGAACAAAGGGGCCAAGAGATCCCCCGCCGGAGCCCTCAAAGTATACGAGCTCGGTCGTCTCGACGTCGGAGTGCTTGAGCACACGGTCTACGCGATAACTGTCATCACGCTCAAGTGACGCCAGGTGTCCGGCGAGCGCAGCGGTCAGCTCATCATCGGAATATGTTGGGCTCTGAGTATCCATAGCGTCCATAATAGCGCAGGGCACGGACGCACCATGACGCCCGTGCCCTGCACGTTCAAAATGTCGTGAACGGCGCCTCCGCCGGCAGCTAACCGTTAGCTCACCGTCTCCTCGCCAAAGCGATACAGCTCCTCGTTCACCTTTTGCAGGCTGCAGCCACGATCGATACAGAAAATGATGATGGCGTCACGGCGGTCCTTGCAGTTGAGGATATTGGCGCCTGCCGCCGTCAAGGCGCGGTTGGCCTCCTTGAGTGTCAGCGCCATGGCAAAGGCAATCTGCAGCACCTTATTGCGACTTGGATGCCGCGTACCGGTAAAGATCTGATAGCCAAACGTCTCGTTGAGGTCGGCCATACGCACCACGCGCGAACGCTCCAGACCTTTCTCTTGCAGAAGCTGCTTTAAGTAGTCCGAAAGCGACGGGGCGGCAAAGTCATGCCCCTTGATATAGCCATCAATGCTTGGCGCATCGAGAAGCTCATTGAGCAGCTCCTCAGTCAGCTTTTTATCGGGCATACGACTTCACCTCCCCCAGTGCATGCAACATGCTAGAAACCGCTCACATCCGAGCGCTCCCAACTGGCGACCTGATCGGGAGGCACCGTGCCCAGCGCCTCGAACTTCCAGGAGCCGCCCGCCTTCAGATGATTGGTGTTTGCAAGAGCCGTTCCAACCTGGTTGCCATCAGCATCATACAGAACATACTCAATCTGAATGTAGCTCTTTTCCTTGTCCGTGTTATTGATCAGCGTACCCGTGATCTTATAGGCAAACTGATTGGAGGTGTCTTCAGCCTCGTCAGCAATGGTATACGGTTCTTGCGGTTCTTTTTGCTCCTCAGCCTGCTGTGTCGTCTCGGCAGGTTTTGCCGAATCGTTCGCAGACGAATCGGTTGAGTTGCCGCCCATAGAGCCCACGGCACCGGCAATAACCAGCACCACGATGACGCCTAGGACAATCTTGCCAATCGGCTTCTTTCCCTCTTTTGCCATTATGCATCCTTCCTACGATCCGGCTACCGCGCCGGCACACAGCACATCGTAGGAGGCAGCGAGCTCAAATTCATTAGCTGGGAGCTAATGTCGCAACACAGCTTGCCATCTGACACTCATTAGTCCCTTTCTTCCTTCACCTAACTCATGCCTTTGTTGTTGACTATTAAACATTTAGACGTAAACTGCTTTGTTACCTTGTCAACATCTGAAAGGAACCTCATTGGGAAAAGACGTACTGGTGCAGCAACTCGTCGACTCATTCGACAGCTGGCCCGCCAAAAATTCCGGTTGTGGATTGTCCCGCATGACACAAGAGCTCTATCCTTTTGATAAGCTCTTCTCTCCCATCAAAATTAACAAGCTCACCGTCAAAAACCGCATTGTCATGGCACCGATGGGCAATATCGACATGTGCGAGGAAACTGGCCGCCCCAGTGACATGATGCTGCAGTACTTTTTCGCCCGCGCCAAAGGCGGCTGCGGTCTCATCACAACAGGACTCGTGCCGGTAAGCCACGGCATCGATACCACGGTCACCGAGCTGGACAAGCTCACCTATTTCCCGCGCATCGATCGAAGCCGAACCGTTATGGCAGGCTGGCGCGACCTTGCCCAAGGCGTTCATGCCTTCGGATCGCGCATTTTTGTCCAGCTTACGGCTGGACTCGGCCGCGTGGGCAACCCGCAATGCCTCATCACGCAAAAGAAGTTTCCGGTCTCGGCGAGTTTCTTGCCTAACTACTACATCCCCGCCATTCCATGCATGCGCCTCTCGGACCAAAAGCTGCGCCGTATCGTAAACAATATCGGCCAAGCGGCGGCCGATGCCCATGCCATGGGCATCGATGGCGTCTATTTGCACGGACACGAAGGTTATCTTATCGAGCAGCTCGGAAACCCCGCCTTTAACCATCGCAAGCTCGGACGTTATGCCGATTGGCGTCAATTTGGCCTCGATATGGTCAAAGAAATCCGTCGCCGCGTTGGGCCCGACTACCCCATCATGTACCGCATCGACCTTTCGCTTGCACTCGAGGAAACCTATGACGAGCAGGTCATGAATTCGACCTATCTAGGACGCATGCGCGGCGGCCGCACGGTCGAACAGACCCTGTGCTATATGGAAGAACTCGTGACGGCGGGAGTAGACATCTTTGACGTCGACCTGGGTTGCTACGACAACTGGTGGATGCCCCATCCGCCCGCGAGCATGCCCGCAGGCTGCTTCGTTCCCGTGGCGCGCGCCGTTCGGGAGCGCTTTGCCGCCGACAATATCCGCTCCAATGCCGGCCTTCCCGTACCCGTTGTCGCGGTGGGTAAGTTGGGCTACCCCGACATTGCCGAACGCGCCCTTCGCAATGGCGACGCCGATATGATCATGCTCGGACGCCCGCTACTTGCGGATCCCGAGTGGCCCAATAAGGCGTACGCCGGTCGCGTGGCAGATATTCGCCCCTGCATCGGATGCCAGGAAGGATGCCTCAACGAGTTTGTCGAAGGGGGCCATCCGCAGTGTGCCGTCAATCCACGCTGCAGCTTTGAATACCTCATGCCCCAGACACCCGCTCCCGCCATAGAATCCAAACGCATAGCGGTGATAGGAGCCGGACCCGCCGGGATGGTCTGTGCGCTAATCGCCGCGCGTCGCGGCCACGACGTAAAGCTCATCGACGCCGAAGATGAACTTGGAGGAAAACTCCTCTCCGCCAGCGCCGCCCGGATCAAGTTCGACCTCGATAACTACCGATCATATCTTGTTCGACAGGTGCGCGAGCAGACAGAAAAACCCAACGGGAACCTGACACTCGAGCTTGGACGGGCAGCACGCGCCGAAGATCTTGCAAAAGCAGGCTTCGACGCAACCGTGTGCGCGACAGGCACTTCCAATGCGATACCGCCCATCCCCGGCCTTACGGAGCTTGCAGCATCGGGCCACGCCGTGCAGGCAACGCAGCTACTGCGCCAACCCGCGCTGCTTGGTACCGCCAAAACCGTCGCCATCATTGGCGGAGGGGCCGTGGGCTGCGAGGTTGCCCAATGGCTCACCGTCGAACACGGCATACCACAGGTCAGCGTAATTGAAATGCTGCCTCACATGATGCAGGGCGCCTGTACGGCAAATCGTGGCCACCTACTCCATGCGCTCAGGGGACGCAATGTGCGGCTTCTCAATATGACACGCGTCGAACGCGCGGAGGTCGACGGCAAACGCGAGTCTGGAGCCCCATCGAGGTGTGCGCGTCTCCACTTGAGTCGCAACTGCCACAAAAACGTTCCCGACCCCTACGTCTCGTGGTCACCGGTCTTGCCCGAGAACGTCGAAAACCCGCTCGCACCCAAAATCGGCAACGACTGGAAGTCACTCGAGCTAACCTGCGACCTGGTAATCATTGCCTGCGGCGGACACCCCGACGACGCGCTGTTCTACAAACTGCAGCAGACACACGCCGCAGACGAGATGCATAACATCGGCGATGGGTTTGCACCCGGCCGCGTGCTCGAAGCGGTCCGTGCGGCATACCGACTCGGCACCAATATCTAACACGAAAGGATGGGCTCACAGATGAACCTGACCTCCCAACAACAAGCCCTGCTCGACGGCGCCAAGGGCCCCGCCATGGCCAAAGTGGTCAAGACCCTCGTTATGTACGGCGAATGCTTTGGCGCCGAGCGTATGGTTCCCGTGACCGGCGCAAACGGTCATCTTGTCACAAGTTTTGGCCTCTCCATGCTCGGTCCAGTCTATGACCTTATGGATGAGCTGCTGAAAGACGGCGCCCTGTCCGGTCAGTCATTCTCGGTCGACCCGAGGCCCCTCGACCCCGCCGTCCCGGCCAACCCGCTGCAAAAGCTGCTGTTCAAGATTATGTATTCCAAACAAGACGATTATGAGGCACAGCTGCGCAGCATGGGTCTATTGGACAGCGATGCTTTCACCTGCACCTGCTACCAGCCCGAGGTTGGCAATCGACCTCGGCGTGGCGACATCCTAAGCTGGGCAGAAAGCAGCGCCGTGGTCTTTGCCAACTCCGTGTTGGGCGCTCGCTGCAATCGCAACTCCGGCATCATCGAGATGTTCGGCTCAATTGCCGGCTTTGTCCCGGAATTCGGCCTGCTCACCGATGAGGGCCGCAAGGCGACCTGGATCATCGAAGTCGACTGTAAGCGCAAGCCCGAAGCGCAAGTGCTTGGCAGCGCCATTGGCATGAAGGTGATGGAAGACGTCCCTTACATTAAAGGCCTCGACTGTTGGCTTGGCCGCGAACTCACACCCGACACGCAGGACTACCTTAAGGACATGGGCGCCGCCAGCGCATCGAACGGCGCTGTCGGGCTCTACCACGTGGACGGCATCACGCCCGAGGCCGTCGAACAAGGCGAACAACTCATAGCACCAGACGCCCAAATCTATCGCATTGACGACGCCGAGCTGGAACGCATCCGCTCGAGCTACCCCGTTATGTGGAAGAACCCGGGCGCGCGCCCCAAGCTGGCCTTCATCGGCTGCCCCCATCTCTCGTCTGCACAACTCGCCCACTGGGCAGACGCTATCTGCGATGGGCTGAGCGCCTCCGGCAACCGCCGCGTGCAAGTACCCACCGTGCTGACCGCCGCCCCATCTGTGGCAGACGCCTTCCGCAAGACTGCGGCATACAGACGCCTCTCGACTACCGGCGCCGTCGTCTCGAGCATCTGCCCGCTTATGTACACCAACAACCCGCTGTGCGGCAGCATGCCCATCATCACCAACTCCAACAAGTTGCGTACGTACTCGGCATCGCGCTACTACACCGACGACGAGGTGCTCGCCTACGTCACCACCGGAAAACCAATCAAATAGGAAGGCGACTCCTCATGGAAAAAATCTTTCACGGCCGCGTCGTTGTCCCCGGAACTGCCCACGCCAAGGCACTCGTCTCTCACGGAGGGCTCAACACACTCGCATCGTTTCAGAAGGCACTGATGTTTGGCGACAAAAAGGCCACGTGTTCCGACCAAAACAATCCCGACTTGTACGGCAAACCTTTGGCGGGATGCGCCCTGTGCCTTCCGCAGACCATCGGCTCCACCACAGGCGGCATGGTGCTCTTCTGCGCCACCAAAATGGGGCGCCAACCCGCATGCTTGTTGTTTTCCAAACCCATCGACAGTCTTGCCGCCGCTGGCGCGATTCTCTCGGGCGTATGGACCGACACCCCCATGCCCACCATTGACAACCTGGGCGATGAGTTTCTCGATGCCGTATCGACGGGAGACGCCATCACTGTGGCCGAAGACGGCACGGTCATCGTCGGCTAAGACTGTCCGACCCGCCGCCCTCAGATGAACAACGTGTTTCGCCGTTTCCCACGCGCGGTGCGGGCGATAATCTTGACATATTCGATATACAACACGAAAGGAGTCCCACCATGGGAGCATCGGTATCGGTCGCACAGGGCGCGCCTCTTGATGCAGGCACCTACAAGGCAGACGAGGCAGCCGTCGAGCGCTTTTGCGAATTGCTGCGCATCCCCACCGTTTCGCGTGAGAGCATCGCCGAGCGCGACAATGAGCCCTTCAACCAGTGGATTCCCACGCTTCAGCGACTTTATCCGCATTTCTTTAAAGTCGCCGAGCTCACACGCGTCGACGACTTTGGCATGCTCCTGCGTTGGCCTGGCGCCGATTCCGCCTTGGACCCCATCGTCATGATGGCGCATCAGGACGTCGTGCCCGTCGAGGGCCAAGACTGGAAGCATGATCCCTTTGGAGCCGATATCATCGACGGCGAAATCTGGGCCCGCGGTTCACTCGACACCAAATGCATCGTCTCTGCTTTTCTCGAGGCCACCGAGCACCTAATCGATCAGGGCTTCGTTCCCCCGCGCGATGTCTGGTTCTTCTCGAGCGATGGCGAGGAAATCGCCGCGCCTACTGCAACCCATGCAGTGCAGTGGCTTCGCGAGCACAACATCCATCCCTATATGGTGCTCGATGAGGGTGGAGCCGTGGCAACCAATGCCCCGCTCGGCGTCACCGAACCCGTTGCCATGGTAGGTGTGTCCGAGAAGGGCCACGTCGACCTTACCGTCACGGCGCGCGCCGACGGCGGCCATGCCTCTACGCCTGCGGCAAACGATGCCTGCCGTCTTCTCTGCCGTGTATGCGAGACTATCTCGGCCAACCCCGGCAAGCCGCAGCTCACGCCCGCCGTCGAGGCTACACTGACCGAGTTGGGTGCCCGTAGCAGCGCGACGTATCAGGCAATCTTTGGCAACCTGTGGCTCACGCGCCCCGCGGTTACCAAGATCATGGCCGCCAGCCCCGAGACCTCGGCCATGCTGCGCACAACCTACGCGCTCACGCAGCTCGAAGGCTCCAATGCGCACAATGTGCTGCCACCAGTTGCTCGCGCCAACTTCAACGTGCGCATCGCTCCGTTTGAGAGTATCGCCGATGCCGTTGAGCGCGCCCGCAAGCTCGCCGCCCAGCAGTGCCGCGCCTCGGGCGTAAGCCCCGACCATGTCACCGTCGAAATCAACGAGGCGATTCCCTACACCGAGCCCGCGCCCATCTCGCCTTACGAAGACGATGCCGCCTTCAACTACATCCATCGCTGCGTGTCGGGTGTCTATCCCGAGGCCGGCTTTGCTCCCTACGTGCAGAACTCCTGCACCGACTCGCGCGAGTTCAACGAGATCTGCGATCGCGTCTACCGCTTCTGCGGCTTTATCTACTCGGGTGAGGCACGCAAGCTCATCCATGCCGCCAACGAACGCATCGGCGTCGACGTCTACAAGCGCGGTATCGAATTCTATGTGGCGTTTCTCGCCAACCTTGGACAACTGTAGGACGGGAGGGCCGATAGCGCCCCTCCCCGCTTTTACCGACCAGGAGAACCAGCATGACCCAACCAAATCTTAAGCGGGCGGCCCGGCTCGACACCAAGGCCGTCGCCCTCGCCTCCCTACCCTTTATGGGCATGATCAGCTTTTGGCAGGTCTACGACGGCATAGTTCCCAAGATGCTCACAGGGACCTTTGGCCTATCCAACTCGCTCACCGGTGCGATCATGGCCATCGATAATGTCTTTGGCCTGTTCCTGCTTCCGCTCTTTGGCATCCTCTCGGACCGCTGCGCAAGCAAACTCGGGCGTCGAACGCTCTTCATCTTGGGCGGCTCCGCGGTGGCAATGCTCTCCGTCCCGCTCATCGCGATCGCCAACAACATGGGCAGCCTACCTCTGCTCATTGGCGCGATTATCCTCACGCTTTTGGCAATATGTGCCTACCGCACCATGACGGTTGCCATCGTGGCCGATATTACGCCTCGCCCACTTCGAACCAAGGCGGACTCAATCGAGAAGATCGTCGGCTATGCGGGAACGGGCCTTATGCTCGTCGCCATCTCGGTCATGGTTCCCAGGGCCGACAAACCCAATTATCTTCCGCTCTTTATCTTGCAGGCCGCCTTTATCCTCGTGTCGGCCGTTGTCTACGGCATCTTTGTCCGTGAGCCCGCCCTCGTCGAAAAGATGCGCGAGAAATCGCTGTCCATGGGCATCGACGAAGATCAGATTGACAAAGATGACTCCCCCGAGGCCGGCGGTAAAGATCGCGTTGCAGACGCCGGCGTACACCGCTCCATCATCATGCTGCTCGCTGCAACGTTTTTCTACTACATGAGCTATAACGCCATGACCACCAATATCAGCCGTTATGCCGATATGTTCTACGGCATGGAGGGCGGTTCCTATGCCATCATCAATATCGTGACGATTGCAGGCGCGCTGCTAAGCTACGTACCCCTGGCAAACCTTTCGCTCAAAATCGGCCGCAAAAAGGTCGCCCTGGGCACCGCCGTCATCATGGTTTTGTGCCCCGCGCTTCTTTGGCTGGCACCCGGCTTCTCGCCCGTGTTGTACGGCGTCTTTTTGTTGATGGGCGTCGCGTTGGGCGGCGTGGACCTGTGCGTGTACACGATGATTCTGGAGTGCTGCAGCTCCCAAAGCGTAGGCCGCTACTCCGGTTACTACTACACCGTGAGCATGGCGGCTCAGGTGGCGACACCGATTCTCTCCGGCATCGTCATGGACGTGGCGCCGTCGATGCTCTTCGCCTACATCACGGCAATGGGCATGTTTATGGCCGCGAGCATTGCCGCCGCCAAACACGGCGACGCCATCTTGATCGACGAGGTCGCTCGCCGCGAGGCAGCCGAGTAGAAGTGCACGCCAATATTGAGCAATGGAGCCGGATGGGGGCATTTCCCATCCGGCTCCTTTTCTCATCCTCAAGAGGCTCGTCGAAGCCTACCCCACCGTGACGGATTCCCCGGTAAAGGCACTCATCATCAACAGGATAAAGAACACCAGGTAGCTAACACTCAGCAGGTACGCAATAATCAGGAAGAAGACCCATCCGACATTGGTCTTGCCGTCGGCACGACGTTGCTCGCGAGAACGGCACAGCCAAATCGTCACGCCAATGGCCACAATCAACAGCACAAGTGCCGCTGCCGCCAGTCCAGCAAGCGCAAACATCACGCCAATGCTCACGGCGATGACCGGAAGCAACAACAAGCCGCATCCACACCCACCGGGACTATAAACGGCAGTCTGTCGGCGTCGCCCCATCGTCACTCCAAGTCAAGTAATCGTTTGTAGACATCGAGGCCTTTGAGCAGGACTTCCTCGTCAAAGAGCATAGTATCAGTATGCAGGGCACTCGTGGCATAGGCGGGGCAGCCCTCGGCGTCGCTCGGATTATCCTGACTGACAGGAACGCCCGTGCCCAGCAAGAAGAACACGCCCGGCAGATGGCGCTGATAGAAAGCGAAGTCCTCGGCAATCAGCAAAGGCTCATCTACGAGCTGTAGCTCGGGCAAGGCGGGCGCGACATTGGCAAACAACTCGGGGTCGTTGTCGACCGGCGGATAGCCCTCGGCAAAGTCAAGATCGTACGTGCAGCCCGTTGCAGCGCATGCCTCATCAAGCACGCGGCGCACGCCCTCACGCGCACGGTCGAACATGTCGTCCGTAAACACACGCAGACTGCCGGCAACATGGGCCTCCCCCGCCACCGCATTGCAAACCGTACCGGCCTGCAGCAGACCAAACTTGCCGATACAGGGCTCGTCGGTGCCCAGCTCGTCCATCAGCTCGCGCTCGGCAACCAAAAACTTTGCTGCCGCCAGTGCCGCATCGTGCGACTCCTCGACCGGTACACCATAGGTCTTAGCGATATGAATGCTCGTACCGTGAATATGGATATGCGTCTCGCTCGAACGCGCTAGCAGCGGACCGGAACAACTCGCCAACGCGCCGGCAGGCAGATCGGGCCACACATGGAAGCCAAAAATGCGGTCGACCCCGTAGCGCTCGAACACACCGCTCTCGCATACCGTCTTGGCACCACCGGTCGTTTCCTCGGCCGGCTGGAACACAAAAAGCACGTTGCGCCTCATGGCGCCCGGCCGCTCGCGAATCGTACGGTCGACATGCGTCGCGGCGGCAAGTGCCATAGCCATGTGTCCGTCATGTCCGCAAGCGTGCATCTTGCCGGGATGGGTCGAGGCGAACGCTGCCCCTGTTGCCTCGGCAATGGGCAGCGCATCCATGTCGGCCCGAATCGCCGTGGCATGTGCGGCGCCAACGCCAGCATCGAAGAAAGCGCAGACGCAGCTGGGGCACGGATGGGTCACCTCGCAAACAAGCGGTGCCAGCACGCCCTCGATATAAGCGATGGTTAGCGGAAGATCGAAATCGAGCTCCGGAATGCGATGGAGATCGCGGCGATAGCGACGGAGTTCTTGGAACTCGGTCATAGAGGATCCCTTCGTGAGGCATATCTGTTGTAACTTATTGTGATACAGGATTGTGGCACACATGTTTCCAGCATATTGCTGCATTTTTTAAACGTTATATACGAATACTCTTGTTTGGTAAAGTGCAACGTGGTAGGGTCGTTACCACTTGATAGAGGCGCGGGCACGAAGAACCGCGGGCGAGCCGGCAGGCTTTGACCCCGTGGGGAGGCGAAACCCGCCGAACTGGGCTTTTCGGGCACGAACAACCTGGTGGGCCTGCGGGAAACACCCACAGGACTGTCTGCAGCAATGCGGGAGCGCTATCCGGACATTGGGTCCACGCTATGCGGATTCGATGCGCAGATGGCGCCGTCTGGATAGCGAGGTTTACGGGACATGGCATTGACCCCCAACGAGGCATATGCGGCCAAGCAGCCGTTTGTGGACAAGGAGACGCTCGAGCATATCGTCGAGCAGTTCCCCACGCCATTTCATCTATATGACGAGGCGGGCATCCGCCGCAACATGCAAGAGGTGCGCGACGCCTTCGCATGGAACCCGGGCTTTAAGGAATACTTTGCCGTCAAGGCCAATCCCAACCCGGCGCTCATCTCCATTCTCAACGGATACGGCTGCGGCTGCGATTGCTCGAGCTATACCGAGCTCATGATCGCCCGCTCGCTGGGTATCACGGGACACGACATCATGTTCTCGTCCAACGACACGCCGGCAGCGGACTTTGAGCTCGCCGACAAACTGGGCGCCATCGTCAACTTTGACGACATCAGCCACATCGAGTTCTTTGAGCGCGTTGCGGGGCCCATCCCCAAGACGGTCAGCTGCCGCTTTAATCCGGGCGGCCTGTTCCAACTCTCCAACGGCATCATGGATAACCCCGGCGACTCCAAGTACGGCATGACCACCGAGCAGCTCTTCGAGGCCTTCCGCATGCTCAAGGCCAAGGGCGCCGAAAACTTTGGCATCCACGCATTCCTTGCCAGCAACACCGTCACCAACGACTACTACCCCAAGCTCGCGCGCATCCTCTTTGAGCTTGCCGTGCGCCTGGAGCGCGAGACCGGCGCACATGTCGCCTTCATCAATCTGTCCGGCGGCGTCGGCATCCCCTATCTGCCCGAGCAGCAGGCCAACGACATTCACGCCATCGGCGAGGGGGTGCACGCGGCCTACGACGAGATCCTGGTTCCCGCCGGTATGGGCGATGTGGCCATCTGCACCGAGATGGGCCGCTTTATGATGGGCCCCTACGGCTGCCTGGTCACCAAGGCTATCCACGAAAAGCAGATCTACAAGGACTATATCGGTGTCGATGCAAGCGCCGTCGATCTGATCCGTCCTGCCATGTATGGCGCTTACCACCACATTACGGTGATGGGCCAGCCGGGTGGCGACGACAAGACCACAGCACCCGTTACGGACACCTACGACATCACGGGCAACCTATGCGAGAACAACGACAAGTTCGCCATCGATCGCGAGCTGCCGCATATCGACATGGGCGACTTGCTTGTAATCCACGATACCGGCGCGCATGGCTACTCCATGGGCTACAACTACAATGGGCGGCTGCGCTCCGCCGAGGTCCTGCTGCGCCCCGATGGCTCGGCCGACCTCATCCGCCGCGCCGAGCGCCCGGGCGATTATTTTGCCACGCTCGACGTGTTGCCGAGCGGCCGAGAGCTGCTGGCCAAGTCGCGCGCCGAAAGTGCTCGCCGTCGTGCCCAAGACGAGCGCCTGGCGGTCGCCGCCCAATGGAACAAACGCATCCAGATCGCGGACGCGAAGGAGAAGAACATGGACATCCGCAATCTTGAGGGCTCAATCGTCGCCCTTGTTACGCCGTTTAAAAAGGACGGCAGCGTCGACTTTGACGCGCTCGGACGCCTTATCGATTTCCACCTGCAAAACGGCACCGACGCCATCCTCACCCTGGGCACCACCGGCGAGAGCGCCACAATGACCGATGACGAGGACAACTCCGTTGTCGCCGCAGTGGTCAAGCAAGTTGCAGGACGCGTCCCCGTCATCGCCGGCTCGGGCTCCAACTCCACGCAGACGATGCTCACCAAGTCGCTCACCTACCAGGGCTTGGGAGCCGACGGCCTGCTGCTCATCACCCCCTACTACAACAAGTCCAACGAAGAGGGCATCTACCAGCACTTTAAGACCGTCGCCGATGCCGTGAACATCCCCTGCATCCTGTACAACATCCCCGGCCGTTGCGGCTGCGGCATCAGCGAGCGCAACGTAGAGCGCCTGGCCGCACATCCCAACATCATGGGTATTAAGGAAGCCTCGGGCAACGTCGCCTACGCGGCCAAGATTGCCCACCTGCTGTCCGACGACTTCCGCATGTACTCGGGCGAGGACGCCCTCACCGTGCCGCTCATGAGCCTGGGCGCTTCGGGCACCATCAGCGTGTGGGCCGACGTTCAGCCGCAGCTCGTGCACGACATGTGCCGCGCCTATCTGGACGGCGACGTGGAGCGCGCCCGCGATATCCAGATTGCCGGCCAGCCGCTCATCAATGCCCTCTTTAGCGAGGTCAACCCCATTCCCGTCAAGGAAGCACTCGCCCAGATGGGTATGATCGAGGCAAACTACCGCATGCCGCTGTGCCCCATGGCAGACGACACGCGCTCCGCACTTACCGATGCTCTGAAAGGAGCTGGTCTGCTTGATTAAGACCGTCATTATGGGAACGGGCCGCATGGGCTCGCTCATCCGCACTACCACCGAGGGCATTGTCAACGCCGCTGGAGAGCCCGTTTTTGACATCGTCGCCCAGATCGGCTTCGACTTGTCCGAGCTCGAGAGCGCACCGGCCGCCGATGTAATCATCGACTTCTCGAACGTCGTGACCTTCGATGCCGTTGTCGCCTATGTCGAGCGCACGGGTGCCGCACTCGTTTCCGGCACCACGGGCTATACGCCCGAGCAGGTGGATCGCCTGCGTGAGCTGGGTCAGAACGCCCGTGTTATGCACTCGGGCAACTACTCTATCGGTATCGCCGCCCTGCGCCATCTGGTTGCCCAGGCCACGCGCGAGCTGCCCGGCTTTGACTGCGAGATTGTCGAGACGCACCACAGCCAAAAGGTCGACGCTCCCAGCGGCACCGCCAAGCTGCTACTCGACGCCGTGGTCGAGGCCGAGCCTGAGGCTGGCTACCACCCCGTCTATGGCCGCGAGGGCATGTGCGGCGCGCGCGACCCCAAGGAGATCGGCATGCACTCGCTGCGCGGCGGCACCGTCGCCGGCGTGCACGAGGTAAGCTTTTTCGGCCAGGACGAGGAGGTCACGCTCACGCACCGCGCCACGAGCCGTCAGATCTTCGTCAACGGCGCCCTGGCAGCCGCGCAGAAGCTCGTCACCCGCGAGCCTGGCTTCTATACGTTCGACCAGGTCATGTTTGCCTAACCAGGTATCAACCGGATCCACTCAAAGGAGAGACAGCAAATGAGTAATGCAGCCGAGATGGATGCACAGGAGATTATCAACTACATCGCAACCGCGCCCAAGAAAACGCCCGTCAAACTGTACGTGCGCGAAAAGCCGGGCATGAAGGTCCAGTGGGGCAATGCGCACGTCTACGGCGGTCGTCGTGGCAAGACCGTCTTTGGTGACTGGGATGAGCTCAAGGCACTCCTCGACGCCAACGCCGACTCCATCGACTACTACGACGTAGAGAACGACTGCCGCAACTCCGCCGTGCCCATGCTCGACCTCAAGGGTATCAACGCCCGCATCGAGCCGGGCGCGATCATCCGCGACCGTGTCGAGATTGGCGATCGTGCCGTCATCATGATGGGCGCCATCATCAACATCGGCTCCGTCATTGGTGAAGGCTCCATGATCGACATGGGCGCTGTGCTGGGCGGCCGCGCCACCGTGGGCAAGAACTGCCACATCGGCGCCGGCACCGTGCTGGCAGGCGTCGTGGAGCCCGCCAGTGCCACGCCCGTCATCATCGAGGACGACGTTATGATCGGCGCCAATGCCGTGGTCCTGGAGGGCGTGCACGTAGGCAAGGGCGCTGTCGTTGCCGCCGGCGCCGTGTGCGTCGAGGACGTCCCCGCCGGTGCCGTCGTGGCCGGTGTCCCCGCCCGCGTCATCAAGATGCGCGACGAGAAGACCGACAGCAAGACCGGCCTGGAAGAGGGTCTGCGCCAGCTCTAGGGTTACGCGGTTTTACCAAACCGCGTAGCTAGTCGACGCTGCAAACGACCCAGAGCGGCAATCTGACGTTCAATCGTCGGGCATGACCAGAAGGTCAATGCCCTCCTCTTTCACGTCACCTTGCTCGCTCTGGGTCGTTTTCGCTGACGTATGCTCGACCTGCAACGTAATTCAGCCCCATGCAAAAAAGGCCGAAGCACCATCTGAACTGCGTCCCAAATCTTGGACGCCCTAAATAGCGACTAGGCCGCGAGGGCCTGATTCCGGAACTCCTCCGGGGTCAGGCCCTTCAATCTTACCTGCCTCCGGCTCGTATTCCAGTGGACTATGTATTCCTCCAGGTCGCGTTTGAAATCCTCGAACGTCTTCCACTCGCGACCCCGGTAGAACTCGTCCTTGACGTGGCCGAAGAGCTGCTCGGTGGCGGCATTGTCGATGCAGTTCGCCTTCCTGGACATGCTCTGGACGATGCCGGCGGCCTCGAGCCTGGATGTGTATGATGCGTGCTGGTACTGCCAGCCCCGGTCCGAGTGCATGGTCGGGGCGGCGCCCTCGGGGATCTTGGGCAGCAGCTCGTCGAGCATCCTCGCCTGCTGGGCCATGTCGGGCGTGGTCGATATGTCGCTCGCCACGATCTCCTTGGTGCAGAAGTCCAGCGTCGGGGCCCAGTAGGCCTTGCCGCCCGCCACCTTGAACTCGGTGACGTCCGTTCCCAGCTTCCGCCACGGGGCCTCGGCGTCGAAATCCCTCGCGATCACGTTCTCGAACGTTCTGCCGACGACGCCCCTGTACGAGTTGTACCTGTGGTAGGCCGTCTCGCGTCTGATACCGCAGCGAATCCCCATCTCGCGCATCATCTTGAGCACGGTCTTGTCGGCTATCACGGCCCCCCCCCTTCCGCCCTGAGGCACATCGCTATCTGCCGGTGCCCGCAGCCGTTGGCGGTGCGCGAGAAGATCTCGGCGGCCGCCTCCCGGAGCTCGGGGCGCGTGGGCCTCGGCGGGTGCGCGAGGGCGTAGTAGTAGGTCGACATCTTGAGCTCGGCGCATGCGAGCAGGTGCCCGAGCGCGTGCCCCTCGGCGCGCAGGGCCGCGACCGCTTCGGCCTTCACCCTGGTCAGAGCCCGTCCCTCTCGACCAGGGCGCGAAATTTTTTTAGGTAGGCCACCTCCGCCTCGAGCCTTCGGCACCGCTCCTCGAGCTCCTCCTCGCGGGTCCGCGGCCTCGCCTTGGAACCGCTCGGCCGGCCCTTGGGCCTCGGGCGCAGGGCCTCCGCGCCGCCCCGGCGGTATAGCGCGCACCACTTATCGAGCGGCGACATCGACATTATGCCGAACGCCGCCATCGCCTCGGTCTTCGTCATGCCGCGGTCGACGACGGCGGAGGCGGCGGCGACCTTCTGCTCGTATGTATACCTGCCCTGCTTTCCGTCCATGCGCAGCAGCACCTCGCTCCCGAACGCGCGGTATATCTCCTGCCATCTTCTCACGGCTTCCGCTGGAAGCGAAAGGGCAATCGCGGCAGATTTATACCCGTGCCCGAGCTCGAAGAGCCCTATGGCCGCCTTCCTGGCCTCGATATCATGCTTCACTCTCAAATCAACGCGCATAAAGAAAGCCTCCCATTTCTCATGTCCAAGAAATGGGAGGCAGTTCACATCGGAACTTCGGCCTTCCCTATCTCAGGGTTCCGTCGTATTCAACCATGGCGGGTCGCTTTGACAGGCGCCCTGCGGCCGTCTTATAGACCTCGGAACGGTCGCGCCGCCCTATTGCCACGATCTCGGCAATCTCAACCGTTCCGTCCTCCCGGATTCGAAAAACCATTCGGAGTCCTGCATTCCGCCATTTGATCTTTTTGCAGCCGGCAAGCTCGCCGTGAAGCGGCGTTCCAATTTCATCAGCGCGCGTCTTTAATTTCGCGACTGCAATACGGACGAGCCTTCGCTGAGATCCATCTAGTTTTTGATATTCCTTCTCGACGTCTCGATTCAAAAAGCCGACGACAAAATGCCCACTCATTCGAAAAGATCCTCATCGGGGATCGCGTCCGGATCTATCGACTCAAACTCTGCGAGCTCCTCGGCAGTTAAGGCGTCCTCAAATGGAACAAACTCATGCGGACCATGCTTGACTCGATCCGCAGCGATGCGATTTATCTCAAGTTCGCGCAGATACCGCAGCGCGCCGTACATTTCCTCATAGGCAGCATAGTCGATAATCACGGTATCGATATCGTTATGATCGGCAATGAACTGTGGTGCGCGTTTTGCGCGTTTACGAATGGCAGATAAAGACTTGCTTGCTTCGGTAGCCGAAACAACCTGGTCTTTTGTAAACACCGGTTTTTCCAGAACAAGTGGGGACATTTTGACCTCCAAAAAATAATCTGGATTATATTTCAAAGTATACTTCAAAATATAATCCAGACTTTTATTCGAAAGAAAAAGCCCTATCGATTCTCGATGCTACCGATGTTTTTGAGCTCGATGGAGATGAGGCCGTTGGGCTCGTTGACGAACTCGATGTATTCGGAGTTCGAACCCATCTCGGCCGGGAAGCTGATTTCGATACCCGTGTCGGTACGGATCTTGTGATTGCGCACGGCAGCGCGCTCGACCTGCTTGCGCTCCACGGGAACGCGCTCGGGAACCTTCTCCTCGGTCAGTGCCGCGCGCACGCTTTCCTTGATGACCGGTTCGTCCTCAAAGACCTCATCGACGATATCCCAAGGCGGCAGCTCCTCGTCATCCTCAACCTTCTCGGCAACGGCAGCCTTAACCTTGGCGAGTGCCACGGCCGTGTTGGCACCGTGCTCCTCGGCGACTTCCTCGACCACACGCGTCACGGTGTCGATGACCTCCTTGCCCGACACGCCCGTGTCGCACTGCAGCAGGCCATCGGGGATAAGCATACGGTCCTCGCCGGCAATCTTGCGTTTCTTGTCCACGTAGCCGATCTCCATGGTGCTCGCGCGCACGATGGCATAGCTTGGCACCTTTTGCGAGGGGTTTGGCAGAATAGCGTAGTGGCGCGCGATGTCATTGCGCACCTCCCCCTCCTCGCGGCCCACTTCGTGCATAAAAGCCTGCTTGGAGCCCAGCAGCATCACGGCAAACCAGCGGGCATCCTCATCGTCGTCAAAATCGGCCACGAGCACGTCGGTGGACTCGGCTTTCTCGGCTTTGGTGAGCTCGGAGGAGATAAACTCCGCAATCTGCTGCGACAGGTCCACGAACTCGCGCTCGCCAAAGAAATAGCCCTTGAGCTCGCCGCCAAACGCAGAGTTCTCGGCAAACGTGGCACGTTTATTGTCGGCCGAGGTGCGTGCGCGGCGCAGATGCGTGGTCACGAAGTTGCGCACGGTACGGCTTTCGATATCCAACTCGCGCTGGCTCATAACGTTGACGGCAGAGTCAAAGTCCAGGATATGCAGAATCGCGTGATTGATTTTCATATACGGCATTCCGTTCTAGATCGATTTCGGCACGAACCAGTATAGCGGTCGAGCCCGCCCCAGACGCATCGAAGATTGGTGCATCGGGGACAGGTGCTTTGCACCAATGGCTAGCGCAGGAGCTCGGACTGCCAAGCCTCGAGCTGTTCTGCCAAACTCTTGCCGGCAGCGGGCATGTCGATCTGGGGTCGTTTGGGCAGCAGTGCGCATTTAAGGATTGCCACGATGGTCTGCGAGACAAAGCGTCGCGTATCCTTGTCAAAGCCCTGTGCAGCCTGGAGCATCACGGGCAGGCTCTCACGCAGATTCCCAGCGATATCCGCAAACCGCTCAGCACCCGTAGCCTCAAACACGGAGAACAACGCATCCACAAAACGCTCGCGCTCGCTAGGCGACACCGCAAGCAGCATCTCGCGAATGGAACCATCAACGTATCGAGCACCGGCGGACAGGCGCTCGCAGTACACGAAGTCGCGACCATCAACCACCCAGCTAAAGGGATTGTGCTGCAGCAGGCTGAACTCGGTGCTCTCGACGATGGCATAGTCCTCCTGTGTCTCGAACATCATGCCAAAGATCGACGACCGAGGTAGCGTCTTGTCGATTCGACCGGAAAGATCGGCAAAGGCGTCGCCGTTCAGAAACTCCTCGACGAAGCCCGGACCATCATGGGAATACGCCCGCTCGATTCGCTCACGGGCGACATCGGAGCACATCGCCGCACCGTACACCGCAAGGTTTCCACCCTTGGAATGACCTCCGCACAAAAGCGGCCCGTCAATCGCATCCGCCGCCTCGTCCACATAACGCGCCGCGGATTCCTGGGCCGGCACAGGACACCGGAACGCCATGTTAAAGTCCTCTTTCCAGCCCACGATCGTGCTGTCGGTCCCCCGGAAGGAAAGATAACTAAACCCCGCCGGAAACCGGAACGTCATAGCTGCAAACTGCTCTGTCGTCACCACATCGCTCACGGCACGATAGCCGCAAACGTGCACGCCACGGTAGCGAGGGCTTGCTGCCACGGCCTCCAACAAGGCGCGGCTCCCCTCTGGATTCCACAAATCGCCAATCATGTCCTGGTAGCACTCGGCACGCAGCAACTCACGCACTTCCAGCCCCTGCCAACCGGCCAGTTCCGCCATATCACCCGGCAAACGCAAATAGGACAACCACGCAAAGACCAGGCTATCCACCGCGCAGAACGGCCGCTCCTCAAACGGATCAAACGCCGTCTGGGCATAGGTCAAAAAATTAGGCGAATCCGACATGGCCCTCCCATCAACTATGGCGCATTGGGGTCAGGTTACTTTGCACCAAAAAGGCGCCCGGGCCGTGTGGACCCGGACGCCTTTCATTGTAGCCTGTTGCCCAAAAGAGCTTGATTTAGCAGGAGAAGTCGACGCTGTCGATGATGTCCTTGAGGGCCTTGGCGGAGGCGGTGAGCTCATGCTGCTCGTCATCGTCCAGCGGGACGGGGACGCGGCAGACAACGCCGTCGCGGCCAACGACAGTCGGCATAGAAATGGCAAGATCGGACAGGCCATACTCGCCCACCATGAGCGAGGAGACGGGCAGAACGGTCTGCTCATCGCGCATGACGGCGGTGCAGATACGCTTGACGGCCATGGCGACGCCATAGTAGGTGGCGTGCTTCTTCTCGATGATGGTGTAGGCGGAGTTCTTGACGTCCTCGGCAATACGCTTCTCGGCGGCTTCGTGCTCCAGGTGGCCGTGAAGCTCGCAGAAGGTGTTCAGCGGAACGCCGGCAACCTGAGCGCTGGACCAAGCGACAAACTCGGAGTCGCCGTGCTCACCCATGACATAGGCCTGAACGTCGCGCGGGTCAACCTCGACGTGGGCACCAAGCATCTGCTGCAGGCGACCGGTGTCGAGCACGGTACCGGAGCCGATGACATGGCCCTCGGGCAGGCCGGACATCTTGATGGCGGCATAGGTCAGAACATCGACCGGGTTGGAGACGATGAGCAGAATGCCGTCAAAGCCGGACTTCTTAATCTCGGGGATAATGGACTTAAAGATGTTGACGTTCTTGTTGACCAGGTCCAGGCGGGTCTCACCGGGCTTCTGGGCAGCGCCAGCGGTGACGACGATCATGGCGGCGTCGGCGACATCGGAATAATCGCCGGCGTAGATCTTCATCGGCTCGGCAAACGTCATGCCGTGCGCGATATCCAGGGCCTCGCCCTCGGCGCGGTTCTTGTCCACGTCGATGAGGACCATCTCAGAGAACAGACCACTCTGCATCAGCGCGAACGCCGAAGACGAACCGACGAAACCGCAGCCGACAATAGCGACCTTCTTCTCGTTAACCATTAGAAACTCCCATCTCTCTCCACAAACAAGCCGCCCGGGAACGACCCGAGCGGCTTGCCGTAATCCCAATACATCCAATCGGGACTTTGATTATGCTCCTATTCGCAGCCAAAAATCGACCGTTTACCGAAATTGTTTGCAGAATTCGTAAAATAACTGCACGAAATCGGTTTCGAGCTATTGACGAGCCGAGACAACTTTCTAATACAGGCCCGCCTCGCGAATGGCCTCGACAGCCAAAGCGATCTGATCGGGCGGCAGGACCAGCGCCATGCGCACGTGTCCCTCGCCCGAAGGACCAAAGCTCGCGCCCGGCGTCACCACAACGCCGGCCTTCTCCATGAGCTCCTCGCAAAACGCCATGGAATCGGTGCGACCGCCA
Source organism: uncultured Collinsella sp. (assembly GCA_958407555.1). GTDB lineage: Bacteria > Actinomycetota > Coriobacteriia > Coriobacteriales > Coriobacteriaceae > Collinsella. Next base: position 9,105 of record CATYJC010000001.1, on the reverse strand, counting down.
GGAAGCTTGGCCCACACAAACATAGAGCCATGCGCGTTGGGACGCTCCCAGCCCAGGCCCTCAAGACCGTCGCACAGAGCATCGCGGCGCTCCTGGTACTTCAGACGCTGCGCCTCGACCTCATCGCGCGGACCGTTCAGGCAAGCGATAGCAGCCTTCTGGATCGGGAAGAACATACCGAAGTCGATCTGGCCACGCAGCTTGGCAAAGGCCGAGACCACATCCTCGCGACCGACCAAAAAGCCGATGCGCGCACCGGTGACGTTAAACGACTTGGAAAGCGAGAAGAACTCAACGCCCACCTCGAGCGCGCCGGGATACTGCAAGAAGCTGCCGCCCGGCTCGCCGTCGAACACAATGTCCGAGTATGCGTTATCGTGGACGATCAACAGGTCGTGCTCGTGGGCGAAAGCGATGATCTCCTCGTAGATCTCGGGCGTGCCCACCGAGCCCACCGGATTGGCGGGCAGTGACACGATCATGTACTTGGCACGGTCGGCCACCTCGGGATCGATACCCGCCACATAGGGCAGGTAATTATGCTCGGCAACCAGCGGATAGTACTCAAGCTTGGCATCGGCGATCTTCGCACCCGCCTCAAAGACCGGGTAGCACGGATCGGGAACCAGGATGGTGTCACCCGGATCGAGCAGGGCCAGGCCCAAATGGCCCACGCCCTCCTGCGTGCCGTTGCACGACTGCACCATGGACGGCGTAATGCCCGAAACGCCAAAGCGGCGCTCATAGTAATCGCACACGGCCTGCTTGAGTTCGGGCAGGTCGCGCAGGGCGTACTTCCACATCTCGGGATCCTGGGCGGCTTGTGTGAGCGCATCGACCACGTGGCCGTACGGCTTAAAGTCGGGCGTGCCCACGCTCATGTTGTAAATGGTCTTGCCCTGAGCCTTCAGCGCGAGAAGTTTGTTGTTGAGCGAGGCGAAGACCTCCGCGCCAAAGCGGTCGAGACGCTGCGATGCCTGCATGGTGCCACCTTTCGATATAAAAAACGCGGCGCTCCGACAAGAGCGCCGCGCGATACGGGCCATCAGATTGCAAAAGTGTAACGCTTGCAAACCCCGTATTGGTTCAATTTAGCCAACCTTAGTCAATTGGATTGAGCGCGTCGATCTGTACAAGCCACAGATGCGAGCTAGCGTCGCTCGGCATACGCCAATCGCCGCGCGGGCTGAGCGTCACCGAGCCCACCTTGGGACCATCGGGCAGGCAGCTGCGCTTAAACTGCTGGGCAAAGAAACGACAGTAGAACGTACGCAGCCACGTGTGGACGGTCTTGGCATCGTAGACGCCCTCAAAGCTCTTAAGCGCCATGCGGTAGATCTTGCCCGGCTCAAAGCCAAAACGCAACAGGTAGTAGAGGAAGTAGTCGTGCAGCTCGTACGGGCCCACCAAATCCTCGGTCTTCTGCGCAATCTCGCCGTCGCCCGTGGGCGGCAGAAGCTCGGGGGACACCGGCGTATCGAGGATATCGAGCAGGACCTCGGCAATGCGTCCGCCAAAGACATCGGCGGCATAACGCACCAGATGGCGCACAAGCGTCTTGGGCACGCTCGCGTTGACGGCGTACATGCTCATGTGGTCGCCGTTATAGGTAGCCCAGCCGAGCGCCAGCTCCGACAGGTCGCCCGTGCCGATGACAAAACCGCCAGCCTGGTTGGCCAGATCCATCAGAATCTGCGTACGCTCGCGCGCCTGGCTGTTCTCGTAGGTCACGTCCTGCACGGCCGGATCGTGCTCAATGTCCTTGAAGTGCTGCTCCACAGCCGAGTGGATCGAAACCTCGCGGAAGCTCACGCCAAGGTCGCGAGCGAGCGACTCGGCATTCGACTTGGTGCGATGCGTCGTGCCAAAGCCGGGCATGGACACGGCCGTGATACCGGTGCGCGGCAGTCCCAGTGCATCGAAGGCGCGAACCGTCACGAGCAGTGCGAGTGTAGAATCCAGGCCGCCCGAAAGACCGATGACTGCAGCCTTGGTACCCGTATGGGCAAGGCGGGTCTTGAGGCCGGCGGTCTGCAGGTCGAGGATGGTCTCGCAGCGCTCGGCCAGGTCGCCATGGTCGGCCGGGACAAAGGGCGCGCGGGGGAAGACACGGTCGATGTCGAGCGCATCGCGCAGGACAGGTTCATCTGCCGGCACGCCCTCAAACGAAAACTCAACGGTCGTGGCCTCCTGCGCATCGTCCGCGCGCGTCCACGTCGTCGAGCGACGGCGCTCGGCAACCAGGCGGTCAAGGTCAACGTCGGCGACGGCCATGTCGCAGGTAAGCAGCTTGGTCGCGGCGAGCTTCGAGCCGTTTTCGTAGACGAGGTTCTCACCCGCAAAGACCATGTCGGTCGTAGACTCACCCTCGCTCGCATCTGCATAGGCATAGGCACAGTACAGGCGCGCACTCTGATTGGAGATGAGGCTGCGGCGGTAATCTGCCTTACCGATAATCTCATCCGAGGCCGACGGATTGAGAATCACCGTCGCACCGGCAAGCGCCATCTCGGTCGAAGGGGGCGCCGGCACCCACAGGTCCTCACAGACCTCAACGCCCAGCACCAGGTCCTCGGCGCCCTCATCACAGCAGCGGTAGACAAGCCCCGAACCCAGCGGAACCGGACCCTGACCGGCAAACTCGACCCACACAGGATCCGCAGGCGCCGGAGCAAACCAACGGCGCTCATAGAACTCGCCATAGTTGGGCAGATACTTCTTGGCCGTGAGTCCCAAAAGCTCGCCAGCGCAGCACACGGCGGCGCAGTTGTAGATATTCTCGGCAACTGCAACGGGAAGACCGATGGTAAAGACAATCGGCAGCTCGCGGGTTTCATCGAGAATATGTGCCAGTGCGGTCTCGCAGGCATGCAGTAATGTGCGGTTATGGAACAGATCGGCCGCGGTATAGCCAGTCAGATTAAGCTCGGGCAAAACCAGAGCACGAACGCCGCGCTCGGCAGCCTCGCGAACAGCCGCCAGCGCAACCTCGGCATTGCCCTCGACATCGGCCACGCGAATCTGCGGCGACGCCGCCGCCACACGCAAAAAGCCATCAGACTGAGAAAGGTGAAGATTCATAAGAATGCTCCCGTGCGTAGACGCCATTCACAACAATTAGCAAGCCCTATTGTAGTTCAACCGCCGGGTCCAACCGCATCCCACCAACTTGGTGAGCTATTGATGAGTTGATGGTATCTGTTAAATGTCACGTACGATTCACATCTGGTGGGTACCCTGATGGCTACACGAAACGAAGCAGATTTACGCCGGGAGGACCCCGTATGACAACCAAGTACACCGACGCGCCGCGTACGCGCGTCATGACACCGGCATCGCTCAACAACGGCGTGCACGAGAACCATTCCATCGGACAGACCATGGCCATCGCGCCCAAAAAGGGCCTGTTCGACGACATTTCCATTCCCCAGATCATCGCCGGCGCCGCAGCCGCCGCCACGAGCGTCGCGCTTGCCTCCAAGATTGGTATCGCTGGGTCAGTAATTGGTGCCGCCGTGAGCTCGGTCATCACCGTTGTGTCCTCGCAGGTCTACCGCCACTTTATCTCTGCCAGCGCCGAAGCCCTCAAAGGTACGCACGCCGCCGTCGACTACCCCGCCGGCGCCTATGAGCCCGTTGAGCTTAATGCCGAGGAGCACCTGGGCGGCGCCGCGACTACGCAGGAGATGCGCCAGGTTGCGGGGCGCGCGACCACGGCGCGCGTCGCCCCCAACAGTCTGCGCGCCAAGGCGGCGGCAGAGCGCAGCCAGACGCAAAAGAAGGTCATCGTCTTCTCGATTGCCATCGCCATCGTCGCGGTCATCGCCTGCGCTGGCGCTATCCTTATCACTACAGCCGGTGAGGGCCTGGGCGAGCGTCCCGAGCCAATCCTTTCGTCGCACACGACCGAGCACGACGCGGATAGCTCCGGTCAATCGCAAAGCCAGCAGGACGACCCGCAGGGCAACTCCGCATCCACCGACTCGTCATCGAACACCCCCGATCAATCGCAGGGCGTCGATTCCTCTGCGAACAACAGCGGCACGCAATCCGGCACGACCGACTCAAGCCAAACGACTGATGGCTCTCAACCGAGCACGGGCGACCAGACGAACGGCAATACATCGAGTACGGGATCTACCGACAACAGCAACACCAACAGCTCGAGCGGAACCGCGTCCGGCACGGCATCCGACAGCTCAAGTCAAGGCACAACGTCGGGCAACTAAGCACATTTGCCTCTCATAGATAACCGACCTGTATAACGGGCGCGAACCGGCAACGGTCGCGCCCGTTTGCCTTGGGCGCCGAGGTGGCACGCCCCGTGCGATGGTAAGATGCTTTGGTGTGTAAAGAGGAGATTTGCCATGAGCAAGACAATAGTTACGCCCACGCTATCGTTGGGCAACCACATCTATCTGTATCGCCTGCTGCGCGATGCGATTGGGTGCGGCAAGCAAACGTTTATGACGCAGGTCGAAGAGGCACTCGCCGCCGGCAACATGACCGCTTATGACCTGGGCTTTGAGTCCACGCGCGAGCTGCTCGAGGAGCTTGACGACTGTATTAAGCTGACTGTCTTTAAAGGCGGCCGCCTGTATGCCACCGTCATCGCCAACGAGGCCTGGGATGCCGCCCTTGCCAAGGGCGAGGACAAGCCCAAGACAGCCAAGGGCGCCAAGCAGTCCTACAAAAAGAAAAAGCGCGGCGAGAAGGACCTCAAGGCCGTGCGCCCCAAGCACGTTAAGCGTCCCGAACCCGTAGTTGAAGCTGTGCCCGAGCCCGAGAAAGAGATCGAAGTCGCTATTGAGGTAACAGCGGAAGCCGAAACCGAAATCGCTGCCACGACCGATCCCGAAGTCATATCCGAGCAGGAAGCCACCGCGGAGCTCAACGAGGCTCCCAAGTCGACAACCGAAGAAGCCGCCAACCAACCCGAGACGCCTGCGTTCCAAAACAGCGATGTCTTTGGCGACGAAGCTGAGGACGATCAGCCCGAAGAGCCCGCAGAACAGGACGCTACCGAGGCGACATCGGAGCCCGAGGCACCGCAGCCTGCCATCTCGCTCACGGTCGTCTATGACCCCGAGAACGCAAACGCCGGCATCACCACCATGGCATCCACGCCCATCGAGGCAAAGTCGAGCGCCGAGAACGAGAACGCGACGCAGGTTGAGGTTGAGGTTGAAACCGCAGCTGCAGACGTGCCCGTCACCGTGAAGCCCGCAGATTCCACGATCAAGCCGGAAGCGACGCCGGAGCCCGCACCCGTCATCGAGTCCGTGCTCACCTCTGCTTGCGACCAAATTCCCGCACCGGCACCGGCTTCGGCACCCGCAGCAGCCCCAACCCCCGCACCTGCAGCGCCCGCCATCCCCAAGGACTTCCCCGTCGATTTCACAACCGAGATCTTCTGCCCCGGCCCGCTTCTGCACCAGCTGTCAACCTATCTCCCCTACGGCGCCGACACCCTCGGCATCGTCGGCGAGTACTACTGGATCGCCCGCGAGCGCGGTACCATCGAGGTCGCGCGAAACCGCGCAAGCTTCCCCCTGCGTTACACGCAGGCCGGCGAGCGCCGCGAAGTCACCGTGCGCATCCGCCGCAACACCACCGGCGGTCTCGGAGCCGCCTGGACCATCGATAAAGTTGAGCCTTCTACCAAGTAACAAAAAGGGACGATAACCCTCAAGGTTATCGTCCCTTTCTCGTTAGGCCACCTGAGCTCGACTAGTCGCGCGTGAGCTTGCGGCGAATACGATGCGGCTGGGCTGCGTCCTCGCCCAGGCGCTCGATGCGGTTGGCCTGATAGGCCTCGAAGTTGCCCTCGAACCAATACCAGTTGCCCGGATTTTCGTCGGTGCCCTCCCACGCCAGAATGTGCGTGGCGACGCGGTCCAGGAACATACGGTCGTGGCTAATGACCACCGAGCAGCCCGGGAACTCGAGCAGCGCCGCCTCGAGCGAGGACAGCGTCTCGACGTCGAGGTCGTTCGTGGGCTCATCGAGGAGCAATAGGTTACCGCCCTGCTTGAGCGTGAGCGCCAGGTTCAGACGGTTGCGCTCGCCGCCGGAGAGCACGCCAGCGCGCTTCTGCTGGTCCTGGCCCTTAAAGCCAAAGCTCGCCACATAAGCGCGGCTCGGAACCTCGGTCTCGCCGACCATCATGTGGTCCAGGCCGTCCGAGACGACCTCCCATAGGTTCTTGTCGGGGTCGATGCCGGAACGGTTCTGGTCGACGTAAGAGATCTTGACGGTCTCGCCCACCTCGAGCTCGCCCGAAGTCAGCGGCTCCAGACCCACAATCGTCTTGAACAGTGTGGTCTTGCCCACGCCGTTGGGACCGATCACGCCCACGATGCCGTTGCGCGGCAGGGTGAACGAAAGGTCATCGATGAGCACGCGGCCATCGAACTCCTTGTGCAGATGATGGGCCTCGAGCACCTTGTTGCCCAAACGCGGGCCCACAGGGATGCGGATGTCGGTCCAGTCGAGCTTCTGGCTTGCGCGGGCCTCGGCCTCCATCTCCTCGTAGCGAGCAAGACGGGCCTTGTTCTTTGCCTGGCGAGCCTTGGGCGAGCTGCGTACCCACTCGAGCTCGGCCTCCATGCGCTTGGCGAGCTTGGCGTCACGGTTGCCCTGAGCCTCGATACGCGCGGCCTTGGTCTCCAGATACGTTGAGTAGTTGCCCTTGTAGGGATAAAGGTGGCCACGGTCGACCTCGCAGATCCACTCGGCAACGTTATCCAGGAAGTAGCGATCGTGCGTAACGGCAAGCACCGCGCCCTGGTAGTTGTGCAGGAAGTGCTCGAGCCACAGGATCGACTCGGCGTCCAGGTGGTTCGTGGGCTCGTCGAGCAGCAGCAGGTCGGGAGCCTCGAGCAGCAGCTTGCACAGGGCCACGCGACGACGCTCGCCGCCGGAAAGCACGTTGACCGGCATGTCGGAATCGGGCAGCTGCAGGGCGTCCATGGCCTGACCGAGCTTGGAATCGATATCCCAGCCGTCGGCGGCGTCAATCTCGTCCTGGAGCTTTCCCATCTCGGCCATAAGGGCGTCCATGTCGCAATCCGGGTCGCACATCTCCTCGCCAATCTTGTTGAAGCGATCGACCTTGGCAATCATGTCGCCAAATGCCATGCGCACGTTCTCGATGACGGTCTTGTCGTCGTCGAGCGGCGGCTCCTGCTGCAGGATACCCACGGTGTAGCCAGGGGTGAGCCTGGCATCGCCGTTGGAGACCTCCTCGATGCCGGCCATGATCTTGAGCAGGGTCGACTTGCCCATACCGTTGGGACCCACGACGCCGATCTTGGCACCGGGGTAGAAGCTCAGGGTCACGTCGTCAAGGATTACCTTGTCGCCATGGGCCTTGCGAGCCTGATACATCTGGTAGATAAACTCCGCCATTTGTCTGTTTTATCCTTTCTACCTGCTGTTTCTCTATTCTTGATTCGCTTTAGTAGAAACGAAATGAGGAAACCAGCTCTGAAACTTAACGAAAAAAGGGGCATGGTTGCCCATACCCCCTAATACTACCTGGGAAAAGTCCCCCGGAACATACTATGAACTGCGTACGCTAGTTTTCCGCAACCTTAACGAGCGGCTCGCTGCGATTTGCGCCACAGCAGATACGAGTAGACGTAGACGGCTCCGACCGAACCAAACGCTAGAACCGCAATCACCGCGGCGACGACTTCACTCGAAAGCATGCTGCCCGCCACGCCCATCGCAATCAGGCCAACACCCAGCACCATAAAGCAGGCACCGCCAAAGCGCTGCGTACGGCGCCAGTTCTCGGGATCGGCAAGCGCCCAGGGCGTCTTGATACCGAGTGTATAGTTCCGCTTCACACGCGGCAAGTAGTTGCCTACGCCGATGAACAGCAGACCGACAGCACCGGAAATCAGCACGTTGACCGAACCGACCGCCGGCACCACGCCCCAGATCGTAAGCTCACCCAACCAGCTTATGGCGCACATAAACAAGGTGAAGGCGATTACGAAGCCCTGATAGAACTTGCCCGAGGTTCGATACGCCTCGCCCTTGGGGTCAATGCGTGGCACGACGTAGAACATCGCAAGAAGTGCCAGAGGCAGCACGCCGAGCGCGGAGGCCATCCAGCTAGGACCCCAACCGTCGACGGCGCCGTTCGCGCCCCAGTGCGTAGGAATCTGCGCAGGCAAGCTCGGCATCACTATGAGGTGCGCTACGACATTGGCGACGCACAGAGCGATCAGCGCAATCCACACACGCCGCGATACCCCCGTGGCGTGAATGCCCTTGTTTTCGTTATTCATCCTTATCACCTTCCGTGTTTGTAAAGCCCATAAACCAACCGATCAAGTCCTGCATGACGGTGGTGTTTAAGCTGTATACGATGTTTTGGCCATGGCGCTCGTCGGTCACCAACCCGGCGTTTTTGAGCGTCGCCAAGTGATGGCTCAACGACGGCTTACTGATATCGAAATGCTCGGCAAGCTCCCCCGCCGTGCAATTGCCCTCGCGCAGCAACTCCAAAATGCGCCGTCGCGTTGGATCGGCAAGCGCCTTAAAACCCTCTCCCGGCATAAGACCTCCTCTCATCATCTCTCATGACGCGCACACTATACTCGATATTTAGATGTTTGTCTAATTATCTAATCTTACACTCAAAAAATAGCCGCCCCCGCGCAATGCGAAGACGGTCACTTCTCACGCCAAAAACGTGTTTCGGAGTTGGCTAACCCGCGGCAACGGGTGCCATCTGCTTCAATCTTATGCGAATCCCGACCCCATTTCAACAAGCCCCAAGGGCTCAAATGAAATCGCGATAATACCTATAATGACGATAGCTAAAACACGATTCGCTTCCCCATCGGAGGATGTCTATGACCGAAACTGCTGCTCTCGTCGAGACGCGCGATACCAAGCTCGAGATCATCATGGGCCGCGAGGCACTTAATAAACTCGCCAACGCCACGGTGTTGGTGCTCGGCTGCGGAGGCGTGGGCTCCAATTGCTGCGAGGCACTTGCCCGCGGCGGCATTGGTCATTTTGTAATTCTGGACAAGGACATCATCGCGCCCAGCAATATCAATCGCCAGGCCATCGCCTTTCACAGCA